>JAICJQ010000090.1 GCA_025928335.1 Gemmatimonadaceae bacterium
AACCATCAGGTGGAAGAGAGGCGCCGGCTCGCCGTCGAGACCGAGCTGGCGCAAGCGTCAGCGCAGGAGTCGCTCGGAGCGGATCAGAAAGAGATCGAACTGCAACTCGGCACCGTGCGTGCGTCGCGGCAGGATCGGGCTCGCTCGGTTCCCGGCAGCTTGCTGTCACGGTACGAACGAATCCGATCACGAAAACGAGTCCACGCGGTTTTTCCACTTCGTGGCGTGAGCTGTGGGAATTGTGATACGATGATCCCGATGCAGCGCCGGAGCGGAATGCTTGGCACGGGCGCGACCGAAATCTGCGAGGGATGCGGTGTGATGCTGTACGCGGCCGATTGATGATTGTTGGCGACGGGCCGCGATCATAACTTTCCGCCGTGACCGCGTCCGCCCCCGCCGTTCGCGCTCGACCGAGCGCTCGCTGGATTCTTCCCGAATCGCCCAACGCGGCCGCGGTCGCGCAGCTCTCCGCCGAGCTGCACCTTCCCGATGCGATCTGCCGCTTGCTGGCCAGCCGCGGGTTCGGTGAGCCGGACCACGCGAAGGCCTATCTTCGCCCGCGCCTCGAGCATCTGCACGAGCCGAATTGTTTGAAGGACGTCGATCGCGCCGTGGAGCGAATCGTCGTCGCGCTGCGCGAGAATCAGACGATTGTCGTGCATGGCGACTACGACGTCGACGGGATCTGCTCGACGACGTTGATGACGCGGACGCTGACCACCCTTGGCGGCAATGCGGTGCCGTTCATTCCGCGGCGCCTTCAGGACGGCTATGACCTCAGCGACGCCGGGGTTCGCGCGGCGAAGCAGTGCGGCGCAAAGCTGGTCATCACCTGCGACTGCGGAACGAGCGCGCATGGTCCGATTGCCGAGCTGCAAGCTTCCGGCATCGACGTCATCGTCACCGATCACCATTTGCCGGGTGGCCCGTTGCCGCCTGCGTACGCCGTGCTGAATCCGAAGCGGCCCGACTGCCCGTCGGCGGACAAGGATCTTGCCGCGGTTGGCGTCGCCTTCAAGTTGGCACTCGCCCTCACCCGGGCGGTGGGCGGCAACGATGGCGCCGTCTACGCGATGCTCGACCTCGTCGCCCTGGCCACGATCGCCGACGTCGCCCCGCTGCGCGGCGAGAACCGCGTCCTCGTACGCTATGGTTTGAAGCTCCTGAACGACCCCCAGCGTCCAGGCGTGCGCGCGATGATTCGCGCCGCCGGCCTGGATCGGAAGTCGCTCACCGCGGGTCGCGTCGGGTTCATTCTGGCGCCGCGGCTGAATGCCGCGGGGCGCCTTGGCAGTGCGATGCGCGGTGTCGAGCTCATGATGACCACCTCGGACGAAGAGGCAAATCCGATCGCCCGCGAGCTGGAAGAGCTCAACGCCCGGCGACAGGAGATCGATCGCGCGACGCTGGAGACCGCGCGGGGTCGCGTCCTCGAGATGGATCTCCCCGCGACGTTCGGTATCGCGCTCGCCGGCGAGGGGTGGCACCCCGGCGTGATCGGCATCGTCGCCTCGCGCATCGTGGAAGAATTTGGGCGGCCCGCGATGCTCATCGCGCTCGAGGGGGACCACGGGAAAGGTTCGGGGCGTTCGATCAGCGTGTTCGATCTGCACGGCGCCTTGACCGAATGTCGCGATCTGCTTCAGCGGTTCGGCGGCCACCGTTCAGCGGCCGGCATCACGATCGCTCGAGATCGCGTCGAGGAATTCGCGGCGCGCTTCAACGCGGTCGCGGCGTCTCGTCTCACCGAAGACGATCTCGTTCCCGAATTACGCGTCGATCTCGAGCTTCCTCTTTCCGAGGCGAACTCGGAGCTCGAGACCTTGCTGCGATACATCGAGCCCTGCGGCGTCGGCAATCCATCGCCACTGCTCGTTTCGCGCGGGCTTGTTGTCGCGTCGCCACCGCGCGTCGTCGGCAAGGATGGACTGAAAGTCGCGTTCTCCGATGAGGGACGTACCCTCGTCATGGTCGGCTGGGGGATGGGGCCGCGCGCCAAAGAGCTCGACGTCGGCATGCGAGTGGACGTCGCCTACCGGCTCGAGCGTGACGAGTGGAACGGCGAATCCCGGCTCCAGGGCAGGCTCGCCGATTTCCGGGCGTAGTGCGGATCATCGGCGGCAAATGGCGCGGTCGTCGGATCGACGCGCCGTCGGATGAACGAGTGCGACCGACCGGCGATCGCGTTCGCGAAGCCTGGATGAGTATCGTGAACCCGTGGCTCCCCGGCGCGCGCGTGCTCGATCTGTTCTCGGGGTCGGGCGCCCTGGGGCTCGAGGCACTGTCGCGCGGCGCCGAGGCGATCGACCTCGTGGAAATTGCGCCGAAAAGCCTGACGGCGATCGCCGCAAACGCCGAACGGCTCGGCGCCGTCGGACAGATCACGATTCATCGCGCCGACGCGCTGCGCTTCATCGAGCGCCTCGAGCCGCATGCGTACGACGTGGCGTTTGCCGATCCGCCGTACGGTATGGGGCTCGCCGAACGGGTTGCCGAGCAGTGGCTGGCGACGCCCTTCGCCGAGATTCTCGGCGTCGAGCACGGCCGACGCGAGCGACTGCCCGGCGCCACAGACACGAGAGCGTACGGCAGCGTCGCGATCTCGTTCTTCGGCCTTGATGCGTAGACGACGAATCGCGGGTCGCTATTTTAGTGCGAACGGCTGAGTCGGCCGATCTTCGATCCACGACCAACGCCTCGCATGCGCATCGCCATATACGCCGGTAGCTTCGATCCGATCACGCGCGGGCACGAGGATCTCGTCCAGCGCAGCCTCGAGTTCGTCGATCGTCTGATCGTTGCCGTCGCGGTCAATTCGTCGAAGCAGCCGCTGTTCACGATCGAGGAGCGTGTCGATCTCATTCGGGCCGCGGTCGGCGACGATTCGCGCATCGAGGTGAAGAGCTTCGGTGGACTCCTCGTGGATTTTGCCGCGCACGAAGGCGCGACGCTGCTCATTCGCGGTCTGCGCGCCGTGAGCGACTTCGAGTATGAGTACCAGATGGCATTGATGAACCGCCACTTGTCGCCGAAGCTGGAGACCGTGTTCATGGTTCCGTCACTCGATACGACGTACATCAGCGCCAGCCTCGTGCGGGAGATCGCGCGGTACGGCGGAGATGTCTCGAGCCTGGTGCACCCCGCGGTCGCCAAGGCCCTCCGCGCCCGGTCTCACTCCCATTGAGCTTTCTCGCTGACGTTCAGACGCGCGCGGCCGCGTCGGTGCGCCGCATCGTTTTTCCGGAAAGTGCCGACGAGCGAACGTGGGACGCCGTCCGCGATCTCGCTCGACGAAAAATTGTCGAGCCGATCGTCGTCCTCGATCACGCGGTGCCCGCGTCGATCGATACGGTTCGGGCACTCGGCGTCGCGGTTCGAGATCCGGCGAGTGATCCACTCACGGCGTCCGCTGCCGACGCGCTGTTTCGACGGCGGCAGCAGAAAGGCCTCACAAAAGAAGACGCCGTGTCGCTTCTCCACACACCGCTCTTCTTCGCCGACGCGGTCGTGGCCGCGGGCGACGCGGACGGTTGCGTGGCGGGAGCCCTCCACACCACGGGCGATGTGTTACGTGCCGCGCTCTGGATGATCGGGCCAGCCGACGGCGTACGAACGGTTTCCAGTTCGTTCTACATGGTCGTCCCGCCCTTTCGCGGCGCTTCGAGTGAAGTGCTGACGTTTACCGACGCCGCGGTCGTCCGATATCCGACGCCGACGCAACTCGCCGACATCGCGCTGGCTGCAGCGTCGGACCGGCGGCGCATTGTGGGCGACAACCCGGTTGTGGCGTTTCTTTCATTCAGCACCAAGGGAAGCGCCGAAGGGGATTCGGTCGATCGTGTCCGCGCCGCCGTCGCCGAGGTTCGCCGAAGAGCGCCTCACCTCGCTGTGGACGGAGAATTGCAAGGAGATGCTGCGCTCGCTAGCGCGGTGGCGGCTCGCAAAGCGCCGGACAGCCCCGTGGCCGGACGGGCGAATGTGTTAGTCTTCCCGTCGCTGGACGCCGGCAACATCGCGTACAAACTCGTGCAACGGATCGCCGGCGCCGAAGCGATTGGACCGTTTGTGCAGGGGCTGCGCAAACCGTGTAGTGATCTCTCGCGCGGCGCGACAGCCGAAGACATTATCAATGTGGCCGCGATCACCGCGCTCCAGTCTATGGACGCGACCGCGGCACCGAACGAGGACCGCCAGGAGAGAACGTCATGAGCTTCTCGGTGAAAAAGGAAGGGGAGGTGGTCGTGGTCGACGTCGAAGGTCAGCTGATCGTCGGAAATCGGCAGGAGCTGAAGCAGAAAGTGCTCGATGAGCTCGAGCGCGGTGAGAAAAAGTTCTTGATCGACTTCTCGCAGACCGGATACATCGACAGCTCGGGCCTCGGTGTCCTGGTCTCGCTGTCCAAGAAGATTCGCGAACAGGGCGGGGAACTGCGCCTCGCCAACCTGAACGACGACCTCAAAACGTTGTTCGAGCTGACGAAGCTCGACACGCTCTTCCAAATCGCCGATACACGCGAGCGAGCGTTGCAAAGCTTCTAATGCGGCCTCGCCCGGAATGCCTCCGGCGCGGGCACTGGCGAAAGCGGACTCGACCCGCTTCCCGCCGGTGCCCGCTCTCTTAGGATTCATGGATGCCACGAACTGAACGCCACGGGAGCTCGCCCGACGGCCGCGTACGGGTCGTCGACGTCGAAATCCCGAACGACGTCCGGTATATCGAAAAAGTCGTCGAGTTAGTGCGCCGCGAGTGTCAGGTCATGGCCTACGGACACCGACAGCTCATGCTGAATGTCCCGGTCGCGCTGACTGAAGCGCTGTCCAACGCCATCCTGCGCGGCAACGGCGACGATCCCGCGAAGCACGTTCACGTGCACGCCGAGGTGGGTGCGGAACGCTTGGTGCTCGAGGTCGGCGACGAGGGCACCGGGTTCGATCTCGACGCCTCACTGATCGACCCGACAACGCCTGAGAACCTCGGACGCGAGGATGGTCGCGGACTCTTTCTCATGCGCAAGCTGATGGATCGCGTCGAGCGCCTCGAGGCTGCGCACGGCAGTGTCGTCCGCATGACGCTGCACCGCGAATGAGCGACCTGGCGGAGGTTCTCGACGCCTTCCGCAAGGCGACCGCTTGCGAAGCGGCACTCTGGGTTCAGGGAGGGGGGGCTTCGCCGACTGACGCGCCCATCGCCGAGCCGCGCACACCCGGCGCGCCCAAGCTCACGGTGTTTCCTTCGGGAACCGACTCGCCGGTCGACGCTCGGACCGATGCCGGGTCCGTTTTGGTCGCCGCCGTACCGGGGCCGCATCGCGCGTGGCTGGCGTTGGGTCCCTGTCCCGCCCCGGGCGTCGATCTGCGGACGTACATGAGCTTCCTGCTTCCCGTCATCACGCAGTATCTGCAATCAGCGCTCGAAGTCGAACACGCGGCAAATGAGCTTGCCGAGCGGTACGAGGAGATCAATCTCCTCTACACGATCAGCGAGATCCTCGGTCGCACCGTCTCGCTCGACGAAGCGGCGAAGACAATTCTCACCGAAGTCTCCGAGACGGTCGGTGCTCGCAAGGCCACGGTCCTCGTGCACGAGCGAGCGACCGATACATTGCGGGCCGTCGCGGCGCTCGGGGTCGACCTGACTACCGTTCCTCCGATCCGCGTCGACGACCCGTGCAGCGTCAGCGCACGGGTTTTTCGTAGTCAACATCCCGCGTTGCTCGAGACGGGCGAGTCACCCTGTCCGGAGGAGGCGGGCTACCGCCGCGGCGCGATGCTCTCGGTGCCGATCATGTGGACGGCGCCCGCGCCGCGCGGCGCCGAGCCGCTCGGCGTAGTGAATCTCTCGGATCGGCGTTCCGGTCAGCCATTCACCGCCGGCGACCAAAAGCTCATCGCGGCGATCGCCACGCAGATCGGCACCGCGATCCAGAATACGCGCCTCGTGCGCGCGTCCGTCGAGCAACAACGACTGTCGCACGAGATGCAGCTGGCGCACGAGCTCCAGATGAAGCTCCTGCCGAGCGACAGCATCCTCGCGCCGGATGCGATGGTTGCCGCGCGCGTCGTTCCCGCGGAAAGTGTCGGTGGCGATTTCTATCACCTCTTCCACCTCGGCGGATCGCGCACCGGTATCATGATCGGCGACGTGTCTGGTCACGGATACCAGGCCGCGCTCATCATGGCGCTCACGATGAGCGCCGCGGCCATCCACTCACAGACGACGACTGATCCGGGCGAGATGCTGAACGCGCTCGTCTCGACGCTTCGGGACGAGCTGACAATGACGGAGATGTTCATCTCCGCGTTCTACGGAGTGATCGATCCCGAGGAAGGCGAGTTGCACTACGCCAACACCGGGCATCCGCACGCGTTTCTCGTCAATCGTGAACACGGTTTCGAGCGGCTCCCCGCGATCGATCCGCCGCTCGGCATGAACGAAAAGCCGCCGGTAACCGCGCGGCGGAGCTGGCGTCGAAAAAAGGATCTCCTCGTCCTCTTCACCGACGGGGTGAGCGACGCCCGTAACCGCGCCGGCGAGCGCCTTGGTGAAGAACGAGTGATCGAGACGATTCGCGACAATCTCGACGCCGAGCCCAGAGTGATCCTCGAGCGGATCGTCGAAGAATTGAACGCACACACGCAAGGCGCGCCGCTGCGCGACGACCTGACGGTCGTCCTCGTGCGGACCTGAGAGAAAACCCATGCCCGCGCGCGACCGCGGTGCCGCCGGTCGGTTGCCGCCCATTCGAAAAAGCCTCGGCCAACATTTCCTCGACGACCCGCGCATTCTCGGGCGCATTGCCGCGGCGCTCGATCTCTCTCCCGAGGATACCCTGATCGAGATCGGGCCGGGACGGGGCAGTCTCACCGCGGTGCTGCACGGGCAAGTCCGGCGTCTCGTGCTCATCGAGTACGACCGAGCACTGGCCGAGCGGCTGAAAGACCGGTACGCGAACGACGCGTCTGTCACCGTCGTTCAGGCTGACGTACTCACCGTCGATCTCGGAACCATCGCCGGCGGGGCGTACAAGCTCGTTGGAAACATCCCGTATTACATCACGACGCCGATTCTATTTCACGCGCTCGAGCCTCCGCGCGCGAGCCGAGCGGTGTACCTCGTACAGCGCGAGGTAGCGCAGCGACTCGCTGCCGAGCCGGGTTCAGGCGCCTACGGTGCGCTCTCGGTGAACGCGCAGGCTCTCTCGCGAATCGAAATCTTGTTTCGCGTAGCGCCGGGCTCCTTTCACCCGCCGCCGAAAGTCGAGAGTGCGGTGGTTCGGGTGACGCCGCTCGACACTCCTGTCATCGCCGACGACGAGCAGCCCGGCTTTCGCAAGCTCGTTCAGGATGCTTTCAGTTTTCGACGAAAGCAGATGCGACGCGTCGTTCGCGAGCTGTTGAGCGTCGAGGCAAGCGTCGCCGACGGGTTCTTGGCGTCAGCGGAGATCGATCCGTCCGTTCGCCCGGAAACGCTTAGCCCGGGTGCCTTCGCACGCTTGGCGCGGGCGATCAGTCGCGGTTCGTCAGCGCGAAACTGAGACCTTCGAGCTCCATCGCCATGTTGACCGTTTTCACCGCCACGTCGGCGGGCGCGTGAAGCTGCGTGGGCGCGAAGCTCAAGATGGCGCGCACTCCGGCTTTCACGACACGATCGACGACCTTCTGAGCCTGATCGCCGGGAACGGTCAGTACGACGATGTCCGGTTTCTCGCGCTGGATATCCCGCTCGAGGTGCTCGATATCGCGAACCGCGACACCGTCCAGCTTCTTGCCGATCTTGTCGGAACTGTTGTCGTACGCGGCGAGAATCGTGAATCCGCGCTGGCGAAATCCGCGATATTGCGCGAGTGCCGCGCCGATCTTTCCAGCGCCGACGATGAACACCCGCCATTCCCTGCCGAGGCCCAAAATCTCGCGCAGGCGTCCGGCGAGCTCGGGGACAGAATACCCGAGGCCCCGTTTTCCGAACGAACCGAAAAAGGACAGGTCCTTCCGGACTTGGGCCGAGGTGGTTCCTCCCCGTTTCGCCAACTCCTCACTGGAGATGGTCGACAGGCCACGGTTCTCGAAGTCTTCCAGGAATCGGAGGTAGGCCGAGAGGCGCCGAACGGTGGAGTCTGCGATGCGTTTCACGAGATGCGTAAGGCTTGTGAATTCATTCACAAGTTAAGGGAACCCGTCCGGCTGCACCAGTTACACGGCCACCGTTAGCTTTGGCGCATGACCGCCCACGTGTCGTCGGAAATCGGACGAATGCGCGCCGTTCTGGTGCATTCTCCAGGGCCGGAGCTGCTGGCCGTAACTCCAAGCAATCGGGCCGATTACCTCTACGACGACATTATCGAAGCCGAGTCCGCGCAGCGCGAGCATCGCCGGTTTATTGCGATCCTCGAGCGCTTCGCCACGGTGCACCAGGTACGGTCATTGTTGGCCGACATCCTATCCACCCCGGAGTCTCGGGAGCTCCTGATTCGGGAGACGATGGACATCGTGCCGTCCGAGCCCCTGGCGCGTGACATCGGCGAGCTCGACGCGGCCGCATTGGTGAAGCTGCTGATCGAGGGGAAGGAAGAGCCCCCGGGACCGGTCGCCAAAGCCCTCAACGAGCCTGGGTACGTCCTTCCGCCCTTGCCGAACCTCTTTTTCACTCGCGAGAGCTGCATGGTCGTCGACGATCACGTGATGATCGGCTCGATGCGGTACGCCATCCGGTGGACAGAGGCGATCATCATGAAAGCGCTCTTCGTCCATCACCCGCAGCTGGCGAACTCCGGGATTCTCTACGACGGGTCGGCGGAGCGGCGCGTGAACTACACCGTCGAGGGCGGCGACGTCCATCCGCTGCGACGCGACCTGGTCGTCATCGGCTTCAGTGAGCGCTCGAGCCCAGCGGCGATCGATCAACTCGCCTCGACTCTGTTCCAGCAGACCCAAGTCTGCGACGTCGTCGTGGTCGTAATGCCCAAGGAAAGCACGGCCATCCATCTCGACATGATCTTCACGCAGCTCGATCGCGAGCTCTGCGCCGTCTTTCCGCCGCACTTCATCGGACCGGAGCGCCTGCCGGTTCTCCATTGGCGGAAAGGTGAGCACACGATTCGCGAGCGGCCCAACATTTTTGACGCGCTCGCCGAATGCGACATGCCGGTCGAACCCGTGTTCTGCGGCGGCGATAAGCGGACACTCCAGGAACGCGAGCAGTGGGCATCCGGTTGCAACTTCGTGGCGATGCGTCCGGGTGTCATTCTCTCCTATCAGCGCAACGAGGCGACGTTGCACGAGCTGCAGCGCATGGGCTTCCGCCTCGTCACGGGATCCTCGTTTCTCACAGGCGACGATCGCATCGCCGAGGGAGAACGCGCGGTGATTACGTTCGAGGGATCCGAGCTGGTTCGCGGCGGCGGCGGCCCACGCTGCATGACCCTTCCCGTTTGTCGCGACGATCCGTGGTCGTAACCCTTAGCCAGTGACATGACCTCGATCTCACTCGGCAATTCCGATACACCGCTGACGAGTCGCGCCGCTGACTTTCTGGCCGCGGGACCGGCGGATGCGCAATCGTTGATTTCCTATGTGTGTCAGCTGCCGGGTGCGCCAGCGACCGTCGCCGAGCACATGGCGACGGCACTGTTTGCCGGACACGCGCGCTTCGTCCGCGATCGTGTCGGCCGCTGGATGCTGCGCGACGCGAGTGCCCCGGCGGACGTAGACATCAGTCGCACCCTCGAGCAGGAGTCGTTCGTCGTCGTCGACGTCGAGACGACGGGGTCGCGCTCGATGGCCGGTGACCGGATCACCGAAGTCGCGGTCGTTCGCGTTCGCGACGGCCGGGCGGAGATGATGTTCGAGACCCTGGTGAATCCGGACCGACCGATTCCGCCGGCCGTCATGGCGCTGACGAACATCACGTGGGAGATGGTCCGAAACGCGCCACGCTTCGCCGACATCTGCGATCAATTGCTCGGCGCGCTCGAGGGAAGTGTGTTCGTCGCGCACAACGCCGGATTCGACTGGCGTTTCATTTCGAATGAGGTGGCGCGCGCGACGCGGCGACCGCTCGTCGGCCAACGACTGTGTACCGTACGCATGGCGCGTCATTTCCTGCCACAGCTTCGGCGTCGCAATCTCGATTCGCTGAGCGATTACTACGGGATCGTGAACACCGCGCGTCATCGAGCGGGCGGCGACGCAATGGCAACGGCGAAAGTACTTGTGCGCTTTCTCCGAGAAGCCCGCTCGCGTGAATGCGAGTCGCTCGATGATCTCCAGCGGCTGCTTCGCGCGCCAACGAGTCGAAAGAAGAAGCGACGCCGGCGTCCGCCCGCGATGCCGCACAGCGTCTCCGACGATCGCACCGCCTGACCTCACATGATCCCTCAACCGCTCGTTGAAAGTCGAACGATTGGCCGTCTGCGCGTGCACGCGATCCAGGCGGGCGGCCAGAAGCTCGACGGCGGCGCCATGTTCGGCGTCGTCCCCAAACCGCTCTGGGAGCGCCGGGTTCCCGCTGATGAGCGCAATCGCATCCAACTTGGGATGCGCTGCCTTCTGATCGAGCACGACGTCGGTTTGGTGTTGATCGACACCGGGGCGGGGAACAAGGAGAACGAGAAGTTCTACGAGATCTATGGCATCGAGAATTCAGGAACGCCGACGCAATTGGAGGACGGCATTCGCGCTGCCGGCTTCCAGCCGGCGGATGTCTCGCTGGTCATCAATAGCCATCTCCACTTCGACCACGCCGGTGGCAACACCATGCGCGCCGGCGACGGCAAGATTTATCCGGCATTCCCGAACGCGCGATATGTGATGCAGCGCGGCGAGTACGAGTACGCAACCCACACGAACGAGCGGACGGCGGCGAGCTATTTCCCGCACAATTTCGTTCCGTTGGTCGAAGCGGGGCTCGTCGATTTCATCGAGGGCGAGCGCGAGATCATCGCCGGCATCCGCGGCATCCCGACGCCGGGCCACACGCCGCATCATCAGGGCCTTCTGGTCGAGTCCGACGGCGAACAGGCGTTCTACATCGCCGATCTGGCGCCGACGACAGCGCACCTCCCGCTCGCCTGGATCATGGGCTACGACGTCGAGCCGCTGGTGACCCTCGAGACGAAGCGGCGCGTGCTCAGGCGTGCGGTGGACGACAGCTGGCTCGTCGTCTTTGAGCATGACGCGGTCACACCGTGGTCGCGGTTGGTGCACGACGGGAAGGCCTACACCACCGCGCCTTGACCTAAATTCCCCTCCGGCATACATTTACCGCACAATCTGTCAAGCGGACCGTCAACGGGTCCCACCCTTTGGCCCTCGCGCTGGTTGCGAGGCGTGCTACAGGAGTCCAGTAAACCGCCGGCAACCCACATCTTGGGAGGTCGGCCGTATGCGCGGACTTCTCAGCAGTCCGCGCATTTTTTGTTTTCTCTCTTCGAGGATTTCGGTATTCAGGACACAACAAAGCGCGTGCGGGTCAATCGCCAGATCCGCATCACTCCAGTCCGCGTCATTGGCTCTGACGGCTCGCAGCTCGGAATTCTCGAGGTCGACGCCGCCCTTCGGATGGCCGAAGAACAAGGCCTGGACCTGGTCGAAGTTGCCGCAACTGCCCGCCCGCCGGTCGTCCGCATCATGGACTACGGCAAGTACAAGTTCGAGATGGCGAAGCAGGCGCGGATCGCGAAGAAGAAGCAGCACGTGATCGAGCTCAAGGAAGTGAAGTACCGCCCCGGGATCGACGATCACGATTTCGACACGAAGACCCGGCACGCGCGCCGGTTTCTCGAAGAGAAGAACAAAGTGAAAGTCACCATGATGTTCCGCGGCCGTCAGGTCGCCCACCCCGAGCTCGGACAGGCCGTCCTCGAGCGCGTGGCGATTGCCCTGGCGGACGTCGGAAAAATCGAAAGCGCGGGACGACTGGAAGGCAAGTCGATGACGATGATTCTCGCGCCGAAATGACGCGCCGGCGTCATCCTGGGCGAAGCCAAGGATTTGCTTTATGAGGAATTATTGATATGCCAAAAATGAAGGTTCACAAAGGCGCGAAGAAGCGCTTCAAGGTCACCGGTTCGGGCAAGGTCCGCCGCTACAAGGCGTTCAAGAGCCACATCCTGACCAAGAAGACATCGAAGCGGAAACGCCGCCTCCGCCAAGCCGGTCTCGTGGCCACGAACGGCGAAGTCAAACACGTGAAGCGTCTGCTTCAGGCCTAACCGGAGACCGACGATGCCACGTTCCGTATCGAACGTTCCGCGCCTGAAGCGGAAGAAGCAGATCATGAAGGCCGCGCGCGGCGCGTTCGGCGCGCGCAGCAAGCTGTGGGGCCCCGCCAAGGAGACCGTCGAGCGCGGCTGGAAGTACGCGTACCGCGATCGCAAGAACAAGAAGCGCGATTTCCGCCGTCTCTGGATCACGCGCATCAACGCCGCGGCGCACCAGAATGACATGAATTACAACACGTTCATGAACGGATTGAAGCAGGCCGGGATCGAAGTGAACCGGAAGATCCTCGCCGATCTCGCCGTGCACGATCCCGCCGCGTTTACGGCGCTCGCCGACAAAGCGCGCTCCGCGTTGAACGCAGCGTAAGTTTTCGCTCGTCATCGGCGGCGGCAGCGCGACGAACCTATCGCGCTGCCGCCGCTTCGCATTGTCCATCGACGTCTTTCATTCTCCCTTATGAACCTCGACCAGTACCTGTCCGAAGCGGCGGCAATCGAGCGCGAAGGAACGGCGGCATTGAGCGCGGCGACCGACGTCGACGCGCTCGAAGCCGCGCGGGTCGCGTTCCTCGGCGACCGCCAAGGCCGCCTGAAGTCGCTTCAGGAATCGCTCAAGGTGGTCTCGAAGGAAGACAAGCCCGCCGCGGGCAAGCGGTTCAATGAAGCGCGCGCGCATCTCCAGTCGCTCCATGACGAGCGCAAGACCGTGCTTGGTCGCGCACGTCAGGTGGGCGCGAAGGAGGATCTCTCACTTCCCGAGCGGCGCGCCTGGAAAGGCGCGAAGCATCCCGTCACGCTCGTCATCGAGGAAATCGAAGGAATTTTCCGCGAGCTGGGATTCACGGTCGCCCAGGGGCCGGAAGCGGAGACGGAGTGGTACAACTTCGGCGCGTTGAACTTCCCGCCGAACCATCCGGCGCTCGACGCCCACGACACGCTTTACCTCGAGGGCGGTGGACTGCTGCGCACGCACACGTCGCCCGTTCAGGTGCGAACGCTCCAGCGTTATGCGCCGCCGATCCGCGTGCTCATTCCGGGTACCGTCTATCGTCGCGACTTCTTCGACGCGTCGCACGCGCCGGCATTCGCCCAGATCGAAGGGTTGTGTGTCGATGAAGGCATCAGCTTCGTCGACCTCAAGTCGACGCTGAACCTGTTCGCCGAACGCTTCTTCGGCGCGTCGCGGACGCGCTTCCGGCCGTCCTTCTTTCCGTTCACCGAGCCGTCGGCGGAGATGGACGTGCAGTGCGGTATCTGCGGCGGCAGCGGCTGCCCGGCGTGCAAGGGGACGGGATGGATCGAGATCCTTGGATCGGGCATGGTGCACCCCGCTGTCCTCGAGGCGGCGGGCCTCGACCCCGAACGGTACTCGGGCTGGGCGTTTGGCATGGGCCCGGCGCGCATCGCGATCAGCCGGTATGGAATTCCTGATATCAGAATCCTCTACGACTCCGACGTGAGATTCCTGGAGCAAATCGCCGGACCTGTCCTGAGCGGAGCCGAAGGATGAACGTTTCGTATCAGTGGCTGAAGGCGTTCGTTCCGTTCGACGAAACGCCGGTTCAGCTTCGCGAATTGCTCACCGCCCACGTGGCGACGGTCGACGAACTCGTCGCGCTCCGCCAGGATTTGGCGCCAATCGTCATCGCCCGCGTCGTCGAGGAAGCGCCGCATCCGGACTCGGATCATTTGCACGTCACGAAAGTCGACGCCGGGACGGGAACGCTCCTTGACGTCGTGTGTGGCGCGCCCAACGTGACGGCGGGAAAGGTCTATCCGTTCGCGCCGACCGGCACGCTCATGCCCAACGGTCTCAAGATCCAGAAGCGGAAGATCCGCGGCGCCATCTCCGACGGCATGCTGTGCTCGGCGCGCGAGCTCGGCTTGGGCGATGAACAAGACGGCATCCTCGAGCTCGACGTCGACGTTCCGCCGGGAACACCGTTCTTGCGAGCCTTGCCCGTTGGCGACACGCAGATTGTGCTCGATGTCGGCGCGAATCGCCCGGATTTGTTGTCGCACCTCGGCGTCGCTCGCGAAGTCGCCGCGATCGCGCGCAAATCACTCTCGTTGCCCGAGCTTGCCGGCGCCGGCGAAATCGCACTGCCCGGCGCGACGCGCGACCCTCGCGCCGCGCGCGCTTCGGATGTGAACGTCTCCGTCGCCGAGGAAGGACTCGTCCGCCGATTCATGGGCGTGGTCATCCGCGGCGTTCGCGTCGGTCCGAGCCCTGATTGGCTCGTCAAACGGCTCGAGGCCGTCGGCTCGCGGTCGATCAACAACATCGTCGACGCGAGTAATTACGTGCTCCACGAGCTCGGGCAGCCGACGCACGCCTTCGACCTCGGCAAGCTCGCCGGTCCATCGATCGTCGTCCGCCGCGCGCAACCGGGTGAGAAGCTCGTCACACTGGACGGCTCGGAGCGCGCGCTCAACGAGGAAATGATCGTGATCGCCGACGCGGAAAAGCCGCAAGCCGTCGCCGGCGTGATGGGCGGCCGCGACAGCGAAGTTACCGACGCGACCGCGGACATCTTTCTCGAGGTCGCGAACTTCGATCCTCGCCGAATCCGGAACGCGCGACGCGCGCTCGGCATGTCGTCGGACGCGAGCTATCGCTTCGAGCGCGGTGTTGACGTCGAGATTGCACCCGTGGCGTTGGAGCGCGTGGCGCGGCTCGTCGTCGGCCTGGCCGGCGGCCATGTCGATGGTGCGCCGGTGGATCTCGTGTACGAGCCATTGGCGCCACGCCGTATTCCACTGCGCGAGAAACGCGTCGCCACGCTCCTTGGTGCGAGCGTCCCTGCCGACGAGATCGCGACGCTGCTCGGCAGCGTCGGCTTCAAGGTCGGCCACGATCTGTCGGTGGAGATTCCGTCGTGGCGTTCGGACGTCGCCGGCGAGGTCGACCTGATCGAGGAAGTCGCGCGTCTGCGCGGCTACGACAGCTTCCCCGTCGAGCTACGACCGTTCCGGCCAACGGCGGTCGGCGATGATCCACAATGGCTCACGGGTCGTCGGGTGCGCGACATGTTGGTCGGACAGGGAATGATCGAGCTCCGTCCGATGCCGTTCGTCGCCGGCGGGTCCGACTACGTTCGGGTGCTCAATCCGCTCGCCGAGAACGAGGCGTATCTGAGACGCAGCGTCCTCGAAAGCTTGGCACGACGCGCCGAGCACAACCTGTCGCGCATGGAAGGCAACCTTCGGTTGTTCGAGATCGGGTCGGCTTTCGAGCCGAGCAAAGCCGAACTGCCTGCCGAAGAGTTGCGCGTCGCGGCGCTAATAATGGGTCGCCGCGCCCCGGCGCATTTCTCGGATCCCAAGACGCCGGAGTTTGCGGCCTGGATCAACTACGGCGAGTGGGACGCGAAAGCGCTCGGCCGGCTCATCGCGGCAACGGCCTATCCGGGCGCCGCGATCGACGTCACGGTGACGGACACGCCTGAGGTGCTCTGGGACATTCGCGTTGACGGCAAGCCGACCGGCACCGTGCGACGCGTGGCACTGGACGCGCCCGTTTGGGCCGCTTCGGCATTCGGCGTCGAGCTCTCGCTCGGCGTGCTAGCCTCGGGCGCTGTCGCGCCCCGAGGCGAGTCCGCGCATCGGAAGTTCGAGTCCGCTCGGCCGGTCGTGACTCGGTACCGGGAGTTGCCGACGACGCCGGCTTCGGAGTTCGATTTGGCGCTGCTTGTTCCCGAGGCCGTACGAGCCGAGACCGTGGAGGCGGTCATGCGCCGGGTGTCCGGACGGCTCCTCGAACGCGTGGAACTATTCGACCGCTATGTTGGCTCCGGCGTTGAGGCTGGGCATCGGAGTCTCGCGTGGAGGTTGACGTTCCGCCACGCGGAGCGCACTCTACGCGATCGGGAAATCGAGACCCGACGATCGGACATCCTCCGTGCCCTCGCCGACGAGCTCAATGTCAGACAACGCACAGGCTGACAGCCACGCGATTCACGAGCTGGACACGCTCGTTCGGCATCTCGCCGACGAGCTGGCTGCATTCCGTCGGCGAGCGCTAACCGCGGAGAGTCGCCTCAAGGAAGTCGAGAGCCACGACGGCGGCGTCGTGGCCCTGGACCTGTCGGCGCGCGTCACCCAGTTGGAAGAGGAGAACGAGAAGCTCCGCACGAGGCTGGATGAGGCGGCGGCCCGCACCAAACAGATGCTGGACCGCGTGAGATTCTTGCGCCAGCAAGCGCAGACCGGAGGCTGACCGATGGCGACCAAGAAGCACACCACTCGAGTCACGATTCTCAACGAGGAATACGCTCTTCGGACCGACACCTCGCCCGAGCATGCTCGCGATGTTGCTCAGTATCTCGACCAGGCGATCCGACGCGTGATGTCGAGTGGCGCGGTGGTGGAGTCGAACCGCGCCGTGGTCCTGGCTGCCTTGCAAATCACGGCAGAGCTGTTCGACGCTCGCACCGCTCTCGACGCGACCAACGACTCCATCCAGACGCTCAGCGACTACGTGCGGCCGTTACTCCCGCCGGCGAAGCGAAACGCCGCATCGCGGTAGACTCCGGTTCATTGCCTTTTGAGAGGGCCGCGCGTAGGTTAGCGCCATTAGCGGGGCTTATCTGTAGGTACAAGCGCGCTTTGTAGTTAGCGCAACCCAAGTCGGGCCCTTCGTCGGCCCGACCCGGTTTCGTGAGCTTCTTCGCGCGCCGACAGTGAGCACGTGATTTCTCCTCATCCTGCGGCGCACGCGCCGCGGTGGAGCATAGATCCATATGGACGTGATCGCGATTGCAGCCGCGCTTGGCGTATTCATCGTAGCCGCGCCGGCTTTTTTTATTTTCGGCCGCAACACGGGCCGCAAGACAGAACGAGAG
>JAICJQ010000276.1 GCA_025928335.1 Gemmatimonadaceae bacterium
AGTGAGTTTCTCGCCGGCCCTTTCGCGAGCCCTTTGGCCCAATCCGAGCTGGTCACGAACTCCTCATCGACCTGGCGCAGTCGTTCCTGCATCTCGGAACGCAGCTTGGCCAGAGATTTCGTAAAGCCGAAAAAATCCTCGGCGCGAAGAAAGAACCCACGCGTCACACGGCGATTCCATGTGAGCTTGAGCGCACGCGATAGCTCGCGCTGCGCCACGAGCGTGACGTCTCGATCGAGGCTTTCGCTTCCCACTGTCGGAAGGTTGGCCGCCGCCGCGATCGCCTCGAGCAGTGTGGATTTGCCCGACCCGTTCTCGCCGACCAGAAAGGTGACGCGGACGCCGAGCTCGAGGATGTCCAATGCGCGGATGATCGGAACGCTGAATGGAAAGCGAGCGGCCGCGTCAGGCGGAACGGCACGAAGTGCAATCGATCGGAGGTGAGGCATCGGCCGTATCCTATATCGTCGACCAGTCGTCTAACAGTGTTTGCCACGCATCACGCGCGGCAGCGCCCTCCCTCGTCTACCCTGCCTGTGAGCGAAGATCGTTACCGCTCCGTCGTCGACAATTCGCCGTTCGGCATCTACCGGGTGACGCACGACGGGCGGTTCATTACGGTGAATCCCGCGTTGTGCGCGATGGTCGGATACACGGCTGAGGAGTTGTTCGCGTCGAATGCGCTCATGTTGTACAGCGATCCCGAGGATCGCGCGATGTGGCTCGAGAAAATTGACCAGTTGCCGCGCGGGGTCGCTGTCGACGTGGCGTGGAGGCACAAGGGCGGCTCGCCGATCACCGCTCGAATCTGGGTGTTCGCCCAACGCGATGAGGTCGGGCAACTCTCGTTCATCGACGGATACGTCGAGGACGTCACGCCGATTCGCGCCACCGAGCAAGCGCTGCGTCAATCGGAAAAGCTTGCGGCGCTCGGACAGCTCGTATCAGGCGTCGCGCATGAGTTGAACAATCCGTTGGCCGCGATCCTCCTCTTCACCGAAGACCTGTTGGCCAGCGAGCGGAGTGTCGAGGAGCGCGAGGCGCTCGGCATCATCGCACAGCAAGCGCGTCGCTCGCGAGCCATCGTTCGAGATCTGCTGTCGTTCGTACGAGGTCGGGAGGCTGCCCGCGTATCCGTGCCGGTCGAAACGCTGCTCATCGACATGGCGCGTGCGCTTCAACCTCAGGTGAGCGAGCTCGCCATCGAGCTCCATGTCGATGTGCCGCGTGAGAATGACGTCATTCTCATCGACCGCTCGAGCATCGAGCAGATTTTGACGAATCTCATCGTCAATGCCGCGCAGGCCACGGGACCAGGCGGAAATATTTGGCTGCGCACGCGTCGCGACGGCGACGAGATCTTGTTCGAGGTCGTGGACGATGGCCCCGGCGTGAGCGCCGAGGTCCTGCCTCGCATCTTCGAGCCATTCTTCACGACGAAGCCAATGGGGCAAGGCACCGGCCTCGGCCTGTCGGTCTCGCTTGGCATCGCGCAACAGCACGGCGGAACGATCGCGGCTGCGAACCGCGATCCGCACGACGGCCCCGGCGCACGGTTTACTCTCCGGTTGCCACGCGGCGCGACCACGCGGCCCGTTCCGCGGCCGGCCACGGGTGCTCCGGACCAGGGCGACCGAGCCGATCGGCGCCGGGTCCTCATCGTCGACGACGAAACGACGATCCGCCGGGCGCTGTCGCGCTACTACACGCGGCGGGGATGGATCGCCACCGAGGCCGAGAACGGAGCTCGGGCGCTAGAGCGCCTGCTCGACCGGAAGGAGGACTTCGACCTCATCGTCTCCGACATAAAGATGCCTGAGCTGTCCGGCATCGAGCTGCACGCGGCGCTCGAGGCGCAGCGACCCGAAATGCTCGATCGCGTCGTCTTTTGTACCGGAGAAATGCAGTCCGCCGCCGTGGCCGCGTTCTTCGCCCAGACGGGGCGTCGTGTTCTGCTCAAACCGTTCGACCTGAAGACGCTCGCGGCAATCTCGGACGAGATTGTGTCATCGGTTGGCGCGCGCTCCTAGGCGGCGTAAGCAGGACGCAGGGCAGCCTGTATATTGGTCCGGTATGACCGGCCCAACTCTTCCATCGCGAGCCGACGCGCTCGCCCTGATGCAGGAATTCACCGCCAGCGAGTCGCTGAGGAAGCACATGCTGGGCGTCGAAGCGGCCATGCGCGCATACGCCGGGCGTTTTGGCGAGGACCCCGAGCGCTGGGGGTTGGCTGGGCTCATTCACGATTTCGACTACGAGCGTTATCCGAATGCCACGCACTCGGCGACCGAGGAGCATCCGGCGTGGGGCGTGCGGTTCCTCCGCGAGCGTGGTTGGCCGGAAGACATTCTGCAAGCGATCCTCGGGCACGCGGCGTATAGTGGCGTCGCGCGTGAGACGCTCATGGCGCGAACGTTGTTCGCCGTCGACGA
>JAICJQ010000049.1 GCA_025928335.1 Gemmatimonadaceae bacterium
CCAGCGGTCGGTCCTTCGATGGAGGCGTAAACGATGTTGCCGTTCTTCCGATAGGTATCAATGCCGATGCGACCGAGTGGGCCGGCGGGTAGGCCGCTGGTGAGACGCGTCCACGTGTCGCCACCGTCGGTGGATTTCCAGATGCCGCTTCCCGGACCGCCGCCGTTCACGCAGCACGCGGTGCGACGACGCTGGTACATCGACGCGTAGATCGTCTTCGGGTCGGTGTACGACATGGCGAGATCGTTGGCGCCGGTCTCGTCGTCGACGTACAGCACGCGCTTCCACGTCGCGCCGCCGTCGGTTGTCTTGTAGACGCCCCGCTCCCCGCCCGATCCGAAGATCGAGCCGCCGGCGGCAACGAGAACCACGTTGTCGTTCGATGGGTCGATGAGGATCCGGCCGATGTGCTTCGAGTCCTTCAGGCCGATGTTCTGGAAGGTCTTTCCGCCGTCGGTGGTCTTCCAGACGCCGCTCCCCCACGAAGTCGTCTGGCGGTTGTTCGCCTCGCCGGTCCCGACGTAGAGGAGGTCGGGGTTTTGCTGCGACATGGTGACGTCGCCGATCGACATGAGGCCTTTGTCCTCGAAGATCGGCGTCATCACGGCGCCATTGCTCGTCGTCTTCCAGACGCCACCGTGCGCCGTGCCGATGTACCAGATCGAGGTGTTCTTCTCGTAGACGGCGAGATCGGCGATGCGGCCCGACTTGATGGCGGGGCCGATCGACCGGAAATGGAGTTTGTCGAACTGCGTCGCGGTGGGAGCAGTGCTTTGGGCGACGAGCTGGCTTCCGAGGGCGAGCGAAGCGGCGATCGCTGCGGAATGCGCGAGCGCGGACATGAGGCCTCCGAGTGGGGCGGGTTGGATTGTCGAGCGGGATTCTAACGCCGAGCGGTACGGACCGCGAACAATGCTTTGCACTGGGACGGGAGGCCGACACGCACCCTCCTTGACCACGGGCGCATCGAGATCCGGCGAACGACGTGACGGAACGGTGACGTCGATCACGTTCGAGCCCCCCCTCGACTCAACCGTGCACAAAGAGATTACGGACAACAAGCGCGCTATGAGGAAACTTCGAAACTACTATTGCGCCGCCGCGTATATCGATGTTAGAATCCGCGCCCCTCGAAGAATGTCACTCGGGAGAATTCGTCTCACATGAACAAGTCCTTCGCATCGATTTCGCTCCGCGGTCTTCGACAGCCGGGCCTCGCCCAGCGGTCGACGAGCTGGCGCGCGTCGGTCGAAGCGGCGAGTCCGGCGAGTACGAGTATGCAGGTGACCGCTCGAGATTCACGCGCAGTCCACATGACCGCAGGGAGACGAACGAAGAGACCGAAGTCATAGGTCGCTTCCTTCGAGTCGAGAAAGTTTTCGACGCCCCACCTGCGCATGCGACGCGGGTGGGGCGTTTGGTCTTTTTGGTTCGCAACAGGTTGGGTCATCGGCGCGTCTGGGCCATCGCCGCGCGCCTCCGGGTACCGTAGCTCAAGCTGCCGCCGAGCAGCGTGGTAGAGCGCGACGTCGCCGCACGATTATCCCATGGGCCGAAAGCCGGGACCGTGAGGAGCACGACGCCGAGATGTGGGTGCGATTCCCACCGGCCCGGTACCCGATGGTGTGACGAGAATCACGCGACGCGTAGACAGCGCTGGACGGCGTTCGTACGTTCAGTGGGACGTAGGGCCATCCATTTCCTCAGCCATCCAGCGTATGACCAAGAGTTCTCTTGTTCTTCCTGTTCTGGCGGTTGCGACGGTTGCCATCGCGGCATGCGGTGGGTCCAGCAGCTCGTCGACGAGCACCACCCCAGCGCCGGCGGCCACACCGAGCGCTTCCTCCGCTCCGACCGCGGCCACATCGGCGGCGCGCGGCGCCTTGCCGTCGGGCGTGACGGCGGCGATGGTGACGATGGGCGACTCACTCTTCCATGCATCGAGCTGTGTGCGCTGTCACGGGCCGGACGCGAAGGGCCGGCAGAACGGACCGGATCTCACCTCCGGCCACTTCATGCATCTGCCGACGGGGAGCTACCCCGAGATCGTGAACATCATCACCGTCGGCGTGCCGGCCGACTCCATCAAGGATCCGTCGCATCGGCTGCCAATGCGCGCTCGTGGCGGCAACTCGCTCACGGACGATCAGATCAAGGCGATTGCGGCATACGTCTACAAGCTCAGTCACAGCTAAACGGCGCTCTAAAGGCAGAAACGGCGCTGGTAACCGGCGCATGTAGCAAGCGCGGGTGAGAAGCGCGGGTAGGAAGCGCAGGTAAAAAGCGCGAGCAAACGACGCCAGTAAACGACGCAAGTAAACAACGCCGGGTAAGGATTGCTAAGCATCCTTCCCGGCGTCGTTTGTTGCGAGCGGTTTGCGAGCGCTGGTTACAGGCGCGGTTTACCCGCGCCCTTTTGCGAGCGCTGGCTACAAGCGCGGTTTACCTGCGCTGATTACGAGCGCCGGTTACCAGCGCCTCGTACGAGCGCCGTTTATGCCCTAAGCGGCTGTTCCAGCGCCGTTTATGCCCTAAGCGGCTGTTACTACCGGTCCGCAGTACCGATTAAACGCATTCACCAGATCGTGCGCGATTTCGTCGGCGGGCCGGCTCTCGATCTGCCAACGCTCGAGCATGAACACGAGCTGGCCATCCTTGAGCAAACCGATCTGCGGCGATGACGGCGGATAGCCGGTGAAATAGCTGCGCGCCTTTGCCGTCGCGTCAGCGTCCTGGCCCGCGAACACAGTCGTCAACTTATCCGGCTTGATGGGATTCTGGAGCGCGATCGCTACGGCAGGTCGCGCCATGCGCGCCGAACAGCCGCAGACCGAGTTCACGACGACGAGCGTCGTGCCCTTGGCGTTCTTGAGCTCCTGATCCACTTCCTCCGGCGTGCGCAGCTCCTGCACGCCCAATTTCGTGAGCTCCTGACGCATCGGCGCAACCAGGCGCTCGTCGTACATCTGTTGTGGCAAACGCATTCCGACCTACTCCTCTCTCACGAGTGCGAGAATCGCCGCTTGCGGTACGACGAGGTAACGGTCGCCCTCGAACGTTATCTCGACCGCGGCCTTCCTGAAGAACAACGCGTAATCGCCGGTCCGAGCCTGCATCGGGACGAAACGCGTCTGTCGCTCCGCCGCATTCCACGGTTCGTCGGAAAATGAATCCGGGCTCGGCATCGGAAGTCCCGGGCCAGTCGCTACGATTTTGCCGCCCTGAACCGCCTGATTGTCGATCGCGGTCGGCGGAAGGTAGAGGCCGACATTGGTTCGCTCCTCCCCCTCCTCGACATGCACGAGGACCCGATCCCCGACGACGATGAGCTCCTTGTCCTTTTTGATCATCGAGCGCTTTCCCTCATTCAGAACGGCACAGCAAGCACGACTAGGAAAGATATTGAGCCGCGGGCGACGGAGACGGCGAGGCGCGTCGGCGCAGTCTATAGACCGGATAGCTCGCCAAAAGGATACCGAGGGCGAAAAGGCTGTTCCGTCGGTCGGCTACGACGGCGCTGGCCAGGAAGGCCAGCGACCCGATCAACACAAAGCCCGTGCTCCAAGGGTGGCCGAACGCTCGATACGGCCGCAACGCCTGCGGCGCCCGATGCCGCAGCGCGAATACCGCGCAAAATGAAAGCGTGTATCCACCGACGAAGAAAAAGGCCGCGATGGCGATGATCGTCTCGAAGGTGCCGCTGGCCAGAAACCCGACCGCGACGGCGCCCGACGCGACTAACGCCACCGTCGGCGTCCCACCAGGATTGACCCGCGTCGCCGGTCGGACCCCCAAACCATCTCGGCTCATCGAATAGAACGTCCGCGACGCGATGAGAAGGCAAGCATTCACAGCGCTTGGCAGAGACACGATCACCACCACGCGCACGAGCAGCTCGCCGGCCGAGCCAAAAATCGCGTGCGCGACCGTGCCGGCCGCCAGCGACGATCCGGCAAACGATGCGAGCGGCAACGCGTAGACGAAGGCGAGGTTGATCAGCAGGTAGATCGCGGCGACCAACCCCAAGCTGTAGAACATCGACCGGGGAATCTGACGGCCCGGATCGTCCAACTCCTCCGAGAAATAGATCGGCCCGCTCCAGCCGTCATAGGTGTAGATGACCGATTGCGCGGCAAGCAGAAACGCCGCGAAAGCGGACGCCGTCGCTGTGGCCGCGCGGGCGGAGACAGGCGCGGCCTGCGATCGCCCGCCAAAGATGAAGCAAGCGGCGACGAGAACGAGCAGCGCAAGCGTCTTGGCGATACTGGTGATCCGCTGCGCGGTGTCGCCGAGCTTCGTGCCGCGCAGCAGGAGGATCGTGAAGGCAGCGACAATTCCCATCGCGATCGGACTGGCCAGATTCTGCGACAGCGAAAAGACATTAACGAGCGACTCACCGATCACAATCGATATCGCCGCGATCGACGCGCACGTCGAGATCCAATCCATCAGGCCAACGACGAAGCCAGCGTAGTCACCGAACACTCGCCGGGCGTAGACGTACTGCCCCCCACTCAACGGCATCATCGTCCCGAGCTCGGCGAGCGCGTTCGCCCCGAGCAACGCGTAGAGGCCGCCAATCAGCCAGATCCCCAGAAATGCCGGAATGCCGGGGAGGAGCCCAGCAATCTCTCCCGGTGTCCTGAGGATGCCGCCGCCTATCGTGTTGCCGACAGCGACGGCAAGCCCGAAGGAGAGCCCGAGGATTTTGAGGAGGCCGTTTTGGCTGTTCGACATCGACATACGATGCGTGGCAATCACTCACCCGGCTAGAACTCAAGAACGCGAGTCGCGGTAAAAAAAAGCGGGGTGCGCCAGAACTCCGGCGACACCCCGCTGGGCTTTCGGATCACAAGGGGTCCCCACCCGGACCGCGCTCAGTTCACGAAAGCGTTGCTACTTCCCACAATTGCCAGACACCGCGCACCGCACGCACCCCTATTCGAGAATCAGCCTCCAACGGTGATCGTTGCCGCGGTCGCGTTGTACGTCACCGGGTACGACGTGAGGTTGCTTGTCCGCTGTCAGCCGATCCACTGGCCGTTTTTGTCGAACGTGGCGCCATGATTGGGGCACAAAAAGCCGGTGCTCGTCACGTTGATCGTCGTGCCTTGATGCGGACAGATCCGCGAGAAGGCCGCGAACGTTGTCGAGCTCGTGCGAACGATCGCGAGCGGCACGCCACTCACCGACACCGTCGCTACACCACCGACGGACGATAGCGCCGGATAGTCGGACAGATTCAGCGTCGTGGAGCTCACGGAGCTCGGCGACGTCGCGTCGCTGGCGCAGGCGGCCAACGCGACGGCGGCCAACGCGGCCGCCGCGCGCATCACGAAATCTCGTCGGTCGATCGACAGCGGCTGCGCTTGCTCCGCCCCCGCCCCCGCCCCCGCCCCCGCCCCAGCCACTGCCCCGCACGTGCATCCACCACCACATCCGGCGCCGGAGGCCGGAGGCGCCACATCGAACGACATCGCTGCTACCTCAGTGAAGCGTGAGAATTCGAGTTTCGGGTGCCCGTCTCTCGGGTCGTTACTGGCAAGCCAGTCGGCCGCGTGGCAGCGGTAGTGTGCAATTTTGGGTCGTGCCGTCCTCCGTGATCACGACTTTCGCCGTGGCGGACCCATCGTAAGTCACGACTTCGCGACGTGTGTGCGTCGTTGCAGCTTGGCCAGTCAGCGTCACACTCACCTTGATCGAGCGGATAACGGTCCCAGCCGTCGGATAGGGAGGACTCGTCGTCGACGAGGGAGCCGGGATCACGACATTCTGAATGGTGTCGCCGGCAGTGCGGTTCGACGTAAAGGCACCCTGAGAGGATGTGCCGGTCGTCGATTCGGTACCCGCCGACGTCCCGTTGATCGTGCGCTGCGCACTGCCCTTGGCGAGACCGGTCACCGTCTGCGAGCTCGTCTCGTCGATCACACTGGTGCTGCTGTCTCGGCGCGTGGCGGTGCCCTTCACCGTCGTCGTCGTCGCGATCGAATTCGTCGTGCTATCGGGCTTCTCCTGCGCCGTGCCCGCGCCGTTCTTGTAGCTCGACACGCGCGTCACAGTCAATCCGTCGTGCGTGTTACCGCTGCAGGTCACGAGGCCCGTGCTGCTCGAGAACGCGCAACTGCCGTCATTGCGGATGTGGAAGAAGTCGCCGCCGAAGAACAAGCCACCTAATCCGCCACCCATGAAGCCGAGTCCGAATCCAGGTCCGCCACCCGGCCCACCGGGCCCATGACCTCGCCGGTGTCCCTCGAATTCCGGATGGAATGGTCCGTCGCCTGGCGCGCCAGTCGAGTCAAAGCTGCTCGACAACTGGCTGAAGCCCGTCGGTACGCTGGAGAATGCCGACGAGTTGGTGAGATCGAAGAGATTGCTCGGCGAGCTCGTCTCGCTACAGGCTGCGGCGATGATCGCTCCGCCGGCGAGACAGAGAACTTTTACACGCGTCATGAATGCAGTCCTGATTCGGGTTTGAATTTCAGGACACGCAGCGATCCAGAGACCCTTACGAAGTGGCGGGGCTGAGCTCTCTGTCGGGACGCTCTGCTCCAACTACATGACCCAGAGAGCGCAGAGGAGCTGAGAACGCAGAGGGGTTCCGGGTGGTGCGGAAAACTCCTTCTCGCAGCGAGACGATTCTCTTCTTGGGAACAGACGCTCGGGAGGTGGCTCGTGGCTTCCCGAGCGTCCGTCCCAAAGAAAATTCGTCCGGGGCTCGTTGTGCACGGAGTCATGAGCGGCCGGCCGCACTCCTCTGCGGCCGCTGCTTCTCTGCGCTCTCTGCGTCATGCAGTTCCGGCCCGGTGAGTAGGGACGCTAGAGACTCGTCTCCCCCGGCAGCCACTGCGCGAGCCGGCCACGCAGGTGCTTGAGGGCCTTCCCCATCTGCGACTCTACTGTCTTAATAGAAATGCCAAGCGTCGATGCGATCTCGGCGTACTTGAGTCCTTGACCGCGACTCAACTCGAACACCGCTCGGCATGCCGGGGGCAATTCGGCGATCGCCGCCGTGATGGCGGCGCGGAGCTCGCCGGCGACGAGTGTCGAAGCACCGTGGGGCTGCACCGCTTCTTCTCCCGCGATGAGCGGCTCGGCGCGCCGCTGCACGTTGGCGTGTCGAATCTGGTTCAGCGCGCGGTTGCGCGTCGAACGAATGAGATAGGCGCGCAACGACTCTTGAATGAAGACGTCCGCCCGGCGCCGCCAGAGCTCGAGCATGACCTCCTGGGCCACGTCCTCCGCGGCGCTTTGCTCGCGCAGCATCCCTTGGGCGAGCGACACCAGCGATGGATAGTGCGAGCGAAAGATCGCGTCGAATGCCGACTGGTCCCCGGACTTCAGCCGGTCGAGAAGCTCGCGGTCGTCCATGCTCGAAATTTCGTCGGCTAGCTAGACGAAGGCGGCGGCGGTTGGACCTGTTCCCGGCGTTCCCGTATACTCCACACAGTGACGCATAATCCGCATAAGGGTAGTCCATTCCGAGCGTGTCGATAGGGTATGACCGACGACGTTTCCCCCACCAACAGGCATCCTGGATCGGGCGCTGCTCCCGACTGGGAGGCGATCGCCCGGTATTTGGCGGGGGAGAGCCAGCCCGAGGAGGCGTCGGTCATCGAGCAGTGGCTCGAGACGCACCCGCGCGACCGCGAGCTCGTCGAACGCCTCGACACCGAGGCGACGATTGAGGCCGTGGACGTTGACGTCGAGGCGGCGCTGGCACGTGTCCACGCTCGCATGACCGAACCAGCGCGACCGCGCGTCCTCTCGATGCCCACTACGCGACGGCCGCTCTGGCAGCCGCTCGGCGTCATCGGCCTTCTCGCCGCCGCGGCTGTCGTTGGCGTCGTGGTGATACGCCAGGCACGTACGACCCCGGATCAGGGCGCCCAAGCGACGATCGCGCGCACGTACACCACCGGCGTTGGGCAGCGCGATTCCGTCCGGCTCGCCGATGGGACTCGCGTCGTGCTCGGCCCGGACACGCGCCTCACCGTCCCCGCCGACTATGGCACCAACAGCCGATCTGTTGAACTGAGAGGCGACGGCTACTTCGACGTCGTCCACGATGCCGCCAAGCCCTTCGCGGTGCGCGTTGGGCGAGCGGTCGTCGAAGATATCGGCACGACATTCAGCGTCGAGAGCGACGATGCGGACGCAACGTCCGTGTCTGTCGTCGCGGGCAGCGTTCGGCTGCGACAAGCCGCCTCCGAGCCGACGTCGGGCGTCATTCTCGCCGCGGGTGATCGCGGATCCATAGACGAGGCCGGTCGCGCCACCGCGCAGCAACACGTGGTGCGCGACGAAGACATCGCCTGGACGCGTGGCCAGCTTGTCTTCCGCGACGCGCCACTTTCGCGTGTCGCCAATGAACTTCGCCGCTGGTACGGGGTCACACTTCGGGTGAATGACTCGGCGCTTCTCAGCACCCCCGTGAGCACGTCGTTCGCCGGCGAACCAGCGGACCGCGTGCTGAACATCATCGGGCTCACGCTCGGAGCGCGCGTGCAGCGTCAGGGCGACACCGCGACGCTCATCTTCAACCGTAGGCCGACCGCTCCGCGCTGATGCAATTCGCGAGCGGGGTGGGCGGCCGACTTCTGGGCGCCATCGCGCTGCTTGTCGTCACGCGCGCACTCCCCGCGCAAGCTCGTGCGTGTGCAACGCCAACAGACAGCAGCGCCGCCGTCCACTGGGGCGCCCCGCTCGACCGGCCAGTCACGCTTCACGTCAATGAGCAGTCGCTGCGCAGCGCCCTGGACCGACTGGCGACGACGGCAAAGCTCAAGCTCTCCTACAGCGCGGAATTCCTTCCGCTCGATCGCGAAGTGTGCGCCTCCGCGGACACGCAGCCGGTCGGCGAAGTTCTGAGCCGGCTGCTCGCGGGCACCAATGTGTCGCCAATTCCGGTCGGGGGCGACCAAGTCGTTCTCGCGCCGCGCGCGCCGTCGTCGACGCGAACCGTCGAGCCGCCGGACATGTCGAGCACACTCAACGTGCTCGATCGCGTCGTCGTCACGGGCAGCGCGACCGCCGCCGGAGCGCCGGAGCGCGAGTTGACGGTCGGCTTGAACGTGTTGAGTGGTCGCCAGCTCACGCGACAAAACACGAACACCATCTCCGACGCGCTCGACGCGTATGTGCCTGGCATCTGGACCTGGACGCAGTCCCCGTCGAGCATGCTCAGCTCCTACGCGAGCATCCGGGGCGCGAGCTCATTCGGTCTGAGCTATCCCAAGATCTACGTCGATGGCATCGAGGTGGCGAATCCGCTGCTCCTCAGCCGCTTCAATGCCGGATCCATCGATCGCATCGAGGTCATTCGCGGCCCGCAAGGCTCGGCGCTCTACGGCACCGACGCGATCAGCGGCGTGGTGAACATCGTCACGCGTCACGACGGAGCGGACGGCGACGGCCGGAACATGGTTGTGCGATCGACGGCCGGCTTCGCCCAGAGCCAATACGGCCGTGACGTGCTCACGCAGGATCACACGTTGTCCGTCATCGCCGGATCAAGCACCAAGTCGGCCGACGTTCACGTCGAGGCGGGCAGTATGGGCTCGTTCGTCCCCGACGGCTACAGCCAGAATCTCACCGCGACGGGCGGTGCGCGGTTCGTTGGGTCGCGTGGAACACTCAGCACCACGGTGCGTCTCTTCACCCAGCGCGCCGGCTCGCCCGACAGCCCGCTCGTCGCGGTTCCCTCACTTCCCTCCGATTCTTCCTCGAACAACGCGCCGCAATCCGTCACCGAATACACAGTCGGTGTGACGGGAACGCTCGACGGCGGCAACCATTGGATGCATTCGTTTGTCGCCGGCATCGACGGCTACAACCTGGCCAACGTCCAGACGAACTTCACGCCGGTGCCGAGCGTTGCCGACTCCGCTCTACGCGCGGCACAGGGCAGCGCGGCGCGAGGTACGCTGCGCGCGAGCAGCGTCCTCGAGCTCGGTGCCGGCGGGCCGACCCACGGGTCACTGACGTTCTCCGCCGAGCACGCGATGCTGCGGGTATCGTCGCTTGGACCGACGACGATGATTGGACCAAATCCGTCGGAGCACAACGGGCCGGGTACGACGACGACGACGTACCTGCCGAGGGTGACGTGGCAGTCGAGCACCGGCGTCACCACACAGGCGAATGCCGCGTTCGACAATACCGTGTTCGCGACGGCGGGACTCCGCATCGAGCGGGACAGCCGATTGTCGGACGATCACCCGGTTGCGGCACTGCCGATGCTCGGCCTGGCAAGCGTCCGCGACTACGGCCCGTTCAGTGTGAAGCTGCGCGCCGCGTATGGCAAAGGCATTCGTCCGCCGACCACGACCTCGCGATCGCAGCTCTATCAGCCGCGAAACGCGCTGACCGCTGAGCTCAGCGCGGAAGAGCAGACCGGCACCGAGCTGGGAATCGACGTCGTGATGCGACGTGGCTTGTCGCTCAATCTGACTCGCTTCGACCAGCGGGCATCGGGTCTCATTCAACAGGTCGCGGTGCCGTCGCAACAGGAACATCGGATGGCCTACCAGCTCCAGAACGTCGGCGCGATCAGCAACTCCGGTTGGGAGTTCGAGGCAACCGGCAATGTGGCGCGTCTTTCCGCGACGGGCGCTCTCACCTTTGTCGACAGCCGCGTCGGACAGCTGTCGCCGACCTATACCGGCGACCTGCGAGAAGGCGATCGCATGCTCCAGGTCCCGGCGACGACGGCGAGCTTCAACCTCGCCTGGGACGCACCGCATTGGACGGCGTCGGTCGGCGGCTCGAGGGCGTTCAACTGGATCAACTACGACGAGCTCCAACTCGCCGATGACTGGCTCAACGACAGTCGTCCGATGAGCGACCTTTCTGGCGTGAGGCTTCGTCAATTCTGGCGTCGCTACAACGGCGGTTTCCGCCTCCGTGCCTCGCTGTCGCGCGACTTGCGCCGCGACCTGTCGTTCGAGCTGACGGGCGACAACCTCCTCAACTACCAGCGCGGCGAGCCCGACGACATCACGATCGTCCCCGGCCGCACCATCCTGACCGGACTGCGCCTCAAGTTTTAGCTTTATCGCGTTGCGCACCGCGAGGGATTATGACGGCTTCCGCTACTCGGGCGACGCCCGCCACTGAGGCGACGCACGCCGGTACCACCGCCACGATCGATCATTGGATCGGTGGCGAACGATTCACAGGTGACTCCGAGCGCTCGGGGCCCATCTACAATCCCGCCACCGGGGCGACGACGGGGCGCGTTCGCTTCGCATCGGGATCGGACGTCGATCGCGCGGTTGCCGTCGCCAAAGAAGCGTCGATTGCCTGGGGACGATCCGCCCTCGGGAAACGCGCCACGATCCTGTTCAAATTCCGCGAGCTCGTGAACGAGCACGCCGATGAGATCGCACGATGCATTGTGCGTGAGCACGGGAAAGTGCTGGCCGATGCGCGCGGCGAGGTGCAGCGCGGTCTCGAGGTCGTCGAGTTCGCGTGCGGTATTCCGCATCTCATCAAGGGGGAGTTCTCGGAGAATGTCTCGTCGGCTGTAGACAGCTATTCGATTCGCCAGCCGCTTGGCGTCGTCGCCGGCATCACGCCGTTCAACTTCCCGATCATGGTGCCGATGTGGATGTATCCCGTCGCCATCGCCGCTGGAAACGCGTTCGTGCTCAAGCCGTCGGAGAAGGATCCGTCGGCATCGATGATGGCGGCGGAGCTGTGGCGCGAAGCGGGGTTGCCCGCCGGCGTGTTCAACGTCGTGCACGGCGACCGGATCGCGGTTGAGCGACTACTCGAGCATCCGGACATCGCCGCGGTGAGTTTCGTCGGCTCGACGCCGATCGCGCGGCAGATCTACGAGACGGCGACGCGCAACGGGAAGCGGGTCCAGGCACTGGGCGGCGCGAAGAATCACATGCTCGTGCTCCCCGACGCCGACATGGCGCTCGCCGCGGATTCGGCGGTGAACGCCGGCTTCGGCTCCGCCGGCCAGCGCTGCATGGCGATCTCTGTTGTCGTCACCGTCGGCGACGCCGGCGACAAGCTGGTCGAGATGGTACGCGAGCGGCTTCGCGCCATCCACGTCGGCGACGGGCTCGACGCGAAGAACGACATGGGACCGCTCGTCACGGAACAACACTTGTCGCGCGTTCGGCAGTATGTCGACGAAGGCCTCGCGTCGGGCGCGACGCTCGTCGCCGACGGACGGGACATCGCCGCCAACGGCTCACGCGACGGCTTTTTTCTTGGCCCGTGTTTGTTCGACCACGTACGCCCCGAGATGTCGATCTATCGCGACGAGATCTTCGGACCGGTTCTCTCCGTGGTTCGCGCCGAGTCGTACGACGAGGCGCTCAGGCTGATCAACGACAATCCATTCGCCAACGGCGTCGCGATCTTCACCACCGACGGCGCGGCGGCGCGACGCTTTCAGAGTGAAGTGCAGGTCGGCATGGTCGGTATCAATGTGCCGATTCCGGTGCCGATGGCGTACTACTCGTTCGGCGGCTGGAAGGCGTCGCTGTTCGGCGACGCGCACGTCCACGGGGGAGAAGGCGTGAAGTTCTACACGCGCGGGAAAGTGGTGACGGCGCGCTGGGTCGAGAAGAAGACAGGCAAATCGCTGGCGTTTCCGGCTTAGACGGCGACAACTGCTGGAACGGCGAAGCACGAAGTTTCGTGCTTCGCCGTTTCAGTCCGTCGCCGTTTTCGGACGAACGAGGTGGAATTGTGTCTGCCTCTTGAGCGCCCACGAAACCTTTCCGGCTCCATCCACGACCGCATCCTCTTCCTGCGCCGACCGCACCCCCTGTCCTTTCCACTCCGGCACTTTCGTCGTCGCCTGCAGCTCGATCGAGAACCACATGTTGGCGATCACCTTCGCGTCGCCTCTTCCCGGCACTCCGTCCTGATAATCCCACAATCCGATCAACGGCCCCGCGCCGTGGCCATTCAAACCGATCGGATGGCTGTACACCGTCCCGCCGATTCCCGCCGCCGCCATTTTGGCGCGCGCCGACTTGAGAATCTCGTTTCCGGTGCGACCCGGCTTGATCTCGCCGACGACAATGTCCTGGAGCTTGTTAGAGTTCGCTAACGCCTGTTTGAGTCCCGCCGGCGCGTCCGTCTCGCCGTCCATCAGGACGTAGCCCATGTGCTGCGTGTCGGTGTTGAGCCACATCGCCGTGATGCCGAAGTCGCAGTGGAGGACATCGCCCTTCTGGATGATGGGGTTCTCGCCGAGCTGCACGTCCGTGGCTCCGCGGCGTTGTACTTCCACCGACGGATGGAACCAGGTCCCCAATCCAAGGTCGTTCACCTTCTGGCGCATCCACCAGACGACGTCGTCCGTCCGTGTGACGCCGGGCGTGATGACGACGTTGGAGAACGCCGTGTCGATGATTCCCCACACGACTTCCTGCATCTGGTGATAGGCGTCGACTTCGTCGGGCAGCCGAGTCGCGATCAAGTCCAGCGCGAGATCGTCGGCGTGCTGGAAGCGCGCGACCAATTTCGGGCCGAGCGCGGCACGCATCCCTTCCAGCTCACCCGCCGAGAGTCCGTCGTTGAAAGCGAATACAGTCGAAATATCGACCGCGATCGTTTTCGGATTTCGCTTTTCGATCTCCGTTTTGAGCACTTGCCACTGCTCGTCGCCCCATAGCTCCGCTTGGGCTTGCACCTGACCGCCCGCCGGACCAGCCGCGGCCTTCGTCGAGCGGATCGCCTGAAAGACGCCGCCCTGCGACGTCCCTCCCATAGCCAGCTTCTCGACCGGCTTGCGACACGAGGGTGATCCACCAGGGCCGCACGGGTCGAAGAACAGGTAGATCGTGCGTCGCCGGGCGGCGAAGGTCGTCGGCGACGCGATCGACGAGAAGACCGGATCCTCATTGTACTCTCGCATCGGCACGACCCACATGTCCACCTTGTGCTTCCGCATCAGCGCCGGAAGGACGGTCGTCATGCGCTCGTCGAGCCATCGTTGCTGGCGCGTCGCCTGGTCGCGAAGCGTGCCGAACGGCCGGTAGGTCTGGATCTGCTGTCCAACCATCGGGGCGGCGACGAGCGTCAGCGCGATCGCCGCGCCGCACGCCGCGCGCGTGTAAGAGAATTGTTTCATCTGTTGACGGGCCAAGTTGTGAGCGAATCTATTCCGGTGTTACCCACCCGCCAGCACTCGAGAGGTCTGCATGCAGCATCGTTGGTTCCGTCTCGCAACCGTCATTGCGTGTGTCGCCGCCGCGCCGCTTGCGGCTCAGCCCGCGCCGAAAACCGGCGCCGAAGTGCTACAGCGCATGCACGACGCCTACGCCGGAAGGTGGTACAAGACGCTCAGGTTCGTTCAAAAGACGACGATTCGTCGCCGCGACGGCACGGACACCGTGATCACCTGGCACGAGAGTCTCCGCTACACCGATGCCCACGGCGCACAGCTGCGCATCGACCAGGGCGATCTCTCGGCCGGCAACGGCGTGCTCTACACCGCCGACTCGACCTGGGTCGTCCGCGGCGGCAAACTCGCCGCGACCCGTCCCAATGGCAACGAATTCCTCCCGTTGATCGAAGGCGTCTACATGCAACCGGTCGCGCGCACGATGAAGGAGCTCGACAGCGCGAAAATCGACATGCAACGCGTTGCTCGCGCGGAATGGCAGGGCAGACCCGCCTGGATCGTCGGCGCTTCCTCGCCCAACGACACGACCTCGACGCAATTCTGGGTCGACGTCGACCGCAACGTCGTCGTCCGCATGCTCCTCAGTCCGGGAGGGCCGGGTCCGATGCTCGACATCCGTCTCGACGGCTACGTCCCGCTCGAGAAAGGTTGGCTCGCCACGAAGATCGTGATGACAGAAAGCGGCAAGCCGAGACAGAGCGAGGAGTACTCCGACTGGAAAGCGAACATCCCGCTCGACGCGGAATTATTCTCGGTCGAGAAGTGGAACGAGGCGAGACATTGGGCGAAATAAGGGAGGCGAGGGGCGGGACTGACAAATAGCGGTTGTGAATGCGCGAACGGCGGCGGAGCTAGGCTCCTACCGCCGTTTGTCGTTCCTATATCGTCGTTCGTCAGTTCCGTTCTTCGTCAGTTCCGTTCTTCGCCAGTCCCGCCCCTCGTCAGTTCCGCTCCTCCCTCAGCTCTCCTCCCTTCCCTTCCTCTTCTTCCCCCATCATCCTCCTCGCGATCTCGACGGCTCCCGCCAGCACCGCCGCCCACACCACGATCATCAGCCCGCGCACGAGAAGCGCGTTGAGTCCCATTCCGATCCAATCGTCCCAGTGCGCCCGCACGGTGCCATTTGCTTCGCGTCCAAGCGCGATCAGCAGGGCGCTCGTTCCCATCTCGGCGGCCACTTCCGTCGCGGCGAATAACGGGGCGCGCCAGAGGTATTGAGACAGTGGGAAGTTTGCGAGATGTGCCGTCACCATCCCGAGCAGAAACACCGCCCCGATCGTGACTGTGAGACCGATGAACAGCCAGTTCGTGGGACCATGCGTCAGCACGAACACGCGATAGACGCGAACCAGGACGCCCGTCACGAGGGCCATTTCGGCGAGTGACCAGGAGAAGCGCCGGAAGGCCTTCGGCTCCACGATGTGGAGCTCGAGTGTGTGGCGGGGGAAGAAAGTAGGCATGGGTCCGCTTTCCTTAGACAAACGAACCGCTCAAAGCGTCGCAACCCTGTCCTCGTGCGACGCCTCCGGGCAGCCCTGGAAACGCCCTCCCGGAGTCACGAGCCGCAAAAATTGATCAGGGCAGTGCGAACGCCATCAGTTTCGCGCCGATTGCCGCGCCCGTCGCCACGACGACGAACTGTTTGCCTCCGCGCGTGCGATACGTCATCGGCGTCGAATATGCCGTCTGTCCGAGGTCGGCGGACCATGCTACCGAGCCATCGCGGTTGTCGATCGCGTAGAGCACGGAGCCGCCGCCGGTAACAAACAGCAATCCGCCCGCGGTCGCGATCGGACCGGGCGAGCCCGCGACGCCCAAGGGCGGCAGGTTCAGGCCGCGCAGCACGGGATGGTTTCGAATCGACGGCGTGTCGCCGAGCGTCACGTTCCACTTCGTGTCACCGGTATTGAGATCGATCGCGACGAGCGTCCCATACGGCGGCTTGTTGATCGGGAGCGGAGGGAGGCGCTGCCCGCTGTCCGTCGACGCCATCGTGACGCGAAGTCCCTGCGCCGACAGATCGACGGCGTACGGGGCGTCGAGAGAATCGGTTCGTGTCGGCTGAACGATCTTGTACAGCGCGGGCTGATTCGTCGCCTTGATGTATATGGTGCCGGTCGTGGGATCGAACGCACCGCCGCCCCACCCTGCTCCGCCGATCGCGCCGGGCATGGTGATCGTACCGCCCCGCGAGGGCGGAGTGAACAGCGGTCCGAATCGAAGATCTTTCGTCAACTCGAGCGCGCGGGCCTTGATCGCCGGCGTGAAGTCGATCAGATCGTCGTAGCTGAAGCCCTGCTTGGCGAACGGCTTCGGCTTGGTCGGAAAGGGCTGCGACTGCGCCGCCACCTCACCGGGCACGTCACTCGGCGAGACGGAACGCTCCTCGATCGGCCAAATCGTTTCGCCGGTCACACGATCGAAGACGAACAGGAATCCGGTCTTCGTCGGCACGGCGACAATGTCGCGCGGACGTCCGTTGAACTGAATCGTCGCGAGGACGGGCGCGGTGGGGAGATCATAGTCCCAAAGCCCGTGATGCACCGTCTGAAAGTGCCAGAGGCGACGCCCGTTGTTGGCGTCGAGGCAGACGATGGCCTCCGCGTACAGGTCGTCCCCCTTTCGTTCGCCACCATACCAGTCGTTGCTTGGCGTGCTGACGGGCAAGTAAACCAGCCCGCGCCGATCGTCGACGCTGAACGGCGCCCAGACGTTCGTGTGACCGGTCGTCCTCCACGAGTCGTTCTCCCAGGATTTCGCGGCGGGGTCACGGGCGTCGCGAGGCACGGGGCTGAAGCTCCAGACACGCTTGCCCGTCTTCGCGTCGAACGCCTGCACATCGCCCGGTGGGTCGTTCGGATACACGAGACGATCGGCCACACCGTTGCCGACGATGACCAGGTTCTTCCACACCACCGGCGGCGATGTCTGGGTGTAATGATGCTTGTTGACCGGCTTGCCGTTCCTCGCCAGTTGGCGCGTGAGGTCGACGACGCCCGTGTCTCCGAAGGATCGAATCGGTTGACCGGTCGCCGCGTCGAGGGCGATCAGATTCCACCGGCTGTTGATGAAGATTCGTCGGCTTCTGCCGTCGCTCCACGTCGCGACGCCGCGATGGACGAAGCCGGTCCCGTTCGGCGGCTGTCCGGCAGCGTACGCCTTCGGATCGTACGACCAGTACTGATGGCCCGAGTTGGCATCGAGGGCGACGACGCGGTTGTACGACGTGCTGAGAAACAACGTGTCGCCGATCATGAGGGGCGTCGCCTGGAAGTTGCCGGGCCGTGTACGAAGCTCGGCGTTCGGCGTCTCGCCCGTCGCCCACTCCCACGCTTTGGTCAGCGTAGAGACGTTGGCACGGTTGATCTCATTGGCCGTCGAATACTTCGTCGCTCCGAGGTCCGCGCCGTACACGGGCCATTCGACAGACTGCGCACCGAGCGCGCTCGCCACGACGCACAGCGCGAAGACAGCGCGGCGAATCACTCGACGGTCCCGGATCGCGTCGTTGTCGACCGGGGGAGCGCCTTTTCTAACTCGCGCGCCGATCGCAACGCGAGCGCGCAGAAGGTCAGCGTCGCGTTCGCGCAGCTTCCGCTCACGCACGTCGGTGCGCCGACGACGAACAGATTTGCGTGGTCGTGCGTTCGGCCCCAGGAATCGACGACACTCGACGATGCGTCGTTGCCCATGCGGCATCCGCCCGATGGATGATCCTGAAAGTTGTCGACCGTGGGCGCGCGCAGCAGGCGGCCATTTCCCGCGCGCGCCATGTCCGCGAAGAGGCCGCGGATGGACTCTTCGGTGCGACCGCGCATCGACTCGGATTCGGGCGCGTCGCGGAAGGCGAGCTTCGGCAGCGGATCGCCATACGCGTTCTTGCGCGTTGCATCGAGTGTCAGCTCGCTCGAGCGATCGGGGATGACGTCATAATACGCGCGCACGCGGGCGGTGCCCGTTCTTGTGCGGCGGCGCCAATCGTCGAGGATCGCGTCCCCGAGCATGAGCGCGCCGGCATCGTCGATAAGACGCGCCGTTCGACCACTGGACGATTCCCAAATTCGCAGATCGTGCCTGATGTATTCCGAACCGCTCTTGAGCCGCATGAATTGCTTCGTCACGAGGCTGTGCTGCTCGTTCATTCCGGGATAGAGCTTGAGCGGAAGCTCGACGGTCGTCTGCACGTTACGATGGCCGGCGAGATACTTGCCCACGAGTCCCGAGCTGTTGGCCACCCCGTTCGGCGCCTTGTCCTGCGCCGAGAGGAGAAGGAGGTGCGAGCTCCACGTGTATCCGGCGGCGACGACGAATTGCTTCGCATGCAGCTCGACCGGCTCGTCGGGGCGATCGCGATTCACGGCAATCGCGTGCGAGACGCTTTTGCCGTCCGGTGAGAGCACGAGCTTTCGCACGAGCATTCTCGTCGTGAGCGCGATACGGTTCGTCTTGCGGAGCGCGTTCCACGTGAAGTCCGGCGAGTACTTCGCGCCGATCGGGCAGATCGGCGAACAGGTGTCGTTGCGACAGCACGTTGGCCGCCCGCGATACGGAATGGAGTTCTTCGCCGCCGGTTGACTCCACATCACGATGCCCGCGCTCGATGCCCACTTCTTCAGCAACTCGAGATTGTACGTGAGCGGAATCGCCGGCAGCGGAAATGGCTTGCCCCGCGGATCGAGATCGTCCGGTCCCTGCGCACCGGCGACACCCATGAGCTCTTCGGCTTCCTGGTAGAACGGGTCGAGCTCCTCGTAGGTGATCGGCCAGTCGGTACCGACGCCGTAGAGTGAATGCTGCTTGAAGTCTTCGGGCGAAAAGCGCGGCGTCACGGCGCCCCAATGCATTGCCAGCCCACCGACCTGCATCGAGCGCGACTGCAGCGGGCCCACGACCTCGTAGCCTTCGAGGTGATCGACCCCCCAGGGATTTTCGTTGTAGCGAAGAAATCGCTCGCGTGCCGCCGGACGTTGGGCAAGGGGTACGGTGTCGTCTCCCGCCTCGATGACGAGGATCTTCGCCGAGGTGGTGCGTGCGAGACGCTCGGCGATCATCGCCGCGCTGATCCCCGAACCGACGATACAGACGTCCGTCTCGATCGCTCGGCGATTCATCGCTCGAGCACCTTCAGGATCGGCCGCGGTTTGCTCGACTGGGCGGCGAGCGGCCGACAGGTCTGTCTCCCGATCTGGGCTTCGTAACACAGATCGGCCGCGCCCGGACTCTCGTAGAAATGCGCGAGCAGCGCGACGGCGACGTGATTGGCGTCCACGACCGTGGGCATCCGATCGAGCCGTTCGCCCTTGAGCGCGTCGCGGACGACCTGCTCGCGATTGGCCGCGCTCAACTCGCGGAAGCGGTGTTGATGCAGCCGTTGCGCGTCGGCATCGAGCTGGTCGAGTTGAGTCGTCCAGCGCGTGAGCGGGGTCGGTCCGGTCGAGCGAAGACGCGACGTGCCGTACCCGTGCACCAGCTCCGCGCTCTCTTTGTAGTTGGCCGCCCAATCGCGAAATGACGCCGCCTCGCGCGCGATTCCGGGTCGCCCGAGTCGTGACGGAAGGACCGTCAGCGCCAGCGCGTCGAGGGTCGCCGGATCTCCCTGAAGGTGCACGACCGCCGCCGCGTGCGCACGCCGCACGAACACGGCGAGTGGGACGGTGGCGGCGAGCGAGGCGAGGAAGGAGCGGCGGGTGGGCATGGGTAGAGGATGTCATTGGCGGCGACTGTTCGCCAGTGTCGCGGGCCGCGCATGCACCCAACCCTCACTTCACCCAGTGTCCCAACCTTCCCCACCGAATGTCCGTCACGAATGGCAGCGCGCGATCGCTCACCTGCCCGCTGCACGGTCCGCTGTCGTCACCCGGACCGGGGACGTACGAGTAGTAGATGAACAGCGGGCGTCCGCGCACGTTCTCCTTCGGCACGATTCCCCAGTACCGGCTGTCCTTGGAGCAGTACCGGTTGTCGCCCATCATGAAAAAGTGATCGGCGGGGATGAGCAGCGGACCCCAGTTGTCGTGCGTGGGTTGAGCGGGAGCAGGGCCGAAACGAGAGTTCTTCAATTCGATCTTGTGCTGCCAATCGAAGAGCGGGTTGACCTCGTTGCCGTCCAGCTTTGGATTGCCCGCGGTGAATCCTTGCCGCTGCGGGAGGCCGTTGAGGTAGAGCTGGCCCTCGCGCATGTAGAGCGTGTCGCCGGGGACGCCGATAAGGCGCTTGACCAGCGTCGGCGTCGGGTCGGCGCCGCGCTCCGCTTCGTCGCCCTGGTAGGGGGAGACGAAGACGACGACGTCGTTGTGCTTCGGCGAGGTGTAGCCGGGAAGGTGGGAATTCGTGAAGGGAATCGTCGGGCCGTAGGCGAGTTTGTTGACGAACAGCCAGTCGCCGACGAGGAGCGTCGGGATCATCGAACCGGACGGAATGCGGAACGCTTCGATGAAGAGCGTCTTCACGACCAGGTAGATCGCGACGGCGCCGGCTAGCGACTTGAAGTTCTCCCACAGCCAACGACCGGCCGGCTGCGACGTCTTCTGCCCGCCCCCACCACGTCGCGCGGCGGCCACGGCGTTGGTTTTTTTGGCTGGGGCTTGCGTGCGTTTTGCCATGATGTGCGAATCTATACGGAGCGAGACCCCTTGGGGGTTCAGCGTACAGTTGCTATTGGTTGTTTGCTCAATGGCTGCCCCCTGCCCCTGCCCCCCAGAAACACCACGGGGGAATGCCAGTGGCATTCCCCCGCTAGCCCACGAAGAGTGGAGCCGTCGGCGACTACTTGAGGTGCTTGTTGACGAGCTTGGTCATCTCGAACATCGAGACTTGCTTCTTGCCGCCAAACACGCCATTGAGCTTGTCGTCGGCGTTGATCATGCGACGATTCTTCGCGTCCTGTAGCCCGTTGCGCTTGATGTAGCCCCAGATCTTCTTCGTGACTTCGGTGCGGGGCATCGGGGTGTTTCCGACGACCGCGCCGAGCGCCGCATCGGGCTGCATGGCCTTCATGAACGCCGCATTCGGCTTGCGCTTCGCCGCCTTCTTGGCCGGCTTCTTCGCGCTGCTGCGCTTCGCCGCTTTCTTGCCGCCTTTCTTGGCGGACTTTTTTCCACCCTTCTTTGCAGCCATTCTCTCTCCCGGTAGATGGAATGGTTGTGGGTTGATGCGTGCGAAGAGGTGCCGTTTTCCCTATGAAAATCGACCCTCTTCGAGGGTGAAAAGTATAGTGCTCGGCGTAGCATGCAATAGGGAAATGCGGTTTTTCTCCTCTGGGAAGCGCGATTTTTCCCTCTAAGAATTGGCTTTTTTCACTCTAGAATCGCATCCCTGTTTGCTCCCAGGTCGCGAAGCGGCGGTGCTCCCAGCGAGCGAAGCGAACATGCTCCCGGTGGTCAGAGGTTCTTCGCCAGCCAATCCGCAATCGCTCCCAGAACGTCCTTCCTCACGTGCAGCGAGGGCAGCGTCGCGTACCGCAATCGGCCCGTCGCATCGGCGAACGCGCCGTTCGGATCGTCGACAAAGAGATGATTCGTCGAGGGGAACATGCGCACCGTCACACTCGGCACGACCCCCGCGCGGAATGCCGCGGCCAGACGTTCCGCCTCGGCGGGAGGCACCTGACGGTCGGTTTCTCCCTGGAGAATGAGCACGCGCGCCCGCACGCGCGCGGCCGTGGGCTTCGGATCGTAGTTCAGAAAGAAGCCCTGCCAGCCTGGTACTTTCGCGGCGGAATCGAGAGACCGGCCGACGCGCGCCAGCAAACTGTCGCGCTGCGCGCCGGCGATGTGCGCCACACTATCGATGATGTACCGGTTCTGCTCGAGCACGATCTCGCGCCCCGTCGACGCCGTTCCGGCCATCAGCACGATTGCCCGAATCGACGTGTCCGACGCCGCGACCATCGGCGCGATGATGCCGCCTTCGCTATGGCCGACGAGTCCTATCCGCTTGCCGTCGACCTCCGATCGCGTGCGCAGGTACGCGACGCCGGCACGAATGTCATTCGCGAAATCCTCACTCGTCGCGTTGCCCGTCACTCCGCCCGAGCCGTTCACTCCGCGATCGTCGAGACGGAGTACCGCGATTCCGCGCCGGCCGAGTGTGTCGGCGAGCTCCTTGAACGGACGGTAGTTCGGGATCAGCCCGGAATTCTCGTCGCGATCCTCGGGGCCTGAGCCGGTGATCGTGACAACTGCCGGAACGCCGGCACGAGGCTTTTCGCGCGGAAGAGTCAGCGTCCCGGTGAGCCGCAACCCGCTTGGCGTTTTTACGACGACCTCCTCGGCCGTGTACGGCGCGCTCGCCGGGGCGGAGTAGTCCACGCGCGGCGCCGCGGCAAGCGGTGACGTTTCCGTTCCGCGCATCATGACGATACCTTGCCCCGGAATCACGCCGCCCCGCACGCGACCATCCGGCGTCACGGCGAGTCGCATGGCGACGCCGGCGTACGCAACGACAAAGGAGTCCGTGCCGACGCGCGCCACCTGGACCGCCATTGGCTGTTGTGGCGCACCGACGATGTAGATCGGGAATGCGGCGGTGTCTCGACCCAGCGCACGCGTGTGAATCACGAGTTGCTCGATGAACGCGACCGCCGGGTTGAGCAAGAGCAACGAATTGCCGTCGACCTTCAGTCGGGACGGCGCCGCGCCATTGAGCGAACCCGTCACGCTGTCCGGCGTCACGACGAACGTCGCTCGCTGGCCTGCCGTATCCGCCGCCGAAACGAAGCTGCGCGCATCCAGTCGGGTGACCACGCCCTTGGCATCGAGCGTTGCCACATAGCTGACGCGCGCGCCGCGCAGCTTGTCGCGAAACTCGCCGCGCATCTCGGTCGGGGTACGCGAGACGCGCTCCTCGAAAATCGTGTCGCCGCGGAGCACGAGGGCGAACGACGCGCGCTCGGGCGCGGCTTGCGCGCCGCAGAGCACGGGGAGGATCGAGGCGATCGCGCCAATCGCCGACAACCGGTTCATCGAGACCTCAGTGGGTGAAGCTCTCCAACAACGCCATCATCTGCACATCGTACGGGTCCGGCGACGGATCGTCGTCGGCGATCTCCGGATTCAGCTGGGGCGTTTCGAGCACCAGCGGAATTCCTTGCGACCGACGATCGTGGAACAGGGCGCGAAACGGCTCGACGCCAATTTGTCCGTCGCCGATCAGCACGTGGCGATCCTTGTTCGACCCGAGCCCGCCTTCGCTGTCGTTGAGATGGAAGAAACCCGGCGGCTCGCCCGTCGCCTCCTCGAATTCATCGAGCACCCGCGCGACAGCGCCGGACTCACGCAGGTCGTAGCCGGAGGAAAACAGGTGACAGGTATCGAGGCCGTAGCCGGTGCGATGTCGCAGCGCTTGCGGCACGTGACGAAGAATTGCGCCGACTTCGACCGCCGTCTTCGCAAAGGTCCGACCGGCGCCCGCGGTGTTCTCGACCAGCACGCGCGTCGATCCGTTCGGCACGTGCTCGAGCGCCTGCACGATCGCGCGTGCCACGCGCTCGGCCGCCGCCTCGCGGTCGCCGTCGGTCGCCGCGCCCGGGTGAAAGCATACGCATCCGACACCGAGCGCTGACGACCGCTCCAGCTCCTTCGCGAGGCCCGCCCGAGCGCGCATGTTCTTGTCGTCCTCCGGCGTCGCCGTGTTCAGCACGTACGCGGCGTGCACGATGACGTACTTCGAATCGATCTGTGCCTCGGCCAGCGCCGCACGAAAGCGCTCGACACGCTCCGGCTTGATCGAGATCCGGTCGCCGTAGTAGTTGGGGATGGCGGTGAAGGCTTGCATCGCGCGCATGTTCGCCGCGCCGGCGCGGCGCGCTGCCATGTGGATGCCGCCGTTGTTGATCGTGTGTGCGCCGTAGAAGTGTGCCATTTGAGCCGTTATTGAAGTCGCCCGACGCGCACGACGCGAGTCGGTGGTCCGTCTCCCTCGGGCTGCGCGTTGAGCCAGGAAACGGCGAGCTCCGGGCCCGCCATCGCGACGGCCGGCGACGAGGCGACGTCGACCGGGCGGGACGCCGTCGCATGCCAGTCGAAGAGATGGCCCTGTGTCACCGAGATCGCCACGTCGATCTGCGGACGGCTGCCGTTCGGCTCCTCGTACGCCACCGCGACGCGATGTTCGTCCGCCGCAATGCCGGTCTCGACGAGCCGTTCGCCGTAGATGACGGGAACCGGTGTATGCAGCATGTTCCCCATCAAATGCGCGAAGAATACGCCTTTGCCTTCGGGCGCGATCATGGAATACGCCACATAGACATCGTCGCCCACCGTTGTGAGGGCGGCCGCCGGCCGCTTGCAGCCGTTGGTGCTCACGTCGGTCGTATCTATTGCCGTTTGGCGACCCCAGGTGCCGCCGCCGTCGGAGGACGACGTCACGTACAACGCGGCGCTGCTGTCGGCGCGGACGCCCCACCAGGTCGCAAAGAGCCGTGATTGGCCCCGCGACGTGCGCACGGTCGTCGCGCAAAGGCCCGCCGCGACCGGTGTCGTCAGCGGGCGGAGCGTGTCGCGGACAAACTTGACCGCCCCCGTCGAGTCCACCGACAGATGCGACGGACCCTCCGCCGCGGCGATCGGCTTGGGATCGTTCCACGCGACAGGCTCCGGCCCGCAGCCGGCGAGCACGACTACGACGATGAGCGTTGACGCGTGACCATGCATGACGAGACAATAGCTGCTCCGCGCGGCGCCGAGAAGCGCGCTAGTTTTCCTGAACTCGGCGGTGACGTGTGCCCGCCACGACTCCCAGAGGATTCAATCAATGGCCGTCAGAACCGCCCCTGAGCGCGTTGCCGCCGAGTCGGAGCAGGCAGCGCAGACCATTCATCCACGCTCGGCGCCGCTCGCGGGATTCAACGGAGCGCGCCGAGTTCCGGTTCCCGTCAATGAGCCCGTGAAATCGTTCGCGCCCGGATCACCGGAGCGCTCCGAGCTCAAAGCCAAGATGAAGCAGATGGCGGGCGAGCGGATCGAGATCCCGATCATCATCGGCGGCGAAGAGATTCGCACTGGGGAGATGGCGCAATCGGTGATGCCGCACAATCACCGCCATGTGCTCGCGGATTGGCACAAGGCGTCCGCGTCGCACGTCCAGAAGGCAATCGTCGCCGCCCGCGAAGCCCGCGCGGAATGGGCGAACTGGGCGTGGGAAGACCGCGCCGCAGTGTTCCTGAAAGCCGCTGAGCTGCTCGCGACGACCTGGCGCGCGACCCTCAACGCCTCGACCATGCTCGGCCAGTCAAAGACCGTCTTCCAGGCCGAGATCGATGCCGCCTGCGAGCTGATCGACTTCTGGCGCTTCAACGCCTCGTATGCGCAGGAGCTCTATCACGAGCAGCCGCTGTCGACCTCCACGATGTGGAACCAGCTCGACTATCGCGGCCTCGAGGGTTTCGTCTACGCGGTGTCGCCATTCAACTTCACGTCGATCGGCGGCAATCTTTCGACCGCGCCGGCGCTGATGGGCAACACGGTCATCTGGAAGCCCGCGTCGTCGGCGATGCTGTCGGCGTACTACATCTACAAGCTCCTCGAGGCAGCCGGTCTCCCGCCGGGTGTGATCAACTTCGTTCCGGGCGACGCGGCCGAGATCTCCAACACGCTGCTCGCGCACCGCGAGCTGGCCGGCGTGCACTTCACCGGCAGCACGTCGGTGTTCAACAGCATGTGGAAGACGATCGGCGCGAACATGTCGCAGTACGCGACGTATCCGCGCATCGTCGGCGAGACGGGGGGGAAGGACTTCATCGTCGCGCATCCGTCGGCGGATCCGCAGGCGCTCGCCGTCGCCATCGCGCGCGGGGGTTTCGAGTACCAGGGCCAGAAGTGCTCCGCGGCGAGCCGCGTCTACGTTCCCCGCTCGATCTGGAACGATGTGCGCGATCGCGTGACCGGGATGATGGACGACATGCGCATGGGCGACCCGTCCGACTTCCGCAACTTCGTCGGCGCGGTAATCGACGAGCGCGCCTTCAAGAAGATCAGCGAGTACCTCGACGACGCGAAGTCGAACGCGACGATCGTCTCCGGCGGCGTGGCGAAGGGTGACGAAGGGTACTTCATCAAGCCGACGCTCGTTCAGGCGAAGTCGGCCGATTATCGCCTGCTCTGCGAGGAGATCTTCGGTCCGGTCGTCACCGCATACGTCTACGACGACTCGAAGTGGAACGAGACACTCGAGACGGTCGATCGGACGTCGCCGTACGCGCTCACGGGCGCCGTATTCGCGAACGATCGCGCCGCGGTCCGTGAAGCGATGATGGCGCTCCGCAATGCGGCCGGCAACTTCTACGTCAATGACAAGCCGACGGGCGCGGTGGTCGGACAACAACCCTTC
>JAICJQ010000081.1 GCA_025928335.1 Gemmatimonadaceae bacterium
GATTGATGACAAACCTCAGGACACTTCGGAATGGAAAGTATCCTGAGGTCTTTAATCAATCACCTCGGGCTCGTAGCGCGACGGACCTTCGCCCCAGTGCTTTCTCTGTGATCTCCGTGCTCTCTGTGTTTAGAAAGCAGTACGGCAGCCATCCCGATCGAGATCAACCAACTCGCGGCGGACAAGTCGGACTCAGCGAGAGCCCACATGAAACGAGACGCCGACTCGGAATTCCGTAGTTGGTGAAGGTGAGTCAGCGGCGGTCGGGAGCACGAATTCGGACATCCGCCAGCGCGCTTCGCCGAACAGATCGACCGCGCCGGCAAGTGGAACGTTGGCGCCCGCGCCGTAGCTCCAGTTGGAGCGCCGCGACTCGTAGTTCTGCGTGCTCAATCCAGACGTGCCGATGCCGGCAAAGACGAAGGGCGCGAACGATCGCGATCCGGTGAACGAATGCCCGCCGAACGACAACACGGCGTCGGCGTCGGCGCCCCAAGGGCGATCGGTACCGTTGCCGATGACCGATGCCGTCGTCCCGTTGAGCGCGAGATGGCCGCTGCCGCGAAGCGACAGTCCTGAACCGGCGCCGAGCGTGAGCGCGAGTCCGGCGAAGCGCGTCGCGGTACCCGTCGACTGGAACGAGACGAACGGGCTGATCATGAGACTGGACTGCTGCGCGGCAACGCCCGCCGATACTGTGGCCAGGAGCGCGGCGGGCGTGCAGGCGACTTTGAGAATCGATCGGAACACGGAGCGACTCCTCTGTTGAGTGATCCGGATGAGCGTGGGCTTCCTGGCGCTCCTCCGGCGACGCCCCGCAGTGCATCGAGATTGCCAACCCGCCGATTTAGAGACAACTGATTGGAACGCCAAGACTTCGTTCGCTTCGCGGTCGACGACCAAAAGGCAGCGCTGTCCTGCTTCCCGGACAGTGTGTGTCTCGTCCGTGAGCCATCTGTCGATAATCTTGGGCGGGCATCGTCGCCGTCATCTCCTTATAGTGTGGACGGTGCGACTCTAGCGGAGCGCGAGTGATGAACCTGCGACACGTGGCGATTCTCGTGGCTGGAATCGGAATGGTCGGCTGCGGAGAGCCGCCTGTTCGGACACCGAATCCGGCCGAGAGTGTAACGGGCGTCAGTGTGGTCCCGTCGTCGCTCATCATGCAGCCCGGCGACAGAGTGAACCTGACGGCCACCGTGTTTGCCGGGTCGGCGCAGTCGAACCTGCGCGTTCACTGGACGAGCACGAATCCGGCCGTGGCGTCGGTGGATTCGAACGGCGTCGTGTCGGGGATCGCAAACGGTACGACGACGATCACAGCCACGTCGCTCGCCGATTCTCGCTTCAGCGGAAGCTGCGTCGTCACTCTCGCAGGTCTGCGCGGCACTATTACTATCGCGGAAATCGAGGACGACGGCGGGCCCGCGGACTTGGCCAACGTCTCCGGCAACATCGATGTGATCGTGAACATGGACAACGGCGCGACCACCGTTCTCCGAGTCGAAGCGTTGCTCAGCGGGGAGAAGGGTGATACCGCGGTCGCCTCGTATTCGCCGGGCAGCTCGACAGGTCAGGCCTCAGGCGGGGTCACTCGGTTGAGCTTCAACACGATTGGGCTGAAGAACGGCCCGTATCTGCTCAAGGTGCGAACGACTCTGCTCGGCGGATCCGTGGTGGTTTCGGCATCCGTACAGCTGACCGTCAAAAACCCTTAGTAGAGTTTGCTCGGCGCGCGCTTCAGCGCGACGATCCGCCGTGTTTTGTCCAGAACACGACGATCGCGCACTTCCCCGCCGTGGGATCGCCTGGCGGCTGAAATTGCGGCGGCGCGAGCATACCGCGCGCGTAGACCTCGACGCCGGCAATCTCGACGGGTGTCACGTATTGGTCGATCGGCACCGCGGCGTCCCGCTGAACAATCAGGCGCCCTCGCCGATCCGTCTTCGTCTCGGTGACCGCGCCGAGCCGCACGCCGTCGAGATAGACGATGGCCGGACATTCGACTGCGCCGGTTTTTCCGAAGATCCCGAAATGGTCGTCGGCCATGCGACGTACGACGATCGACGGCACGTTTGCGACGATTTGCGTCGCGCGCGTCGGGAGCGACGCTTCGATCTCGCTCGACGTGATGAAGTGCCCTGTGCCGGCGCCCCGCTGTCGCTCGCGCATCCGCTCCTCGAATCCGCGGAGTGGAATCGCCAGATCGCGCACCGCCGTCACCTCGACGCCGGCGATGCGATTCGCCGTCGCCAACAGCAGCACCTCGAGCGTCGTGTCGCCTCCGCCTTCGAGCGTGAACCGCGTTGGGAGAAAGCCAACGCGCTTGAAGTCGAGGACGAGCTTGTCGCGATGCGGCGCCTCGAGTCGAAAGTGACCCGAGTCGTCGCTCGTCACACTGCGCGATCCGGCGAGGATCGAGACACCAGCCACGGGCTGAGCGCCGCCGTCGGTCACCGTCCCGCGCACCACGCGCCCGCTCTGCGCGGCGACGCTCGTCCCCACGCCGACGAGCAGCGCAGCGACGCCGATGCGCATTAGCGGCGGAGCGCTCGACCCACGACGTCCACGATCTGCTTCTCCAAACCGCCGGTCGATGAGCAGGGCGTAAATTCCGCCGAAATCGTCATCGGGCGGCCTTGGCCCTGTACCGTCGTCAGGATCGTCGTGCCGCCCGACTCCGGATCGCTACGCACCTGCGTGAGCACGGACATCTGGATCTCGTACGTGTCGGCGCTCGGGAAGCCTTGCGTGCTGCCGCAGTTCAAATACTTGCTGAGCGCGACGTCGCCGAGGCGACGCCTTACCCGCAGCGCCGAGTTGCCGACACTGTGACTCGCCTCGTCGAACACCGCCACCGGGACAGCAACCGAATCGAAAGCCGCGCGCACCGCCGGCCACACGCGGGCGATCGGATAGGCGATCGTCTTCGCGTTCGTCGCGATGTCGCGGTTCGTCGTCATTGTCATCGTACCGGAACCGCCGGCGATGCGCGTCGTCTCCATCGCCGTGGGCGCCGTCGACGTGCTCGACGGCGCACCACCGCCCGAGGACGCGCACGCCGCCACCACTACCCAGGCGCCGAGAACCATCGCGTCGCGGCACATTGTCAGAACCCGCTCGGCGGATTGCGATCGACGATGAACGAGATTGCGGGCGTCGTGAAGTTCGCCGCCTTGCTCCCCGCGACGGATCGCGGGAAGATGAACGCGGTCAGCACGCTCCCCGCTTGGGCGAAACCGCCGACCGCCGTGAGATTGTTCGCGTGATCCGCGGGCAAGCCCGCCGGCGCCGTCACGTCGATCATCGCCGGGAAGGCCGTCGTTCCCGACGCGAAGGCGCGTAGCGAGACCGTACCGGTCCCCATCGTCACCCATTTCGTCGTCGTGAAATTCGCGACGGCCGACGCGAGCGGCGTCGGCAGCGAGGATGTACCGCCCGTCGGCGATGCATACACGTCGACTGTGCCCGCGCCGGCATTGATGACACGCAGCGCGACTTGCGTCCCCGGATCGGCGAAGTCGTCGGTCAGCACGTACATCTTCGCGGACTTGTCGCGAAGGTTGCCGGCGGCAAGCACCGTGTAATGCGTGCCCGCGACAAAATTGAACGTCGTGTCGAACCAGACAACCTGCGTCTGTTGAATGTCGGTACTCGACTGGAAGACCTTCAAATGTCTGCTGCCGGCGGCGAGCAGTTGATAACCGGAGCCCGGGAACATCGACCGGAAGGCGAGCCCGAACGTCGTCGGTGAGCCTTCGATCTGGTCGACAAAGCGCCAGTCGCCACCGCCCGAATCCGGCACGGCATTGACGAAACGGATATACGCGATCGGTCCGTTGTCCGCCTGGAACACCGTGCCGGCGTCGCTGGAACAACCGGCGGCGGCAACGAATGCAGTGACAGCCGCGAGTGCTTTCATCACAGAGTTTCGCACGTATCCTCCAAATAGAGCTCGAGGAGTCGTCTCAGAAGTGCAGGATGATGGGGATGCGGGTGCTGACCGGCGGCGGCGGCTCAGGGTCGTCGTGCCCGCCCGAGAAGCTGCCGCTCAGCGTACGGCTGACGAGGAAGTAAAGCGCGCCGCCCGCGACGACGGCGAACAGACTCGTGCGAAGGCCGGAAAACTGGCGGCCTCTCACGCTTCCGACAAAAGACCGGTCGATGCGCGTCGACTCGCCGCTCCACGCGGCACTTTCGCCGGTGATCTGCGCCACCCGATAGACGTTGATCACGTACTCGCTGCCCTGCGTCGACACCATCTTTCCCTGAATCTCGGCGAGACCGGGACCAAACCGCTGCGACAAGCCGACGCGACCCTGATCGGTGATCTGGAGCGCGACCTGTTCGCCGGCGGGCGGCGTTTGTGTTTCGATCGGCCGGTACTCGTAGCACGCGGCGAACAGGACGACGAGAGCGGCGAACGCCGCGCGACGATGCTGCTTCAGCGACATGGGCGTCAGAAACCGTAGGTTCCTTTCACGGCGCTCGAGCCGAAGCCGCCGCCGAGATTATAGTACGGTCGCTGGCGCGACTGCATTTCCTGATACGGCACCGGATACTCGTAGGCCGTGCCTTCGATCAGATCGCCCCAGCCGCGCGAGTCGATCCACCATCGACCGAAGCTCGAGTACGCGGTCTCGACGCGCTTCTCATATTTCATTGCCTCGAGAATGGTACCGCACGACACCGATCCATTGATCGGCACCTGCGGCACACAGCTCGCGCCGCCCGGCACCTGCTGTGTGCCGTTTGTGATCACACCGCTCAGCGCCGGCAAACCACCGTTCGCGACGCGCGTGAGATCGATCTTCGCCGCGGCTTTGGCGAAATCTCCCGTGTGAATGTACGCCTCCGCGGCGAGGAGGTCGTTCTCCGCCTTCATGAACTCGGGGTAGAGTCCCTGGTTCGCGGCGTTGCGAATGTACTTGTAGCGATAGAAGTCGTAGTAGGACACGCCCCAACCATCGCCGGCCACGTCGGCCACCGAGCGGTTGGAGATGTACGGCTTCGATGCGACACTCGTCGGCTGGACCGATGCGGTTTGCTGCGCGGCGCGCGTCGCGCCCGCAGGCCATCGCTTATCCGGCGTGATGACGAGGAAAAATCCGTTGCGTTGCGTGACGGGCGTCGTGATGAACGTCTTGTACGCGCCGGAGACATCCGCCATGCCGAAGTACATCATCGACATCTGGCCCCACCCTGGATCCACGTAAATCTGGCTCATGTCGCCGAGGCTCCAGCCCGTGCTGCCGCCGACGCTCACCAGCAGGTCTTCCTGGATACCGTTCTCGGTGTCGTCGGCGATCTTTTGCCAATCGACGGCGTTGCGCTGCGCCGCCGTCCGTGCAACGCCGGCGCGGAAGCGGGCGCGATACGAGCGCACGAGTCGCGCGAATTGCGTCGCGGTGTACGCGTTGCCGCCGAGCCACGCGGCCGGCAACGGGAAGCCGCCCGTGCCCGACGCCGCGGCGTTCGTCGCGTACGCGTACGCGCTGTCGAACATGACGATCGCTGCCTTCACGACGTCTTGCGCGCCACTCAACGGTGGAATCGAGTCGCTCGGCATGCCCGTGCTCACCACGGCGGCCGAATCGTAGATCATCGCGCCCCACCCCAGATCGGCACCGGCGACGAACCACCCGAAGGCACGCGCCCGCAGATCCTGCGCGGGTGTACCGAGGGTGCCGCCGGCCTTGACGAGCCGGGCGTGGGCGTCGAGCGCGTTCACCATCAGGCGCGCCGCCTTTTGGGTGTTGGTGAATTCGGTGTTGAACGAAGGCGATCCTACCGCATTGGACAGCGGGTTGCGCGGAATGCTCACCCGGACGCCCATGTTGAAGTTGTTGAGACTGGAATAGGTCTCGAGGCCCAGCATCTGCGTCTCGGGCCACAGCGCCTGGTTCGACGTCGAGTTGTGCACGGTCTGATAGCCGGCGGCGATCGTCGCTTCGATCGACGCGGGCGTGGCAAACACGCGCTCGATGTCGGGGTTGCTGAGATTCTCGACCGTGAGGTCCGATCGGCACGCCGCCGCGATGACCAGCAGCGAGGCCGATGCAAGCACGCGAATCGACTTCATCGTCTGTCCTCGGTGTCGTCGTGAGCGACCGGCGGGCGGTGTGTCCGCCGGTCGACGGGGGCGATCAGAACTTGCTGCCGAACGTGACGCGGAAATTCCGGGACTGTGGATAGGCCGACGACTGGGACGAGTAGATTTGGGACGCCGGACTGCCCGAGCTACCTTGATCCGGATCCCAACCGGTAAAGTTTGTCCAGGTATAGAGGTTCTGCCCGACGACCGAGACGCTCCAGTTTCCTGGCACGCGCGGCAGACTGCCGACGTTGTATGAGAGTGAGAATTCACGAAGCTTGATGTACGACCCGTCCTCGAACGACTTTGTGTTGGCGCCGAGGACGTCGTAGAAGCCTCCAACGCCCGCCGCGTTCTCCGGGGACGGCGCGCGCCAGTAGTAGCCGATCGGCTTCGCGTTGGCGACGCTCTTGCCGTCCTGCTGCTCGTCCTTCGTCATGAAGTCGCCCCACGACCAGTGGCGATCTTCATTGTAGATCCGGTTGCCGAACAGCTTGTCGACGAGACCGTAGACGGTGAGCCGCTTGTACTGGATGTTGTGCGACCAGCCGATCTTCCACAGCGGCTGGCTGTTGCCGAGCAGCATCTGCCGCTCGACGCCCGACGAATCGCGGATGGCCTGGAGCATGCCCCAGTTCACGGTCGGCTGACCCCAGGGAGTGTTCACCTTGCCGCCCGCGGCGAGGCAGTTCTTCACGCCGGTGATGTTCGTGACAGCGACGCCGTTCACGACGCATCCGCCGATCTGCGCCTGCCACAGGTTCTTCGTCACACCGTCGGCGTACGTGTTGCCCGCGCCGACCCAGACGATGAACCCTTCGTCATTCGACTGCCAATCCTTGCCCGGTCCGCAGCGCGCCGCGAAATCGGCCGGCAGCTGATTGCAGTTCTGCACGAACTGCTTGCCATACACGTTGCCGAAGCGCTCGCCCACGGCGTACCGGATGCTGCCGGAGAAGAACTCGGGAACGTCCAACCGCGTGATGTACGATCGGGATTGATCCCAGTTGAACCGGCTCGTCCAGAGCAAGCTCTTACGCGTGACCACCGGAATGTTCAGCGACGCTTCCCATGTGCGGCCGTCGAGCGTGCCAGCATTCTTCCACTGCGACGAGAATCCCGATGACACCGACGGCGGCACCTGAAGGATCTGGTCCGTCGTGATGTCACGGGCGTAGGTCAGCTGGATCCCGTACTTGTGAAACAACTCCATGTCGATGCCGTACTCGGTCTCCAGATTCGTTTCCGGACGGAGATCCTTGTTGCCGAGCGTCGTCGCGGTGATCGAGCCGCCGGTGCCGATGCGCAGCGCTTCGTACTGCGCGTCGAAGCTCGGCCGGTTGCCCGCCGTGCCGACGGCCGCGCGGATTTTGAACTGGTCGATCTTGTCCGCCAGCCGCGAGAACCAGGGTTCGTCGGACAGGAGCCAGGCGACCGAACTGCGATAGTAGGTGTGGTAGCGCTGGTCGTGGCCGAACAGCGAGCTACCATCCTTGCGCGTCGAGCCGTCGAAGAAGTAGCGATCCTTGAAGCCAAGGTTGAGGGCGACCGACCCGGCGAGGGCGCGCTGCGAGTTCTGGCCGTAGCCCGGGTTGAGCGACGTCGTCGCGTTCGTGAGGTCGAGAAGTCCAGGCAGCGTCAGGGTGCTACCGGAGGCGCTGACGCCGTTCGATTCCTGATCCTCGTAGGTGTAGCGCGCGTCGAAACGGCTCGTGAGGTCCCTGCCGAAATTGTGCGTCGCCGTTCCGTCGAGCAGCACGTTGTACGAGAGGTCGTTCGCCGAGCTCGCCGACATGAAGCCGTCACTCGTCGGACTCGGCGCGGTCCGGCGGTAGCCCTTATCGACCAACTGCACGCCGGTGCTCTTGCGCTCGTCGATGCTCGTCACCGACTCGAACGAGAGCCACTCCATCGGATGCCAGGTGGTACTGAGCGAGCCAAGGAACCGGTTCGCATCCGTTCGGCCATAGCAGCAGGAGTTGAAGTACAGCGGATTATCGTCGGCGTCCTGCGACGCCTCGGCGGTGATGTCGGGGCGATACAGCAGCCGGCCTTTGCTGTCCACGGCGTTCAGGTTGGCGGCCGCGTGCTCGCGCGTCAGGCCGAACCAGGGCGAATTGTTCGCGTTGCCGTTCGGGTAGAGTTGGCTTCGCGTGAACATCGTCTGCATCGACATCGTGATGTCCGAACCGATTTGCTGGTCGACGTTGGCGCGGGCCGTCTGTCGGTCGTAGCCCTTGAGGTATTTGATCGCGCCCTCTTGGATCAAGCTGTTGAAGCTGACGTAATAGCCCGTCGCGCCCTGCTTGCCGGTGAGAGTGATCGTCGAGCTGGTGTGCGGGTTGTTGGTCTTCACCTGGTCGACCGGGTTGTACCAGTGGTCGAACTGATTGACCATGAACAGACCTTTGAGTTCCGCCTTGCTCGCCGTGGCGCTGATCCCATAGTCGCGCTCGAGCTGATACGGCACGAGCGTGTTCGCCGTCGCGACGTCGTTGATGCGGAGCGCTTCCGTATCCCAATCGACGGTGCGGGCGCAGGTCGGCAGGCCCGTTTGCTTGATGCAGTACCGCGTGCCCGTCTCGTCCATCAAGAGAAAGTGACGCGTTGGGAACGGATACGAACCCTGGACGTCGTCGATACCGAGTTCCTGCCGCGCGTCGATGCGGAGGCCGACCGATGCGTCCGTCGCCCGTTTCGTCTTGATCGAGATGACGCCGTTGCCTGCCGCCGAGCCGTAGAGCGAAGCGCCCGCGGCCCCTTTTACTACTTCGATGCTCTCGATGTCCTCTGGATTGATGTCGGTGCTGTTGCCGTTGAGCAGTACACCGTCGACGATGATGAGAGGCGACAGGCTGCGCCCGGTCGTGTTGATGGAGTGCGCCGTGCGAAGCAGGATGGACGGGGCTGTGCCCGGGCGTCCGCTCGATCCCACCACGGTGGCCCCCGGCACCTTGTCGGCGAGCGACGCGAGCGCTGACGACGGCTTCACCGTGAGATCTTGCTCGGCGTCGAGCGACGTGATGGCAAAGGTGGTCTTTTTCTGCTCAGTTGCGCCAGTCACGCCGGTGACGACCACTTCCTGCAGGCGGTTGATGTCGCGCCGCAGCTCGAAGTCGTTCGTCTGCGTTCCAGCTCGCAGAACGACGTCCTTGGTCTGCGCCAGATGTCCAATCGCGCGCACCTTCAGTGCAACGGTCTGGCCGCGAACGCGTTCGGCGGGGATGGTGATCGTGTATCGTCCCTGCGCGTTCGTAGCGACGGAGATGTTCATCTCCGTGATGAACGCGTTGCCATTCTCGATCGGCTGTCCCGATTCGGACACGATCCGCCCGTTGAGTATCGCACTCTGGGCGTAGGCGGCAGGCACGCGCATAAGCGCAACGGCCGCGGTGAGAAGGAAAACAACGCGGGACGAGGACGTGCGCTCCATGTTCACCTCCGGTCGGGTGGACGCCGATGGTGTCACGCTACCGCCATTCGGTTGTGGTGAGTCGCTGGTGGGTTGCCGCGACCCGGCTTCATCATGGTGTGACCCGTCGAAACCCGCAAGCTGGGGACGGTGCCGTGACCGTCCGTCCCGCGGATCGGACGGCTCATATCCCCCCTCCCATCTACCCGGCGACCCGGGTGAGTTTTAGGACCTCGAGGGCAGCCGCCGACCACCAGGACCGGAGGAGAAACCGATGCCGATTGGCCAATCGATGATCGATGAATTCGACCAGGAGATGGCGACGACGAGACGCGTGCTCGAGCGAGTGCCGAGCGACAAGGGCACGTGGAAGCCGCACGAGAAATCCTTCTCGATCGGCCATCTCGCGCAGCTCGTCGCGCGCATGCCGGGGTGGATCACGCTCACCGTGAAACACCCGAAGCTCGACCTGTCGCAGGCAACGCCGTACAGCTACGAGACAACAGACACGCTTCTTGCCGAATTCGATCGTCTCGTGCGCGAGGCGCGAGACGCTCTCTCGTCGGTGAGCGACGAGCAAATGGCGAAGCCTTGGTCGCTCACGATGGGCGACAGGGCGTTGATGACTCTACCAACAGGCGCGGTTGTCCGGCAGAACATCAATCATTTGGTGCACCACCGGGGTCAGCTCACGGTGTATCTCCGGCTGCTCGACATTCCGGTGCCTTCGGTGTACGGTCCAACAGCTGACGAGCGCTGGTCATAACGCGGAGGTTCGTGTGGAGCGGCGTGATTTCCTTGGTCTACTCGCGGTCGCCGCTGTCTGGCGCCCGTCGTCGCGAGAGGACGTAACGATCGTCGACTTCGCCGACACCGGCGAGCGGCGGGGCGTGATCCACGTGCAGAAGGTCGTGAAGTCCGAGGCGGAATGGCGGAAGCAGCTCTCGCCACTCGCGTTTGCAATTGCCCGCGAGCGCGGCACCGAGCGACCGTTCACCGGTGCATACTGGGACCTGCACGACAAGGGCATCTTCCGCTGCGTCTGCTGCGACACAGCGCTCTTTGCCTCCAAGGCGAAATTCGATTCGGGAACGGGCTGGCCGAGCTTCTGGGAGCCGATCGCCGAGGAGAACGTGAAGCACGGCAAGCCGAGCAGCGGCTACACCGAGAGCGAGGTCACCTGTCGCCGCTGCGACGCCCACCTCGGCGACCTGTTCAACGATGGTCCGAAACCCACGGGGCTCCGCTATTGCATCGATTCGGTGGCTCTGCGTTTCGTGAAGTAGCGAACCGCCGCACACCGGTCCCCAAAAGCATTCGGGGTCAAAAAGAGCCTTTGGGGGTCAGACCCCATTCGGGGTTCGTTTGGAGGTGGTATGGGGTTTCTCTCGCGGTTGCGCGCGGCGTTGGGCGCCGAGTCAGGTGGTGCCGAACGGGTGCCGCAGGAACTGCACGAGGTGCACGGGTTCGAGGTCATCGTCGAGAACTCGCGACCGGATATCGCGACGAACGATGTGCTGACGCGGCTCGACGAAGCGTTGGAGTTGATCGAGCGCGTGCAGCCGTGGCGGATGGCGCATCTGCGGCGCGATCTCGCGGGATTCCTCGTGACGCGATATCCCTGTCGCGGCGCGTACTTTCCCGACTCGCGCGCCTGCATGACTGAATTGACTTTCCTCGCGCGACGCGACATCACGGCGGCGCCTGTGGCATCGTCGATCATTCACGAGGGGATGCACGCGCGCGTGCACCAGTGCGGCGTCCGCGCGGAGTCGCGCGATCTGGCGCGTGAAGAACGCATTTGCCGGCACGCCGAACTGGATTTCGGTCTCGCGCTTCCGCCGGAACTCGGTGCGCCGGTCGTCGAACGCGCCCGCGCCAGTCTGGAACTCGAGGATGCGGAAGTGGCGCCGAGTATCGACTGGTCGGTAGCGCTCGGACGACAAGAAGCGATCGACCGCGAAGCGCGCAACAAGTGAGCCGCTCGACATCAACGGCTGGAGCCTGATGCGTTGAGCTGGTCGAGCTCTATCAGATATTCGGCGACATCGCCCACCGACCAGGCGATCCGATAGATCCATTCGCCCCACCGCCCGTCCGCGTTGACCGCGGCGCACCATCGCTCGGCCGCGGATTTCTTCACCTCGTACAGCTCGTCGTGGCCCTTCGTCTCCAGCACGAGGAAGCGTTGCGCCGGCCCAGCGAGGCGCACGATGAAGTCCGGCTGATAATCGTGCCGCTCTCCGTTGTGCGCGTACGGGATCGCGAGCCCGAGCCCGGCATTCTTCACCCAGGCCACGACGGCGGCACTGCCGTCCAGCTTCCCGGCGGCTTTCGCCTCGAGCGCCGAGTCGGCGACCATGTAGTTCACATGGCTTCGGCGTGTGTCGGTCACCGGCCGGCTCGTCCAGAAATCAACGTCTGACGTCGAGCCTTCCGGCTTCGCGCGGTCGAGCTTCGGCGCTTCGGCCTGACCACCGTTCGCTGTGTCGATGCTCAGCGACTGCACGAGCCGCTCGAGAAACCATCCGTAGTACGGGGCGCAGAACAGCACCCGCTTATCCTTGCCGTCGTCTCGTACCTTCTCGTCGACGTAGCGCGCGATGATGCGCTGCACCTGCGGAAACAGCACATGCGCCGGCGCGCTGGCGGCGCCGGTGGCGATGAAGTCGCGTGTGAGCGTGCCCGCCGCCTCGAAGACGAGTTGTTGCAGCCGCTTCGTGGCGAAGAAGGTCTCGAGCGTCATCTCGCGTACCTTGCCGACGTCAACCGCCTTGACGCGCCCCTGATTGTTCGGCATCGCCGCGGCCATCTTCACTTCGGAGGGAATCTTCGTCGGATCGAGGGTGATCGCCGGCACACGATCCCAGTCGACGTCGAGACGGTTGCGCACTACCTGCGTGTACCCTTCGACGCGCGGAAAACTGATCGCCAGCTCGGCGCGCTCCGGTAGCGCGCGCACGTGACGCCGCGTCACCGGCGGCTTGGGCGGACCACCGGTCGTCTTGAACGGAATGATCTCGAACGGCACGCCCAACACCTGTGCGATCTCTTCCTGAAAGCGCGGGCCGTCCTCTCCCTCCACTGGGTCATAGGACGCGCGGCGCAACGCACGTCCCACCACCTGCTCGCACAGGAGTTGGCTCTGGAATGGCCGCAGGCCGACGACGTGCGTCACCGTCCGCGCGTCCCACCCTTCGGTGAGCATACCCACGCTCACGATGCAGCGAACGCCGCGTCCCGGCGGATGCAGCAGCGTTTCCACCGGCACCTCGAGCCGCTCGGCACGCCGGTGCGCCAACTCCTCGAACTCTGGCGGATGGAGATCGCGCCCCTGCGCATCACGCGGCCACGCCAGCAAACCGACCGTGTCGAGCGTGAAGCGCATCCAGCGCGCGTCGTCCGCTTTCGAGCCCCCTCCCGCTCCTTCACCGCCGGCGTCGGTCTCGGCGACGACCTTCGAGTCGACCCGAATCGTGTTCGTCGCTCCGTCGCGGTTGCGCAGCGATTCCATTCCCAGTACGGGCACGTCGTACGACGACCACCCCTCGGCGATCCACTCGTACACAACCTTCGCCAACTTCACGTCCTTGCAGACGAGAATGAGAACCGGCGGACGCTTCTCCTCCGTGCCCGCCCAGTCGAGCCGCGTCTTCTCCCAGTCACCGACGATCGTCGCGATCGGAATGTGCGCCCACTTGAGCACCGCTTCCGGCTTCGGGTTGGCGCGACGCCCGCCGCGCTCGGCGGGGGTGAGGTTGTGCATGACCCAACGCCAGAGATTGTGGTAGGCCGGGCGTTCGCTTCCCGTGTCGTCGCGCACGGCGAGCTGCGGAATCTTCACGAGCCCGCTCTCGACGGCGTCGATCAACCCGAAGTCGCTCACCGTCCACGGGAACGGCCGGCCCGTTTCGCGCCCCGCCGAACCAAGAAAGAAAGGTGTCGCTGAGAGATCGATGCAGCGATTGATACCACGCAGCTTGTGGATCCGATCCAAGCCTTCGATCCAGACCGTCGCCTCGCGGACGTACTCTTCCTCGACCTCTTCGTCGCCGAACGCTTCGTCGTCGTCCGCCGATTGCTCGCGCTGGATACGGTAGGCGTGGTGCGCCTCGTCGTTCATCACGAGAATGTTCTGCTTGCCGCGCGAACGACCGAGCACGCGCTGCACGATGGACGTGTCGCTCTCGACGTAGCGCGTCCACTTCACCAGCGCCCAGCGCCGGCCGTCGCGATCGGCCGGTGGCTCGACTTCCTCGAGCTCTCCGGAAGCGACGAGGCGGAGGTATTCGGCCTCGGTGAGATAGCGGTCGCCACGCGCCGTGGTGTTCTTGTCGCCGATGTACACGCGCTCCTGCCGCGTCACGGCCTGTCCCACTTTGACGACCGGGGCGCTCACGTCACCGACGCCCTGCGTCCGCGGCTCGAAGACATGCCAGTTGGTGACGACGACGCGCCCCTGCGCCAGACGCGGCATCAAGGCCGGCGGAACGAGGTCGCGAGTGCGATAGATACTCGCCTCGCCGCGTTCCACGTCGAGCTCCTGCAGACGGTCGCGGATCGTCACGTTCGGACAGACGGCGAGCACCAGATCGGAGAAGCGCGCGTCGGCGCGGTTCACGACCTTGTTGAGAATGCTCCAGGCCGCGAGCATGCCCATGACAGTGGTCTTCCCCGCGCCCGTTGCCATCTTGCAGGCATAGCGCAGGAACGCCGTCGCACCCGCGGCGCGCTGCTCCGGCGTCGGCTCGTCGCGCGGCACGCTGATGCCTTGCAGCTCGTGGTACGGCCCTTCGGTGAGGAAGATGACCGTTTCCGCGGCCTCGACCTGAGCGAAGAAGAGCCGCGTCGCGCGGCCGTCGCGCCGCCACCACGCGAGCAGGTCGCGCGTCGTCCCGGTGGCGTTCTGATATCCGGAGGCTCGCCAGCGAGCGACGCATCGCGGATGCGATTGACGAGCACCATCTCGTACGCCGACCCGTACTCGGTCATCGGCGCGAGGACGCCGTCGCGAAGGTCCCAGGTGAGCTCACCTTCGCGCGGCTGGAAGACGAAGCTCCGGCGACGTCCGTCGCGAACCACGGGCGTGCCGCCCTCCGGGATGAACCAGTGGCGGGCGGGCTCGGTGTACGGCGAGCAGAGGATGGGGTCGGAGACTTCGAAGGTCATGCTAGAGTTGGCCCGGCGAACTTGCCGGTTTGTGGCTCACTTGTGAGACACAAAACAGTTTGTGGCTCACTTTCGGCCTGAAAGTGAGCCACAAACGGCTGAAACTCTAGTGGCTGGGAACGCGGGCCGGTTCTTCAGCGATCGGGCTTCTTGTCGCGTCCCGGCTTTTCGTTGGCCTGAGATTTTACCGACGTCTCTATTCTGCGGATGACGTCGCGCGGCAGCTTCTCCGGGCTCCGTTGTTTTACGTCCGATTGTGATACGCCGCCGCTGCTCCCGGACGGGTGAGTCGACTCTTGCGCTTTGTGATAGATCATTCGAGAGCCTCCCCATCCAAAAGTGGCACTGGGACAGTCTAGGGCAGTTCCCGGGCCGCCGGCGTGTTCAGCGTCACCGAATAGTAGTGCTTTCGGCGGATCCAGCGGAAGCCTTCGTGCGGGGTGATCGCCGCGCTGTCGATCGGCTGAGCGACGGTCGCGTTTCCCGGACTGAATCTCACAAATCCGCATGTGACGTCAATCAGGAAATGCACGAGATCGATAGCATCCTGGATAGGCATGGTCGGATGGATCATTGGCCGTACGGAGTCGAGCAAATCGGCCGCGTTGTCCGCGCTCAGTCCGGCCGCAACCAGGCGTTGATGCGTGTCCAACGACCATCCTCGTACGAGCCGCTGCAAGGCCTCAACCTCACCCTGCCAACGGATGCCCCATCCGGCATCTGGCGTGACTACTCGCACCGGTCCGGGACACTTTCCGCCGGAAATTTCAATCTGCCAGATCTCGGCGCTTTCCGCGTGAGCCGAATATCCCGCGACGAAGAACCCCATGAACGGCGAATGCGCGAGATCCGCCTGAAACTGGGGGACGAACAGGCGGTCGTAGAAGAAGCGCACCATCTTGGTGGCGATCTCCTCAACGGAGTAGGTTCCGCGATCGATGAACCACTCGGCTTGATTCTCGTCCGAAAACATTGCTCGCAGGTCCTTCGCCAGACTGCTTACGGATCGCCCTGCGAGGCCTCCGAGACCGTAGGTAAGCGCGCCGACCGGAATGCCCTTTCGCACGTTGAAGAGCTTCTCAGCATTGAAGTACGAGTTCTGGTAAACGCCGGTGGCATCAACGAGCGTGCTGGCACTGTCCGCCCCCAAGACGAGACCGTCGCCGACTTTGAGTGCGATGACAATGGTCATTAGTAGAAGGTCCTCGTGGGGGAACTGGCCACCGGACGCATGAAGCGCGATCGCCAGATGCCTCTCGCGCAACGGTTGTCTGAACATCGCGTAGCGACCGAGGAGGATCGCGATCGTCTGCTTGCGCACAGCGTCATTTGGTCTCGCCGATACGCGTGAAAAGGGCGAGCGTGGACCGAGGACTCACTTCAACGCGTGAACCACCATCAGCTCGTTCCCGCGTTCGTCGATCACCTTCACCGCGACCTGCCGATGCTCTCCCGCCTCGAACGGCGCCGAGGTGTCGCCCGCGAGATGGTCGAACAGCGCCTCCTCGAACTCCGCCTTGAGCGACCGCTTGAGCGCGTCCCACGCCTGCGTCCTCGGGAAGAACGCCTGGCACACCCGGAACACGCGGCCGTTGTAATCGACGTCGAGGAACCATGCGGGCACGTCGCTCCCCTTCACCGCGCGCGTTTCCATCGTGGATGGATCGAAGCTGTCGATGCCGCGGAGGTGGACGATCCAGCGCTCTGCCTCACCGCGCTTGGCCGGCGCGCGGTTGACCTCCACATCCGGCAGTCCGCAGACGGAGAAGAGTTGGCTGGCGCGCGTCGTCTTGAGGAGCGATCCCATCACCAAGTCGGGCGTCGCTTGGACGTACCACGCTTCGACATCCGATCCGGTCGCGCCACGCGTCGATTCCACGAGCATGCGCGCCGCCGGCTCGATGGCGAAGCCGAGCACGTAGAGGTTTGCGTAGTTCCGCCGATCCGCTTCCTTGAGGGCTTGATGCACGAGCTGCTCGGAGACGGCGCCGTGCTCCGGTCCGAAGACGAACGCGACGCGGCTGTCCGTGCCGGCGGCGATCGCCTCGGCGCTGAGCACCATCGCCTTCGCGGGGCGACGCACCTGCTCGAAGGTCGCGGTCCTGTTGCCGCCAACGTGCACCTGCGGCGAGCGGCGCAGCACCTCGAGCATGCGGTCGGTGAACGCCGAGTGCTCCTCGGCGGCGGCGACGCCGGAGTCGGAGATGCCGTCGCCTTCCCAGTCGACGGGCGTGGGGATGGTGGCTTCGACGACGAACGGGCCGGTTACGCGCGTGATGCCTTTGTCCTGCTCGGGGCGGTCGACGAGGACTTCCATTTGCGGAGGCTCGTCGTTGGCGATGGACTTGAGGGTGACGTGCGGCACGAGCCCGCCGATCTCTTCGCCGCGCGAGTTTTGTTTTCTCTCATAGACGAAGCCGCCGGCGGGGCCGCGTGATTCGTCTTTGAGCTGGTGCCAGGGGAAGGTGGCGGTGAGTAGGCGTTGGCGGGCGAGGGCGAGTGGGACGCGCGAGGTGTCGATGGTGATCCAGCGTCGGCCCCATTGCTCGGCGACGTAAGCCGTCGTGCCGGAGCCGCATGTGGGGTCGAGGACGAGGTCCCCGGGGTCGGTGGTCATCAGCATACAGCGCTGCACCACCTTGGTATTCGTTTCCACCACATAGGACTTGTCCGAAGCAAATCCTGCAATGACCGTATCGGTCCAAGAGCTTCCAAGCTCACGCGCGGCGAAATCGTCAATGTACCGCACGTAGTAAAGGCCCGTCTCGGTTGCCGCTAGGCGTCGTGAATCCTTCAAGCGGGCCATGCCGCCCTCGTTTGTCTTCCACCGACTTTTCATCGAGGGACGAAACTCCCGGTCATCGAACTGGACTGGGAACCATGACGCCGCGCCCTCCCCCTTCGCTCTTCCAAGGCTTTGGCTTTGAAGATTGTCGAAGCGGAAGACTCGTGCGCCTAGCGGAAGGCGATCCGGATTCTCGCGTTCGTCTTGCGACATCCGACGCCGCTCGCCATTGACTAGCTCCACCCACGAATACGGTGTACCGCGTTCGGTTTGCACAGTCTTGTCCAGAAACAACTGTCGAAACTTGAGCCTCTCGAAATCGCGCGCGTAAAACAGCAGGTAGTCATTCGTACCGGGCAGGAAATCACCTGTCGACGAACTCGTTTTGGCGAATGCGATGATCGCGATGAATTGCTCCGCGCCGAAAACTTCATCCACGA
>JAICJQ010000247.1 GCA_025928335.1 Gemmatimonadaceae bacterium
AACCGATGCCGCGTGTCCGACTCCGTTTCTCGCCGTGATTGGCTGAAAGTGATGGGCGCCGCCGGCGCCGCCGGCGCAATGATGCCGCTCGACGGACTTGCGGCTGCCCCAGCGCCTGTGCCGATCTCGGTTGCCAGCCAATTCGCCCCCGGTGACATCGTCGAGCTGTACTCGACGAGCGAGGTGTTCATCCCCCCGCGCGGCCGGTCGTTCATGAAGTTCAGCTTCGACTTCCCAGAGCCCTCGGTCGCATTCGGCGATCACCGCTTCGGATTTCTCATCTTCACCGATGAAAACACTTACGCGCTCTCACGGCCGCGTATGGTCGCTCGGGGCGACGGCAGCGCGCTCGAGCTGACGTGCGACGAGTTCACGTGGGCGGGGGGCCAGGAAAAGGCGTCCGGCAAACTCACCGCCAACTTCCGGCGCGACGGCTCGACGATCGAATGGGACGTGACCGTCGAGATGCAGCGGCCAATCAAAACCGTGACCACGGTCATCCGTGACATGCCGAGGGGGATGGTCTCCCTCGGCGGCGGCCAGCCGACGGACACACGCGAAGGCGATGTCCTCGGCGGATATACCTTCGGCGCGGGGGATCTGCACAACTTCGGCGTGACGAGCATGACGACGCCGGTGGCGATCGTGCAGGCGGGCGTGCAGGACTTTCGGTACATCACGACGCTCGATGATCGCGTCCGTCCCAAGCGGTACTACTTCCAGGCGGGCGAGCGCGCGTTTCGCGTCGAAGCCATCTACGAGCATGACGCCTGGCGGAAGGACACGCGCATTCAGGTTCCGCGCTGGCGCCTCGGTCGCGCGACGTCGTTCGAGGGCGCGATACAGCCGCACATGGAGCACATCGAGAAGGCGTTCCATCTCGTTCCCTGGGAGGAGCGACGCGACGTCCCGACGTGGCTTCGGCAGGTCGCGCTCGTCACGACGCTTCACGGGATGCATTACACGGGCTTCATCTTCAACGACTACGCGAAGCAGCTCGAGATCTTGCGCTGGATGGCGACCCAGATTCCCGCCGAGCGCGTGCTCGTGTTCCTCTCGTCCTGGGACGGTCGCTACTACTGGGATTACCCGAACTACGAGGTTCCGGCGCGCATGGGCGGCGCGGCGGGCTTCACGCGGCTGATCAGCGAGGCGCAGAAGCTCGGCTTCAAGATGATGCCGATGTTCGGCACGAACGCCGCCAATCGAAACCAGCCGGTGTGGCCGAAGATTGCATCAGGCGCGACCTACAAGATCGACGGGGATCTGTACAACCTGAATTGGGTGGACTGGAACAACGATCGTCATCAGGACGGTTGGCTCACCTACATGAACCTTGGCGCCGACTCGTGGCGACATTGGCTCGAGGGGCGCATCGCTGAAATGATCGATCGCTACGGTGTCGATGCGTATTTCCTCGACATCGTCGGCGGTCATGTGAACAGCACGACTGGTGACATGCACGAGGGGACGAAGCGTCTCGTCGAGAACCTTCGCGGGAAGTACCCGAAGGTCGTGTGCGTCGGCGAGATGCCGTACGACGCACTCTATGAATTCATTCCCGTGTATCACGCAGGGGGCGGCGGGAGGTGGCGCAAATACGCGCACTTCTTCTCGCATCTGAGCGCTCCCGCGCCGGGCCGCGGATCGAGCGGCGTCCACGAATCCGGTTTCGGACGGTTCAACACGGAGACGCTCGGGCTCAACGAGAATACGATTCCGACGCTGCAGGTCGTGGATGATACGTTCACACGCTATCGAGACGTGATGGCCGCGGTGATCGCGCGAGCGAAGCAGCGAGCGGGCATCGCGTGACGACGATTCGGCAGCAGGTGTTGGAGGCAAACGTCGAGCTGTCGCGCCGCGGTCTCGCGCCGTTCACCTTCGGCAACGCGAGCGCCTTCGACCGGGCGAGTGGCGTCGTCGTGATCAAGCCAAGCGGAGTTTCGTACACCGCGATGACGGAGCGCGATCTGGTGGCGGTCGATCTCGACGGACGCGTCGTGGAAGGGAAGCGTCGGCCATCGTCGGATTTGCCGACCCACCTGGCGCTCTACCGCGCCTTCGACTCGATCGGCGGTGTGGTCCACGCGCATTCGCACTACGCGACGGTCTGGGCACAGGCCAGCCGCGAGATCCCGTGCTTGGGCACTACGCACGCGGATCATTTCCATGGCTCGGTCCCGGTGGTCGCCCACCTGTCCGACGACGAGGTCGCGGGCGACTACGAGGCGAATACCGGCCACGCCATCGTGCGTCGCTTCAGCGAGCTCGATCATCGCAACGTTCCGGCGGTCCTGCTCGCCGGGCACGGCCCCTTCTGCTGGGGCGCGACGGTCACCGATGCCCTCGATACGATGACCGTGCTCGAGGAAGTCGCGCGACTGGCGTACGATACGGTCGTCCTCAACGCGGCGGCGCGCCCCATTCCTGACGGCCTGCGCGACAAGCACTTCTTCCGCAAGCACGGCCCCGGAGCCTACTACGGGCAGCCGCGGTAATTCGGTCGCGCGCGTGATCCAACGCCTCTTTGGGGTCAGACCCCATTTAAAGAACTTTAAATGGGGTCTGACCCCAAAGAAGGGAATGGTGGTGGGCGCGCTGATTTGGTTGGGCGCGACACTGAGTTGCGCGCGGCCGGTTTCCGCGCCGGCACCGCAGGGCGAGGCGGAGCCGTCAGTCTACCTCTTCTCGTACTTCACGCGGAATGGCGACGACGGACTTCACCTCGCGTACAGTGAGGACGGGATCAAGTGGCTGCCGCTCAACGGCGCGCGGTCATTTCTTCGGCCGGCGATCACCGGCCAGGGCGTCGGCTGGATGGAGTGGAACACGACGGCCGCGCTCATGCGCGATCCGTGCGTGCTGCGCGGCCCCGACGGCGTGTTTCATCTCGTCTGGACGATCTCCTGGACGGACAAAGCGATCGGCGTCGCGCACTCGCGCGACCTGATCCACTGGACGCCACAGAAGCGGGTGCCTGTGATGGAGCACGAGCCGACCGCGCTCAACACATGGGCGCCGGAGCTCTTCTACGACGACGAGACGCAGCAAGACCTGATCTTCTGGGCGACGTCGATCCCCGGACGATTCCCGGCGACCGACTCTGTGGCCCAAAAAACGCCACGCGGCCGTGCCGACCATCGTCTCTACTACGTCACGACGCGCGACTTCGAGACCTTCTCGCCGACGCGCCTCCTCTACGACGGCGGCTTCAGCGCGATCGACGGGACGATCAAAAAGAGTGGCGACACCTACTATCTCGTCATGAAAGACGAGACGTTCTACCCGAAGCCGGTGCGCAGCCTTCGTGTGGCGTCGAGCAAACACGCGACCGGGCCGTACGGTCCGGCGTCCGCCCCGTTCACCGAGGAAGACACCGAAGGGCCATCGATCCTTCGTACGGGCGACTGGTGGCGCGTGTACTACGACCGATACACACGCGGCCGATACGGCGCCGTCCGCACGCGCGACTTCGTGCACTGGGAGCGCGTTACCGATTCACTCGACGCGCCGCGCGGCATCCGGCACGGCTCGGCGTTTCTGGCGCCGCGTTCGGTGCTCGCCGGCTTGCTCTCGATCGACAGCCTGAAGCGCGCACCGACGGCGAACGCGCCGTATCGCGATCCGAGCCGCTCGATCGACGAGCGGGTGCGCGACCTGCTGAGTCGGATGACTCTCGAGGAAAAGTTCTGGCAGCTGTACATGACGCCGGGCGACCTCGACGGAAGCGACTATTCGCGGGGCGTCTTTGGCCTCCAGGTTCCCGAACCAAAGGACGGTGCGAACGCCGCGTTCGCGGACGCCGAGCATGTGAACACCCTCCAGCGATTCTTCACGCAGACACGACTCGGCATTCCGATCGTTCCGTTCGAGGAGGCCGTGCACGGACTGCGGCGAACGGGCGGAACGATGTTTCCGCAGGCAATCGGCCTCGCCGCGACATTCGACACGACGTTGATGGGACGCGTCGCGACAGCGATCACGCGGGAGACACGGAGCCGCGGCATTCGCCAGGTACTTTCGCCGGTGATCAACATCGCCAACGACGTCCGCTGGGGACGCGTCGAGGAGACGTACGGGGAGGATCCGGTCTTGAGCTCGGAGATGGCGGTGGCGTATGTCGGGCCGCTCGAGCGCGCCGGCGTGATCGCGACGCCCAAGCACTTCATTGCCAACGTCGGGGACGGTGGGCGCGACAGCTACCCGATTCAATTCAGCGATCGCTTGCTCGAGGAAGAGTTTTTTCCACCCTTCCGCGCCGCCATCGGCGCCGGTGCTCGGTCGGTGATGAGTGCGTACAACTCGGTGGATGGATTGCCGGCGACGCAGAACCACCACCTGCTCACGGCCGTGCTGCGCGACGACTGGGGTTTTTCAGGAATTGTCATTTCCGACGCGGCGGCCACCGGTGGCGCGACGGTGCTCCACCATACCGAGGCAAGCACCGCCACGGCGACGAAGCATGCGCTCGAGAGTGGGCTCGACGTTGTGTTCCAATCGACGTACGACCAGCACCGCCCGTATCTCGATGCGCTGCAAGCGGGTCTTGTCAGCGATTCGGTGATCGACGGCGCCGTGAGCCGAGTGCTCCGCGTGAAGTTCGGGCTTGGACTGTTCGAGCATCCGTTCGTGAATCCGGAGAGCGCGTCGTACTGGGCGACAGGCGCCGGCCATCGCGCTCTCGCGGCTGAAGCCGCGCGGGCATCGATCGTCC
>JAICJQ010000249.1 GCA_025928335.1 Gemmatimonadaceae bacterium
GGCCCCGCGCCGCTGTCGTACCACCGCTCCACCACCCCGCCGGTTTCCCCCAAACCCCCCGACCGCGGGCAGACTCCGTTTTTGGACGGGGGACAGACCCCGTTCAAAAAACGGATTCTGACCCCGCTTCGCAGTTGTCCACCAAAAGAGGGCTAGTCGTGTCGCTCGTTACGGCGTGATCGTGCCGACGCGCGAACCGATCTGTAGCGTTCCCCCTTCGACGGCCGGCGAGGCGAAGACGCCGCCCGGCGCACTCCAGGCTGTGCCGCTCGCAATCCACTGCGTGGCCTGACCCGCCTTGAGGCCCCAGTTCGGATCCCAGCCAGCAACGCCGGTGAAATCCGGAATCGCGAGATCAACGCTCGTTCCGCCCAGATAGCCGGACGTCGCGCTGACGATGGTGCTGCGCGGCGCCGCGGCATTGGACTGCGAGTAAATCGATGAGAAGTACTTCCCATATTCGGTCTGCGCCGTCCACTGCATGCGGAGACGGACGTACGGCGTCGTCGCCAGAGTGGAAACCGTGGCTGTCGCCGGGATCGGTCCAAGCGTCACCGTCTTATCAGTCGCGTCCTTGAAGTACGTGCCGACAATCCGGAGGTAATTCGCCGTCGATCCGGTGACGTTGGTGGCGACGGCCGTGACGAGATGGAGATCCCCAGTCGCCTGCTGGGCCGCCGGAACACCGAAGTACGTGCGCGTGCTGCTCGACGAGGGATTGGCGTCCGAGTAGAGCGACGTCTGCGAGTTGTTCGCGGTGACGTACGAGACTGCCGTCGACAGGAAGTCGGATCCGACGCCGTTCACGGTCAGGTTCTTCGCGATCGGATCGAATGCTTCCGCCGCGCCGAAGTTGAGCGCGGCCATCGTGCTGCCGTTCGCCGGGTTCTGGTTGCGACGAATGATCAGCTTGTTCACCGTGAAGGTGACCCCGGTACCGCTGACGGAGGTCAGCGTCTTCGCGGCGATGAGATCGCGATTGCCATCCGGGACGTTGTTGAGCGTGAAGTTGCCGTTCGTCGACACGGTTGCGAGCGCGCCGCCGAGGGAGACTGATGCTGCTTCTCCCGTCGCGAGTCCTGCCACCGAGCCGTTGACCGTCTTCTCGATGGTGTTGGCGCATAGCCCGGAGTTCGCGTCACTCAATTCCTGCTTCAGGCCATAGAGCACCGTGAGAGTGAACGCACTCCCCGGTCCTGGCTGCACGTAGGCGACGCCGCCCTTTGCCGACGTGATGTTGAAGCTGAAGGCATTGTTCGTCGCGGTGACGCGGGTCCACGCGCCAGTGCCGTCCTGAACGGCGAACCAGACGGGCGCGTTCGACGTACAGAACTGCCAACTGGTGTTGTTGCTGCTCGCGGCGGTGACGGTCACGTTGAGCGCAGCGGTCTGATTGGACACGCCCGTTCCCGTCGCCGTCACCGTGATCGGGTACGTTCCCGGCGCAGTACTGGCCGCAGCCGACACGTTGAGCGTCGACGTCGTCGAGCCGGTGGCGACGCTCGCCGGATTCGGCGTCACAGTCAGCCCCGCCGGCGCGCCGGAGACGGCGAGATTCACCGCTCCGGTAAACCCGTTCGCCCGCGTGAGGGTAACAGTCGAAGTGCCCGCCGCTCCCTGCGCGATGCTCAACGACGTCGGTGCAAGGCTCATCGAGAAACTGGGCGACGGGAGCGCGACGACGATCAATGGAACGGTGGCCGTCTGATCCGTGACGCCGGTGCCTTTCGCGCGAATCGTGAGCGTGTAATTGCCGGGCGCCGTCGCTGAGGCAGCCGAGATGGTCACCGTGCTCGTCGTGAAACTGCCGGTGAGCGAGGACGGACTGAGCGACGAGGTCACCCCGGTCGGCGCGCCTTCCAGACTGAGATCGATATTTCCCGAAAACCCGCCCGATCGCGAAACGGTTGCCGTGACCGTACCGTTACCACCTGGCACCAGGCTCAGTGACGTCGGCGTAACGCTTAGGCCAATCGCGGGCGACGGACCTGTTCCGGTCGTGCCATCGTCACTTCCGCCGCCGCAGGCGGCAGCGGCTACTCCGCCGACCAGTATCACAAGCTTTCTCCAACCACCGAGTACTCGTACCGATCCGTGCGACGATTTCACGACAATCTCCCTGGTTGGTCTATGAGCAGGTGGTGTCTCACACCGCGACAACGCCCCGCAATCGATGGACGGGCGAAAAGCAAAATATTCGTATGTGCATTTCTGGAATAGTGTCGCGCGAGCGCCACGCGTGTGGTGCAACACTTACCAAAGCGTGCGCGACCGTTCTCATGGCTCACGTCGTCGTTGGCTGCGCTGCGGTGCGCGCGATTCCGAGCGCGACGCCGCCGGAGAAGCGAGAACCCGGATGGGTTGAAATCGCTCGAACGCAAGCGACCACGGCCTTTCTTGATACTGCGCGATTGGAGCGTCACTCCAACGGAATCGTCGACGCCTGGTTCCGACTGGTGTACGACCCGCCGATCAAACCGGACTTCTCTCCGGCGGTCGACTACGAGGCCGCCGAATCGCGACAAGAGGTGGACTGTGCGAAGGAACGCACGCGGGGCTTGGAGATGAGGATGCAACCGGTCGGCGGAAAGTCGACCCCATCGAGGGTTCCCGACCGCGACTGGCAACCGGTCGCAACACACCGACTCGGTGCAGACGTCTTCCGGGTCCTCTGCCGGTCGATCGACGGGCTCAGACCGAGGTGAGCTCGGCGCGCTGATCAACGATCGCTGCTGGTGCAGCCACGAGTTCGGGACGTCAAGTCGCGCATGGAACGTCTTCGCGCCGCGCAAGCGAAACGAGGCTGACCGCAAGACGGTCAGCGATGCGTGCTAACCGTCACTCGCTTGATTCGGTCGAGCAGCGGGAACTGTCGATCCATGTACGCATTTCCGCCCGCTTCGAGTGGGCCTTGACGTCCCTGTCGAACGCCGGAGCCTGAGCTCTCGCCATATCCGGAATACAGGCTGTCGAGCACCTGCATCCCCTCGACGACGCGCCCGAGAACCGTAAACGGCTCGACGTTGTTCTTGGCGTTGTCCGCGAGGTTGATGTAGATCTGCGTGTTGCGGGTGTTTGGGTTGCCAGGCCCCTTGTATGAGAAGGCGAAGGTGCCGCGTTTGTTCTCGGAGCGCGGCGGATCGTCTTTCAGGTATTGGTTTTTCCACGCCGCGTTCACCGCCGGATCGCCGTGCAATCCGAACTGGACGATGTAGTTTTTGTTCACGCGGTGGAAGCGCGTGTCGTCGAAGTAGCCGAGGCGCGCGAGGTTGTACAGTCGGTCGGCGCCGATCGGGCCCCAGTCGCGAATCAGCTCGAGGACGAATACGCCTTTCGTCGTTTCGAAGCGAAGGTACGACGCCGGCGGCGCCGGTCTTTGCCATTCGGGATCGCCGGGGTAGAGCAGCAGTGCTTTACGATCGGCGGGTGATAGCCGTGTGGTCGCCGAGTTTCGCGCGCATCCGACGAGGAGTATCGCGGCGCTGCAGAGTCTCGAGATGGGGATGGACATGACCAATGGTACCGGCCGCCCGGCCCCTCGCACCACCCGTCCGTTGCCCGTTGCCCGTTGCCCGTCGCCCATTGCCCGCCGCCCGTTGCCCGCCGCCGGCGTTCCAGCAAACCCGCCGTCCTCGGCGTACAATTATTCGTCTCCTCCCTCCAATCACCGATGCATCGATTTCAGTTTTTGGTCGCCGCAGCCGCCTTTGCCACGACCGCGCTTTCATTGGCCGGAGCCCAGAACCGGCCGAGCGGCGTCCGGCAGGCCGGCGCGACCACCACCACGAGCGGGCGAAGCGACAACACGCTTCCCGCCGATTCGGTCCTCGTCCGATCCCTCGTCTTCCGCTCCATCGGACCCGCCGTCATGTCGGGCCGGATCGCCGACGTTGCGGTTACCGATAACGCCAAGGCGCCACGAGGGCGCATCGGCAGCGTGATTTACGCGGCGGCCGCGACCGGAGGCGTTTGGAAATCCACGAATGCCGGCGTCAACTGGACTCCGGTGTTCGACTCCGTGCGCACCGGCTCCGCCGGCGCGATCGCGGTGGCTCCGTCGAACCCCGACGTCGTTTGGGTCGGGACTGGCGAGCCGAACAACATGCGCAGCTCGTCCTGGGGAACCGGCGTCTACAAGTCGACCGACGGCGGGAAAACCTGGTCGGGCGCGATGCTGCCCAAGTCGCAGCACATCGGCCGTATCGTCATCGATCCGCGCGACCCGAACGTCGTCTACGTCGCCGCGCTCGGGCCCCTTTGGGCGTCGGGTGGCGAGCGTGGTCTCTACAAGACCACCGACGGCGGCAAGACGTGGACGAACACCAAGGAGATCAGCAAGTACACAGGGTTCACCGAGGTCGTGATGGACCCGTCGAATCCGGACGTGCTCTATGCCGCGTCGCTCCAGCGCGAGCGCCGCGAGTACGGGTTCCTCCCCGCTGGTCCGGAGACTGGGATCTACAAGACGACCGACGGCGCGAAGACGTGGACACAGCTCAAGAATGGCCTGCCGGCGGGCGAGATGGGACGCATCGGATTGAGCGTTTGCAAATCGCGTCCGAATGTCGTCTACGCGATCGTGCACGCGAAGGCGCCGCAGAACGGGCTGTATCGCAGCGACGACGCCGGCGCGTCGTGGCGCCTCGTCAACGAGCAGAACGGCACTGCCTGGTATTAC
>JAICJQ010000031.1 GCA_025928335.1 Gemmatimonadaceae bacterium
GCTGGAGACGATCGGCGATCGCCTGGGTCGCCGGCCCGAATGGCTCGCCGACTTCGAGCCGGCACAGCCCGACGGTCACCGGTTGCGCGAACTGGGCGATCTCCGGGAAGGTCGAGAAATCGTAGAAGAGCGGATACTGATCGAACGTCGTCGGCAGCGGCCCTTGGCCGAGCTGCTGAGGGTTCTCTAATCGATTGACGACGAGAATGACGTCGCTCGGCAGCGCCCCCGCGGGAAACCGCACCCCCGCGAAACCGGCCGCCGTTTTGAACGTCCCTCCGGCAGTGCCGACGATCGCGACGAGGCCGTCGCTGGTGAACGCGGACGCCGAGGGAATGAACGGCGGGAATCCCCCGAACTCGGCGACCGAGTTGACCAGGTCGCGCAACGCGTCGGGGATCGATGGTGGCTGGGCACCGTTTGGATCCTGCAGGACTCCGTTGTGGAAATCCGCGAGCAGCATCGCGACGAAGTCGATGATCGCTGGTTGCACGTCCGCCGTGTTCCCGGACGCCAGCTGCGCCTTGATCTTGGCGAATTGCGCGAAAACACCGCCTTGGTCCTTTGGCGCATACAGCGCGTTGATGAGGCCATTGATCTGCGCTTCGCGGGCGGCGCGATTCGACGGCAATTGCGACGCCGCGGGTTGTCGTGGGGCGATCGGGTTTTGAGGCGCGTCATTGCAACCGGCCAGCACCAGCGCGGCGGAAAGTACGACAGACACAACGAAGGATCGCGTCACGATAACCATCCGATCGCTGAGGTTGGCGCTTTAGAACGGCGACGGTACTTCGACGGGAACGACAGAGAGTCCGCCGGCGACGCCGCTACCCAACTGGCCGAGTGAGTTGTCGCCCCAGCAGAAAACTCTGCGATCCGCTCGCATACCGCAGCTGAAGGTGTCGCCCGCCCCAATCGCGACGAACTTGTCGCTCGTGGCGACCGGCGTCGGGACTAAACGCTGCGTGGTCGTACCGTCGCCCAGTTGGCCGAAGTCGTTCCCTCCCCAACAGTACGCGGTGCCGTCGATGGTGATGCCGCAAGTGTGCGTCAGAGGATTGTTCGGGCGGGTGCCGTTCGAGATCATGATGAACGACAGATTGCCGGTGACAAGCGTGGGGACGGCGCGATTGATCGTCGTGCCATCACCAAGGGCTCCGCCGGGGTTGAAGCCCCAGCAATACGCGGTGAGGTTCGCGGTGATCCCGCATTCCGCCGTTCCACCGCCAAAGATACGCTCGAACTTCGGCGATCCTGGAACCGGTTCCGGAGTAAGGATGTTGGGTGGCGAGCCGCGAAGAATGCCCCCGGATCCCCAGCAATAGACATCACTCACCGGATGAATGCTCGTCGTCAGCGCGCAGCCGTGCTGCCAGCTCGCGTCGATCTGGCGGAAGGTGAGAGTGGTCGCCACGAGTTGCGGTACGATCGACGCGACGCCCGAGGCGTCGCCCACCTCACCGGCCTGGTTGAGTCCCCAACACCATGCAACATGCGAGAAATCGAGCGCGCATGTCGTTAAGCGGCCGCCGGAGATCTCTAGATACGGTCCGCCATTTACGGTGACCGGATGCGCAGTAGGCTGGGTGGTTCCATTACCGAGATTGCCGCCGTTCCGGCCCCAGCACTGAGCAATCCCGCCCGGAAGCATCCCGCACGTGTGAGAGCCGTGCGAATTGATCTCGGTATAGAGTGGCGACCCGTTCACCGGCACTGGCGCCGAGGGGCTCGGTATCGTTCCGTTACTGCCGGTTTGCCCGGCAATGATGCCATTGCCCAGTTGCCCGAAGCTGCGGTCGCCCCAACACCAGGTTTGACCGCTGGCGATGATGGCGCAGCCGTGGAAATTGCCGACCGCCAATTGTCCAAACAGGGGTGTGACGCCGCCAGGGTCGACCGCGCCGAATGGGCTGAAGGAGCTCGTCAGTCCGGCCAGTCCGCCGTGTACGGCGTAGGCAGGAGCCGGAAGGAAGAATTTCGCGACACGTGATCCGGCCGATGACAACATCGCCAACGCGCGACCGGCGAAGCCACCGCCTTGGGTGGACGACGCCGCCGACGCGAGCGAGACGTCGTCGCAAGCGAGGAAACTCCCATCGGCTCGCGGGAGAACCTCGACGGTCGCCGGATTGGCGGGATTCGGGTGGGCGAGCCGCAAACGGTTCGCGATCGTCTCGGTCGCCGGCCCGAACGGCTCGCCGACCTCGAGCTGGCAGATGGCGACCGTGACGGGCTGCGCGAACTGCGGGACCGTGGGATAAGTGGCGAATTCATAGAATAGCGGATATTGATCGAGCGACGTCGGCAACGGGCCGGTCTTGGGCGTTGTAGGAGCCGGCAGGCGTGAGATCACCACGATCACATCCGCGGGAAGCGCTCCGGCCGGGAAGCGTGCGGCGCCGAAGCCACCGGAAGTCACGACCGTCGCGCCGGAAGAGCCCACGACTTGCACGGCGCCGTCGCCACTGAGGGTAGTCGACGAAGGAATCGGTGCCGGAAGCCCGCCGAACTGGGCCACGCCGTTCAGCAAACTCTGAAGTGCCTCGGCAGTCGACGGGGGTTGGCCGCCGTTGGGGTCCTGCAGTTGACCGTTCTTGAAGTCGCGTAATACCATTGCGAAGAAGTTGACGACGCTCGCATCAGCGCTCGCCGTCCGCCCGCTCGCGATTTCAGCTTTCACTTTGGCGAATGCGCTGAACACCGCACCCTGCGCCGTCGGGGCGTACAATCCGTTGATCAGTGAATTGATTTGCGCCTCAAGCGCGGCATTCGTCGACGGAGCCTGCGCCGCCGAACGATTCAACGGTCGCTCGGTCGGCGTCGTTGATTGGTCCGTACAGGCGGCGACGATGAGCGACGCCAAGACGAGGGCGAGACGAACGCGATAGCTACGCACAGAACGGCCTCCGAAAGGTCAACACGAGCGCAACGAAGCGCCGCGGCCCACGGTCAGACGCCGGGGCGCTATGAGAAGCCTTTGAATGAGTATCGATGGGCAGAGCAGAATAGCCGTCGGCGCCCTTTCGTCAAGAGGCGGTTCAGCGCGCGTTAGAATCCGTTGCGACAACCGCGGCCCAATCGCGACGCGAGGCGCAACTCGAATTGATGACACGGCAAAAGCGCATCGTTTTGCGGACCTGATCGGCGTCACGCCAGGCCGCCTCATAGCACCGGCCCACACGGCCCTGTCGCCTCGGGAATCGTCAGTTGCGCTCCGTCGTTCCACTTTCCCCGTTCAGCCGCGATTCCGGCCACTAAGAGGACTGTTATCGCGGATCAGTCGGATCGAGCAGATTGACTGATTGCCCATCCGGCATTCTCCGTCAGCTCCGGTCTGATCCGATTCCCAAATTCTTAGGAGCCGAGGCGGTGCCTCGTTGCAAAGCCACTAAGACGAAGCTCGTTGCGGATCGGTCGGATTGATCGAATTGGGCTGATGTCTCTTGAGATTGTTGGGGGCGTAGAGCCGACAGAATTTGGCTTCGGGACCGAAGTGCAGAAGAAACCCAACTTCCAGGTTGGTGGCCCTCAGATAACTGATCGTTTGCCGCGGCGCTGCTCTGGGACGCTGTTCTGTCGCCTTGGTCTCGACGACCACTCGCTTGTTCACGACGAAGCCGAGTCCCTGTTGACAGAGTTCAATACCATCGTAGTAATCGGTCGTGTCCGCCAGATCCGGTCTTTTTAACATCAGCAAACTCTTAGGAACTGAGGAGGCCGTCGCCGTCGGACCGCCATCGCCCAGATCTATAGAGCGCCCGCGAGGCGGCTACTCGATTGGAGAACCTATGCCGCGCCGTTCACGTCACGGCGCTCGCCGAAGGTCGAATGACAAACCGGTCATCGCGAGGCCCGCGGGCGCGCCCTGAATTCCAGTGCCGCTCCGCCCGACCGCGCGGAACCCCACCTCCTTATGTATGGCGAGCTGTCCCCCGTCGACCGGAATCACCAGTTCTGTCTGCGTCGAGCGCGCCAACCGGTCGAGAAGATGCAACACCTCCCAGCGCGCGAAGACGTCCTTCGGCGCATCGATCGGCTCGGTGGCCGACGACGAGCGGGGCAACGGCGTTTTGTCGGGGCTGATCGCGAGGGTGCGAGTCGCGAGATCGAATCGGTCGCCCGCACCCATCAGATGCACGCGCACACCAGTCGCCGACTTCCCGTCGTGCCGAGCGGGCCGTTCGTCCATGATCACGACGTCGGACGCGCCGGGGTTCCACACGGTCCCGCCATCGACGACGAGCGCCGTATTCTCGTCGATCCCGAAGGCGAGATCGAACTGATCGAGATCGAGCAGGGCGACGAGGAGACGTCCGAAGCGGCCACGCGCGAGGAAGTGTTGATCGGCGAGTGCCGATGGAAAGAATCCGAGACCGGTCGTGATCGTGACGCCGCTCGCCGCCTCGTCCGAGTCCGACGCCGCAACCGTGGTTCGACGGACGCCGCGGACGATCGCGGCCGCGCTCGTGCCTCCGGCGATCATTGGATCGCTCATGACTGCCGCGCCGGCGCTGGATCCTGAGACCACGGCGCCTTCGCGCCAGCGCGCCATCAGGGCATCGTAGGCCGGTGTGGGCTTGCCGTCGGGACGGAACGCCATGATCACGCGCGACTGGACGCCGCCGACGAAGAAAAAGCCGGAGCAGGCGCTGATCTGCCCGACGACGACTGGATCGCGCGCCGTCTCCGGCTTCGCCGACGAAATGAGAATGCCCTTCGCCGTTCCGGGACCGGCGTACGTCTCGAAGAGTTTCACGGGACCGTCGATCGACGTTTCCGGCGACGCCGCCGCCGTCGGAAAAACGCAGAAAGGCCCATTTCCCAAACGGGCATCGAGGATCGCGCGATAAATCGGCTCGTTCGAATCAGCGAGCGCACCGCCAACGATGACCAGGCGGCCAGGTTTGGCGGCTGGGGCGGAGCGATGCGCGGCGGTCGCGGCAACGAGTAGAGCAACGGCGATGAGTCGGCGCAGAGTTGTCATCCTCGAGTAACCGTAGCCCAAGCGCGAAGTCGTACACAGGATGCGAGCCGTCGGCAAAGAACGGAAGAGTGCTGACGAGGGCGCGGGGATTGGAGAAGGTGAGCCGCGCGCCGGGCTTCACATCCACGCTCATGAAGCGTCCGTCGAGCGTGGCAGCCATGCCAGATTCTACTCTCCGGGCGCTTTAGACGTGAGGGCCCGCTGTGGCACGATGCATCGGCGACACGTTGGGCACTGCCTTGCGCCATCGCGCTCCAGACCCTAGTATCTACCCCTAGATACTAGGGGGAGAGGTGGGATGGCGCTGCTCCGCGGCACGCTCGACGTCCTCGTGGTCAAGACCCTGTCGTGGACGCCCATGCACGCGTTCGAGATTGCGTCGTGGATCGAGGAACGATCCGACGGCCGCGTGGTCGTCGACGACGCCGCGCTGCTCCAGGCGCTGCACCGGATCGAGGAGCGCAAGCTCGTCCGCGCCGCCTGGGGCATCACCAAGAACGGGCGGCGCGCGCGGTACTATGAATTGACAGCGGCCGGGCGGGAATTTCTCCGCACCGAATCGGGCCGTCTCGTCGACCACTTCGACGCGCTGTCGAACATTCTCAACGCCAAGCGCTCGTAGCGAGCATGCGGTTCGAAATCCGCCCCGGCGTCCGGCGCCTCTTCCGCCTTTCGGTCAGAACGTCGAGCCGAATTCGCGCCGAGATTGACGACGAGCTCGACGCGCTCATCGCGAGCCGCGTCGACGACCTGGTCGCGCGCGGCTACGCACGCGATGACGCCCATCGCGAAGTGCTCCGCCGGTTTGGCGCGCCGACCGACGACGTCCGCCGACAGCTTTACTCTTCCGCCGAGCATCGGGAGCGACACATGCGCCTGGCGCAGACGATCGACACGTTTCTGCAGGACCTTCGCTACGCCGCGCGTGGACTGCGCGCCAAACCTGGCTTCACGGCGTCGGTCGTGCTGACGCTCGCCCTCGGCATCGGGGCGAACGCGGCGATCTTCGGCATCATCGACCGGATGCTCCTCCGGCCCCCGCCGATGCTGCGCGACCCGGCGACGGCGCATCAGGTGTACGTTGCGACGACGTTCCGCGGCAAGGAAACCGTCGTCAACCCGGACGAGTACGCGCGCTTCCTCGACCTCACGCGGGATACGCGTTCGTTCTCGGCGACGGCGGCCTACGCGCCCCGATTGCTCGCCGTCGGCACAGGTGAGGCTGCCCGCGAGATGCCCGTCGGCATCGTGAGCGCGAGCTTCTTCGATTTCTTCAATGTGCACCCCGAGCTCGGTCGCTTTTTTGGGGCGGCGGAGGATGCGCTCCCGAACGGACAGACCGTCGCCGTCTTGAGCCACGCGTACTGGCAGACGGCGTACGGTCAGCGACAGGACGCAATCGGTTCGACGATTCAGATCGGATCGGCGATGTACAAGATCATCGGCGTGGCCCAGGACGGATTCGTCGGCCTTTGGCCCGCGTCGCCACCGATCGCGTTCATCCCCCTCACGGCCTATGGAAGCATCGTCGCCGCGCAGCTCGGCGACATCAGGAAAGTCGAGTGGTGGCGGACCTACACATGGGGCTGGCTGTCGATGATGGCGCGGCGCAAACCCGACGTCTCCGTCGCGCAGGCGAACGCCGACCTCACGCACGCGATGCAGCTGAGCTATCTCGCCGAATCGAACGAACAGTCGGGCTCCCCGCCGATCGAAACGGCCAAGCCGCACGCGATGATTGCGTCGATTCTCGACGAGCGCGGGCCGAACGCGTCGAGCGTCTCGACGGTCGCGATCTGGGTGGGCGGCGTCACGGTGATCGTCCTGATCATTACTTGCGCCAACGTCGCCAACCTGTTGCTCGCGCGCGCCTTTTCGCGGCGACGCGAGATCGCCGTTCGGCTTGCGCTGGGTGTTTCGCGTGGACGTCTGCTCGCGCAATTACTGACGGAGAGTCTCTTGCTCGCTCTGCTCGGCGCCGCGGCCGGCTTGGTCATCGCCCAGTGGGGCGGCGGAATCCTCGCCCGTGCACTACGCTCGTCGATCGGACCAACCGATGCGGTGCGCGATCTTCGCACGGTCACCTTCGCGGCGGTGGTCGGCGTCACCGTCGGTGTGCTGACTGGACTCGCTCCGATGGTGCAAGCCGTGCGCGGCGGACTGACGTTGGTCGACGACCTCAAAGCCGGGGCGCGCGGCGCCACGTTTCATCGGTCCCGTCTGCGAGCGACGCTCCTGTTGGTGCAGAGCGCGCTGTCGGTCGTGCTCCTCGTCGGCGCCGGTTTGTTCGTGCGCAGCCTCGCCAACGTGAAGACACAGCATCTCGGGTACGACGCTGACTCGATCGCGCTCGTCAGCTTCAACTTGCGCGGTACGGGCCTCGACAGCGCGCAGATGGTTCGCCTCGGCCGCAATCTGCTCGCCGCGGCCAAGCGGGTGCCCGGTGTGACGAATGCGACGCTATCAAACGCCACACCGTTCGAGAGCTTCCACAGCGTACGTCTGAGAGTACCCGGCATCGACACGGTGAGCCGATTCGGACGGTTTCTGTTCGACGCCGTGAGCCCGGAATATTTCGCGACGTACGGCACGCGCATCGTGCGCGGCCGTGGCATCACGGCAGCGGACACGTACGCGGCGCCGCCGGTGATGGTGGTAAGTCAGGCCATGGCGAAGCGACTGTGGCCGGAGCAGAACGCGCTCGGTCAGTGCGTGTACTTCCAGAAGGAGGAACGCTGCACGACGGTCGTCGGCATCGCCGAGGACGTGCGTCAACGAAACATCGCCGGAGACTCGGCGGTCTACACGTACTACGTGTCGATCGAACAACACGCCGCGAATCGCGGTCTGGCGATTCGGACCGCGGGATCCGCCACCAAGGTCGTGGAGTCGATTCGGCGCGCGCTGCAAGAGGAGATGCCGGGCGCCGCGTACGTTACCGTGTCGCCGTTCAGTGATGTGGTCGGCCGAAAAACACAGTCGTGGCAACTGGGGGCGACGATGCTGCTCACGTTCGGACTCCTCGCGCTCGTCGTTGCCGCGATCGGACTGTACAGTGTTGTTGCCTACGACGTGGCGCAGCGTACACGTGAGATGGGCGTTCGCCTCGCGCTCGGCGCGCACGTTCGCGATGTCGTGATGCTCGTGTTGCGCGACGGGCTCGTACTCGGCGGCGCGGGGCTGGCCATCGGCGCGGTCGTGGCGTGGAGCAGCGCGCGTTGGATTGCACCGCTGTTGTTCGAAGAATCGCCCCGGGACCCCCTCGTGTTCACGGTCGTGACGGCCACGCTGCTCGCGACGACGGTGCTGGCGAGCTGGATTCCGGCCCTGCGCGCTTCGCGCGTCGATCCTCACGTCGCGCTGACCTCGGACTAGCTCGCGCCGCGGCTCAACTCGGAATCCGGCCGAGCGGGCTGGCCGCGCGTACCTTTCCCGGGTGATCCCCGGTCAACTTCAAGATCTTTTTCGCCCTGGTGTCCGCGCCCGCGGCGAGGAGTACTTCACGCAGCGCCGCGTTCGCATCATCACCGCGACCACGCGCATCATTGAGGCTCGCGTTGCCGGTGGCGACCGCTATCTCGTGCGGCTCGAGGCGCAGCGCGGGCTCATCACGCTGAGCTGCACCTGTCCGTACGCCTTCGACAATGGCGTATGCAAGCATCAATGGGCGACGGTGCGCGAAGCTGAACGCAAGGGCCGCCTGCAGCTCGTGCTCGCCTCGGCCGGGCCGCGCAGCAGTTTCAGCGCCGGCGTCGACATCCATATAGATGCCGCCAATCAGCCCGCGACGGCGTCCAGGCGTCCGGAGTGGAGACAACAACTCGAGGGATTACGCCGCCAGCTTCAGTTCTCCGAACCACTGACCAAGGAAGCAGCCGCCGCGTGGCCGGAGAATCGTCGGCTCGTCTACATCGTCGACATCCCCGCGAGCGCGAACACGACGGGCCTCGTCATCGAGCTCGCCAGCGAGAAGCAGGAGTCCGACGGATCGTGGGGCGCGCCAACGCATTTCCGATTCGGCACGGCGGTCTGGCTTGCCGCGCCCGATCCCGCCGACCGGCAGATCGCGCAGATGCTGCTCGGCGCGCCGTCGAATGAACACTTCCCGACCTTCGCCGACCGCTCGACACGAACGAGTGGATTCATCATCGGCGCGGCGGCGTTCGACACCACGCTTCGTCTGATGTGCGAGACGGGTCGCTGTCGCGTACGCATGGCCGCGGGCGAGGAGCCGGTCGATGCGGTGCGCTGGGATGACGGTCCACCGTGGCAGCTGCACCTTCGCATCGAGAGCCCGAGCGGCGGCGGCTACGCGCTGACGGGAACCCTTCGCCGCGGCCGCGATGAAATGCCGCTCGCCGAGCCGCTGGTGTTGCACTCGTCCGGTATTCTCCTCGCGCGCGGCGCGTTGGCGCGCTTCGAGCATTCCGGCGCGTTCGCGTTCGTTCCGCTCCTGCGCGAGGCCTCGTCGCTCCATCTGACGGCGAAGGAACTGCCCGACTTTCTCGGTACCCTCTACGGCCTGCCGCGACTGCCGCCGGTCGAATCGACGAGCGAGAGTGCGGTGACGGTGATCGATGGGCAGCCCGTTCCCTGCTTGACGATCGCCGAAAAGTCCGGACATTTGGGCCGCGACGGGAGCTGGCTCCGTCTGTCATTCCGCTACGGCCGCGTGCGCGTCGACGGCGCGCTGGCGGCAGCGACGGTTTTTGATCCGGCGTCACTCACGGTCTATCGCCGCGATCGCAACGCCGAGGCGGCGGCCGAAGCGCGGCTCGTCGAGCTGGGCGCGAAGAAGGAATGGGACTACACGCGCCGGCAGCACGGTCTGGCGTTCACGCGCAACAAGCTGCTGCCTGCCGTTACCGAGTTGGTGCGCACGGGGTGGCAGGTGGAGGCCGACGGCGCGGCGTATCGCGAGCCGACGGGGACGCACGCCACCGTGCGATCGGTGCACGGCATCGACTGGTTCGAGCTCGACGCGAGGGTCCGCTACGGCGATGAAGAGGTCGAGCTCCCCGTGCTGCTCGACGCGCTTGGCAAGGGCGAGACGACGATCACGCTCTCGGACGGCAGCATCGGTCTGCTACCGGCAGAGTGGCTGGCGCGGCTTCGACCGATCGTGGCGACCGGCGCGGCCGGCGCCGACGATGTCACTCGTTTCGCGCGATCGCAGGTCGCGTTGCTCGACGCGCTGCTTGCCACAATTCCCGAGGTCTCGGTCGACGAGACGTTCGAGACCGCGCGCGCCGAGCTGCGAGCCTTCGATCGCATTGTCCCCTGCGACCCGCCGCCGACGTTCCACGGTACGCTACGCGAGTATCAGCGCGAGGGACTCGGCTGGTTTCAGTTCCTCCGGCGCTTTCGCCTTGGTGGCTGCCTCGCCGATGATATGGGGCTCGGCAAGACGGTGCAGGTGCTCGCCCTCCTCGAACAATTGCGCGTCGACGGCGCAGGGCCGTCGATCGTCGTCGTGCCGCGGTCGCTCGTCTTCAACTGGAAGCGCGAAGCGGAGCGCTTCGCGCCGCGGCTGCGGGTCGTCGATTACACCGGCGCGGCGCGAATGGGCGTGAAGCCGGAGACAACGGACCTCGTCATCACGACCTACGGCACGCTGCGCCGCGACGTACCGGCGCTCGCGTCGGTCGAGTTCGAGTACGCGATCCTCGACGAAGCGCAGGCGATCAAGAACGCGAAGACGGCGTCGTCGAAGGCGGCACGTCTGATCAAGGCCCGGCACCGGCTCGCGCTGAGCGGTACGCCGATCGAGAACCGGCTCGACGAGCTCTGGAGCCTATTCGAGTTTCTGAATCCAGGAATGCTCGGCCCCTCGTCGACCTTTGGCGCGATCGCGCGGCTCGTGACGTCGGCAACGGCGGAAGGCGACGGCCGCGAGCTCCTGGCGACGGCGATGCGCCCCGTGATCCTCCGCCGCACGAAGGACCAGGTCGCACCCGAGCTTCCGCCCCGCGTCGAGCAGACGTTGGAGGTGGAGCTCGAGCCCGCCCAGCGAAAGTTCTACGACGCGCTGCTCGCGCGGTATCGCCGGACCGTGCTCGAGCGAGTGGATCGCGTCGGCATGCAACGCGCGCGCATGCACGTCCTCGAGGCGCTGCTGCGCCTCCGGCAGGCGGCCTGTCATCCGGTGCTCGCCGATCCGTCGCGCCCGGAGCTGCCGAGCGCGAAGCTCGACGCGCTACTGCCGGCACTGGCCGAGGTCGTGGATGAGGGACACAAGGCGATCGTGTTCTCGCAGTTCACGAGCTTTCTGGCGCTGGTGCGCGAGCGGCTCGACAAGGACGGTCTTCGCTACGAGTATCTGGACGGGCACACGCGCGACCGCGAGGCGCGCGTCGATCGGTTTCAATCCGACCCGTCGATTCCGCTGTTTCTCGTGAGCCTCAAGGCGGGCGGGCACGGGCTGAACCTCACGGCGGCGGACTACGTGTACCTGCTCGATCCCTGGTGGAATCCGGCGGTCGAGGCCCAGGCGATCGACCGCACGCACCGCATCGGCCAAACGCGCCGTGTGATCGCGACGCGGCTCGTGGCGCAGGCGACGATCGAAGAAAAGATCCTCGCGCTGCAGGCGTCGAAGCGCGCGCTCGCCGACGCCATTCTCGCGGCGGACAACGGGGTGTTGGCGAAGATCGGGCGCGAGGAGCTCGAGGCGCTGCTGGCCGGTTAATCGGTTCGAGCCGGTTGCATTGACCGGTTGCATTAACCGCTGGGTGTAGCGGCCGGCGAGCGCGTGTCGGGTTTTGCTTCCAAAGCACGGATTGTATGGCGGGTATACTCGACAACACTCCTTGGAGGCATCATGGGACGCACTGGACTTCGGCACGCTCTCCGCGGTGCGGCGGTCATTCTCGGCGTTGTGGCGCTGGCCGGCTGTCACGACGTCACGGAGCCGCAGCGCTCCATTGAGCCCGGGACACCGCGCTTCGGTGCGCAGCCGGCGAAAGGCGTGTGGACGGTAACGACACTCGACGACGCGTCAACCGCTTCTTGTACTACGAGCTCGTGCTCATTGCGGCGCACGGTCGCGCAGGCACAGAACGGCGACAAGATCGTGTTCAAAGGGAACGTGAGCGGGACGGTCAGCCTTGTCGCAGGGCAGATGGAGGTAACCGCGAAGAGCATCTCGATCGACGGCGGAGGGCGGATCACGATCGACGGCGCGGCAAAGGGACGCGCGTTTTGGGTCGGGACCGGCGGAACACTCGACATCTCCGGCGTCACGATCACCGGCGGAGACGCAACATTCAATACCACGTGCGACAGCTTCACGTGGTACCTGTGTTCGGGCGGGGCGATTTTCGTCGCGTCGGGCGGGCATCTCTCCATGTCAAACTCGACTCTCGACAGTAACATCGGTCTCTGGGGCGGAGCGATTGCAGTGATCGGGGGCACGTCGGGAGCAGGGACGATCTCGATGACGGCATCGACGCTGAGCGGCAACACGGCGACGACGGGTGGAGGCGCCGTTTGGGGCGTCGGTGCCGCGATGACCGTTACGCGCACCACGCTTTCCGGAAATCAGGCCGGCCTCGCCGGTGCGATCGGCAACAACGGCGGGGCATTGACACTGAGAAGCAGCACGATCACCGGCAACGTCGGCGGCACGTCAACAGGTGGGTTGTGGAGCAGTGTAATCGGGGCAGCGCAGTTCACGACCGTCATGAACACCATCATCGCCGGTAACACACGTCCGGGCACCGACGGGGACCGTCCCGAATGCCTGAGTGCCAACGGAACGATTCAGAGTTTCGGTCACAACCTCAGCACACCGCTCGGCGGATGTCAGGATTTTTTTGTCGCCGACGGTGACATGTTGGTGTCGAGCAATCAGCTCGCCGCTAACGTTTTCGATCCGATTTTGCGCGACAATGGGGGGCTGACGAAGACGCACGCGCTCGTCGAGCGCGGCCTGGCGATCGATGCCGGGTATTGTCCCGGGGAGCTACTCGATCAGCGCAACCGCCCTCGACCCTACGACGACACGCGAATGCCGAACGCCGTGGATGGATGCGACATTGGCGCGTTCGAGTGGCAGCCGCCCGGCAAGACGTCGAAATAGGACATGGGTATTGGAAGACACACAACCTGGATCGGTACAACAATGGAAAGGGCGGTTAGGGCGCGGGTTGCCCTTCCGGACCGCCGGTATTCGAAGCATGCTGTCGTATGCCCGATTCCGGCTCGGCGCAACCGCGCGAGGATGCCATCTACCGCCGTACCTACGAGGAGCTCAAGCGCCTGGCGCACTCGCACCTCCGGGCGACTGGGCGAGCAATCACGCTCTCCACCACCGACTTGGTGCACGAGGCCTACCTCAAGCTCCGGGTCACCGCGGCGGACGATTGGGAAGGCGACGCGCACTTCTTCGGGGCGGCGTCGCGGGCGATGCGGAACGTGCTCGTCGACTTTGCGCGGCGGCGCGGAGCAGCCAAGCGCGGCGGGGATGCGACGCGCGTCTCGCTGAGCGACGCCGGAGCGCCCGCCGAGTTTCGCTTCGACGACCTCCTCGAGCTCGACCAGGCGCTCGATCGATTGGGTGAGATCAATGACCGGCTTCGGCAGCTCGTCGAGCTGCGGTTCTTCGGTGGCTTCGCGAATGATGAGGTGGCGTCCATCCTGGGCCTATCGCCGCGTACGGTGGAGCGCGACTGGCTCAAAGCGCGGCTCCTCTTGTTGCGCGAGTTGGATTCGTCCGGTTCCGGAACGCGCGCCCTCCTCTAGCGTCGCGGCCCGTCGGGAGAGGAGCAATTATGGATTCGGAGTACTGGCGTAGAGTCGAACGGGTCCTCGACGTCGCCCTCGAGAGCGACCCATCGCGGTGGTCCGCCGTCGTGTCCGACGCCTGCGAGGGGGACGAAACGATGCGCGCCGCGGTCGAGGACATCCTCAGCCGATATGGCGACGCCCGGTCCTTTCTGGAAACGCCGCCGGCGTCGCTCGCCGCCGCGCTCCTCGCCGAGGAAGCCGACGCCGCCGAGACCGGCTATGAGGGACGGGAGTTCGGGGCGTATCGAGCGGTGCGCGAGATCGGACGCGGCGGCCAATCGCGCGTCCTGCTCGCCGAACGCGCCGACGGCGAGTTCGACCAGCAGGTGGCGATCAAGATTCTCCGGCCGACGTTCGATGCCGACCTGGCGCGCTTCCGCGCCGAACGCCAGATCCTCGCGACGTTGAACCACCCGAACATCGGGCGACTACTCGACGGCGGAGTGGCGGCCGATGGATTGCCATATCTCGTATTAGAGCTCGTTGACGGCGTGCCGATCGACCAGTACTGCGACGCGGCGGCCTACGACGTTCGGGCGCGGGTCGAGCTCTTTCTCGTCGTCGCATCGGCGGTGCAGGCGGCTCACCGGAATCTGGTCGTCCACCGCGACCTCAAACCGTCGAACATCCTCGTCACGCCGGACGGGGTTGTCAAATTGTTGGACTTCGGGTTGGCGAAGTTGCTCGACCCCTTGCCCCGTCTCGCTGACGCCCCCTCGACGATGACCGGTCAGCGCTGGATGACGCCAGAGTACGCCGCGCCCGAGCAGGTCCTCAGCCAGCCGATCACGACGTCAACGGACGTCTACCAGCTCGGCGCGGTGCTCTATCGACTGCTCGTCGGCCGGCCGCCGTTTGGCGACCGCGGCGCCAACGTCCATCGACTCGAAACGGCGATCCTCGAGCACGACGTCGAGCCGCTCGGTGATTCGCTGGGCGGCGATCTCGACGCCATCGTTCGAAAGGCCCTCGCCAAAGAGCCTGACGCCCGGTACGCCTCGGTGCAGGACTTCTCGAATGATTTGCGCCGCTATTTAACCGGTGAACCAGTGCTGGCGCGCCGGCAGACAGCGGGCTATCGGACGCGTCGCTTCGTGCGGCGCCACCGCGCTGCGGTCTGCGCGGCCGCTGCCCTCGGCACGCTCCTCGCGGTCTACGTGGGAACAGTGATCGTCGACCGCGCTCGTATTCGCGCGGCGTTGACCGAGGCGCAGGCCGGCACGCGGAAAGCCGAGCAAGTGACGGACTTCATGCTCGGTCTGTTTCGGGCGTCCGATCAGGGCCAGTCGCTTCACGACACCGTCACCGCGCATCTGCTCCTCAGTCGCGGCGTCGATGAAGCGCGTGCGTTGACCGGACAACCAGAGCTGCAGGCGCAAATGCTCGACGTGATCGGACGCATCCATACACAACTGGGCGAGGCCGATCAAGCCCGGCCGCTGTTGACGCAGGCGTTGAATATTCGGCGGTCTCTTTATGGCGAAACACATCCCGACGTCGCAACGAGTCTCGAGGGGTTAGCCGACGCTAGCGAAGCGGAGCGGAACGATCAGGAAGCCGTGCGGCTGCGCCGCCGTGTGCTGGAGCTGCGCCGTCGGTGGTCGGGCAACGATGACCCCAAAACGGTGAATGCTCTATTCGAGCTGGCGACCGCGCTTCATCGCGCGGGCGACTTGCGAAACGCTCAGCCGCTCTTCGCGGAATGGACCACGGCGATCGAGCGGCAGCCACGCGAGGCGACTGAAACTCGCGGCAATCAACTGAACGAAGCTGGTGTGATGGCGCAGAGTCGCGGTGACTATGACGACGCTGTCGTGTTGCTTCGTCAGTCGCTCGCCATTCGCGAGTCGTTGTACGGCGAACATCACTCGCTCGTCGCGATCAGTCTGCGGGACGTGGCCAACGTCCTCTCGGATGCGGGCCGGATGACCGAAGCCGAACCGTTGCTCAGTCGCGCCGAATCCATTCTCCGCTCGCTCAGCCCCGATGGGCACCCGCAGCTTTGGTTCACGTTGAAGCTGCATGTCGTCAACCTCCAGCGGCTGAATCGATTCGCTGACGCCGAGGCTCTGGCGCGTGAGGCGATCGCCCTGGGGAGGCGATTCGAAGGAGCGAACTCCGTCACCGTGGCGAATCTCGACATCGATCTCGGCTACACCCTTTGCATGATCGGCGAGTACAAGGAGGCCGAGACGTTCGACCGCGACGCCATTCGTATCTACAGATCGATGTTCAACGACAAGAACGCGATGGTCGTCATGGCGCGCGATCACCTCGGAGACGCCCTTCGCGGCGAAGGGCGGTTCGCGGAGGCAGAGTCACTGCTCCTCGCCGGGTACGAGCGATTCAAGGTTCCGAATTCGATCACGAAGCGCTGGCGGGGTCACGCGCTCATCGCGCTGGTCCGCTTATACGACGCCGAGGGGCGCGCCGAGGAGGCCGCGAAGTATCGAGCCCTGCTCGCGGCAGCGCCGCCAGGCCGCGAGGCCGGCGGAAGATCCGGACGGTAGTTCTTCCGACGGCTTCTGCCGCAAGCTTCCGCTGCGGGCACGAAGGGTGTGAGGCGCCAAAGGCGGCCCTTCTCGCCCACTCGCACAGTCATGACGGTTTTCAACGCCTAACGGCGCATTGTCAGAAGGGATACCATGAGCATTACGCGCCATATGAGAATTGTCGCATCGATCGCCTTGGCTGCTTCGATCGGTTCGGCTTCTTGCGGTGGCGGCGGCGCGTCGACGACCGGTCCGTCGGGGACGGTCGATCACGTCGTGATGAGTATGACCACCGCAACGATCCAGGTCGGCCAAACCGTTTCGCTCACTGCTCAGGGCGTCACGGCCGACGGTACGCCAGTGGCAGCCGGTACGACCTGGTCCAGTGCGTCGACCGCCATCGCGACGGTCAATGCGACCGGGACCGTTACCGGCGTAGCGCCCGGCACCGTCGACATCACCGCCACGATCAAAGGAAAGACGGGTCATGCCGCGGTGACGGTGACGGCCCAGGCTTCGGGTGCCTACACCGATGTCACGGTCGGCCGCGAACTCTGGACGACCTGTGCAACAGCAACGAACTCGCAGTCGTTCTGCTGGGGTCAGAACAGCTCCGGCGCCGTCGGCGACGGAACGACGGCCGACAAGTCCACGCCGACGCCGGTTTCGGGATCCATTTCGTTCACGCAGGTCGTGGCAGGCACGGCGCGGAGCTGCGGACGGACGGCTGCGGGCGACGTCTATTGCTGGGGAAACCTGCATTTTGGCTTCGGTGCGGCCGACCAGGCACCTTCGCCGCGCCTCGTCAGCAGTGGACTGAATTTCGTCGAGATATCAAATGGCGAGACTGACATGTGCGGCCGAAACGCCGCGGGCACGGCATACTGCTGGGGTACGAACACGGCCGGTGCATCGGGCGACGGCACGACGACGACGCATCCGACGCCGGTCGCCGTGAGCGGCGGCCTCACCTTCGCGCAGATCGTCGCCGGTCGGGACTTCAGCTGCGGTCGCACCGCGGCAGGCATCGCGTATTGCTGGGGTATCAACAACCTCGGCCAAGTCGGTGACGGCACGAACACGAATCGATCCGTGCCGGCGCGCGTGAGCGGGAATCTCACGTTCACGACGATCGCAGCCGGGATGGAAGCCGCGTGCGGCGTCGTGAGCGACGGCTCGGTCTATTGCTGGGGCGCGAACCTGATCGGCGGGGCCAACAACCTGTCACCGTCTCGCGTCAACACGGCACAATCCTTCGGCCAGGTTACGGTCGGCGTCTTCCACGCCTGTGCCCTCACCACCGCCGGCGCGGCGTGGTGTTGGGGCGAAAACGATCACAACGAGCTGGGGATCGGCTCGATCGGCGGGTCAACGAGCTCGCCGACCGCGGTGAGCGGCGGACTCGCCTTCGCCAAGATCAGCGCCGGCCACTGGTACACGTGCGGCGTGACGACGAGCGGCGCGCTCTATTGCTGGGGCGCGAGCATCTTCGGCAATCTCGGACTGGGAAGCACCTCGTCGGCGGGAGTGCCAACGTTGGTGAAGTGAGCCGGTGCTTCCCAGCTGCATGTTTGACTCAAGGTCGAATTGTTCCAGCCGACGATCTCGATGCGCGATCCATCGCGCGATACGTCGACCTGGGAGAGTGCCGCGAACCACGACGGTTTCGGCAACTCTAATCACTCGCTCCCGCCCGCTCGATGATCACCCGATCGCGGCGCCGTCGCAGTCGTTCGAACTTATTGTCGGTCATGGCGCCATGTGATTGTGCAGCAGAACGTCGAGATCGGCAAGCGATGGCACGGGCAGACGCCAAGATGGCCATGGTGACGGCGTCTTGCACGACACCGGTGCCGACAGCCGGCGGTGGGCCGCGCTCGTCGGACTTACCGGCGTGCTCATCGCCGAAGGACGCACATCCGAGATGACGGCGCGCGTCGACTCGGCGCTGGCGCGGAAGGAGGGCGGCGCGTCGATCTACATGGTCGGCTCGTCGTTCGTTGAGCAGCTCGCCGGTCGCGCGACAGACATTGCGCGACCGATGTCGGCGCAAGCGGGACCAGGCTGCGACCGGTGTACGCCCGATCGCATCTGGCAACTCGGGGTGTGGTCGTTCGCGGCGGGCGACACCGTAGAGCTGCGCAAGCGGAGCGACAATCTCGCGGCGCGGGCCTCGAGCGGACCTCCGGCCACCCTGGTCGTCGCGGCAGCAACGAGCGCCAAGCTCACGCTGGCGCGCCGGGATACGGCGGCGGCGCTGCGTGAGCTTGCGGCGGCGCTGGCCGCTCCGACACCCAACGCCTCGGGCAATCTTCTCTGGACGGAAAGCCTCGGTCGCGGCCCCGAGCGTCTGATCTATTCGAAAGTGCTCATGGCGCGTCGCGATTTTCGCCGAGCGCTCGACATCGCCGACACGTTCGACTCGCAGGCGTCGCAGAGTTACGTCGCCTTCCTCCCAGCGAGTCTGGCCTTACGCGCGCAGGCGGCCGACTCGGCCGGCCTCCATCCGCTTGCCGATCTCTATCGCCGGCGACTCGATGGATTGAAGTCGCGGGCGCGAAAGCATTGACGTTGGCAGCACCGCAATTTCGCGGGCAGTTCTCACCTTCACGATGGAGCAGACGATGGCAAAAGACGGCAAGACGCGCGAGGGCCCGGGCGGCCCGTCCAGTGATCCCGGATCGCGACAGGGCCCCGGTGGTCCGAAGAAAGAGACCGGCGGCACGCGTGAAGGCCCCGGCGGCCCGAGCAGTGATCCAGGGTCTCGTCAGGGCCCGGGTGGACCGAAGAAACCGTAATCTCGAGAACTCGACATGATCGCCAAGCGCGCGCTCGTCGTCGGCATTGACGCGTACGGAGCGCAATATCCACTCGACGGGTGCGTCAACGACGCGCGCGCTATGGCGGACGTCCTTCAACAGAAGTTCGACTTTCCGAGCGACAACATCACGCTGCTCACCGACGCGGCCGCGACGAAGGACGCCATTCTCGGCGCGCTGGATGATCTGGTGGACGCAACGAACCGCGGCGACGTCGCACTGTTTTACTACGCCGGTCACGGATCGCGGCTCGACGCGAAAGTCGCGAAGGCGAGCGGGTTCGCGACGGCACTGTGCCCGGTGGACGTCACGACGGGCGGCGGCAATCCGTATTTCCTGCTCGACGACGAGTTGCACGAGCGGCTTCTCGACCTGGCGGAGCGGACGTCGTACATCACGGTGATCGTCGATGCCTGCCACTCGGGCACGGTCACACGCGATCTGTTCGGTGACAAGGTTCGCTCGATGAGCGCGGGCACTGACTCCGCGGACGCCTACGGCTCGCACACCGTCCCGCGCCGCCGTCCGCCGCGTTCGGCGGGTCCTGGCGGAAAGGGGCCGAGCGGATGGGTGTCGCTCTCGGACAACTACGTGCTGATCGCCGGTTGTCGCGACGAAGAGGTCTCGAACGAATTCACCTCCGAGTCGGGCGAGAAGCATGGCGTTCTCACGTACTTCCTGACGCAGGAACTGACGCGCGCCACGTCCGGCACGACATACCGCGACGTGTTCGAGCGGGCCGCGGCCAGTGTCACAGCGCACAAGCCCGGTCAACATCCCCAGATGGAAGGTCGCGTCGATCGTGACATCTTTGGCGTGCGCGAGTTGCTGCCAATGAACTTCGCCTCGGTCGTCGAGCGGAACGGCGATCGGGTCGTCGTGAATCGGGGCTCGGCCCATGGTGTGACCACGGGCTCGACCTACCACGTCTACTCCCAGGGCACAAAACGGGTTCCGAGCGCGGCCGACCCGGCGAATCTGGCGCGACTTGGCGCGATCGAGATCGAGTCGGTCAGTGTGGTGCGCAGCGTGGCGCGGATCACCGCTGAGGCACCGCCCGACGCCGTCGCGACCCGGACGCGCGCATTCGAGATCTCTCATGCACGGGGCGCGATGGCAATGTCGGTGGACATCGTCGGTGCCGGCCAGGGAAGCGAGTCGACGGTCGCGGCGCTTCGCGATGCATTGTCGTCGTCGCCGTTGGTCGACGTTTCCGCGGCCGCGTCGGCGGCGGCACCGTTCGCGCGAGCCTACCTGATCGCACCGCGCGCCAGCGTCGGCCCGACCGATCCCGCGCCGCAACTCGGCGCCGTCGATCGTCCGACCTGGGCTGTGGTCCACACCACCGGCCAGCTCCTCATGCCGCGCCGGTACCCGGGTGAGGAATCGATCATCCGCGGCAATCTCGAGAAGGTCGTTCGATACCGGCAGGCGCTGGCTCTGGAGAATCCGAATCCGAACAGCGCGTTGCGCGGCAAGTTCGCGATCGAGGTGATGCGTTGGGATGCGAGCGGCCAATGGGTTGTCGCGACGCCCGATGAACGGCGTGGACTTCCCGTGCTCGAGAACGGCGAGCCGATCGCCTTTCGCGTCACGAGCACGCATGACGCTCCGGCATACATTAGCGTTCTTGATTTTCAGGAGAATCACGCGCTATCGCTCCTTTTCCCGACGGACGGCGGGCAGGACATGTTCCACCCCGGTTCTCCCTTCGAGAAGGGAGCGGTCCTGCCGGGCTCGCGCGAACGGATGAAAGTCCAGGGCGAGTTTCGTGATGGCGCGCTCGAGGCGACCGAGGCGTTGAAGCTGTTCGTCACGTCATCGCCGGCGAACTTTGGCGTGCTCGCGCAGACGGGAACGCGAGCGGTACCGTCCACGCGAGCGGCTGACTCGCCGGTCACGACCCTCCTGCGCATAGCCGTCGCGACCGACGACCGCTCCGGCGCGACGCTGACGCGAGCAATCGTTGCCGACGATCTCCCGGAAGACGATCCGGATGACTGGACCGCGGTCACGGCGTCGTTCGTGATTCGTCGGACCCCGGTCGCGATCGACGGCGAGGAGAAGCCGATCGACGGCCGCACGACGCTCCGCGCCAACGGCTTTGCCGCGGTGGTGTCGAACAGCGCGGGAAGCAACGCGGCAGCCGATGAGGTCGTCGACGCGATCCAGCGCGCCCTCGGCGAGACCGATGGTGTAGCCACGAAGCGCATCGAGGTCGCTGATGCTCGGCGAACGGAAGGGACGCGCGACGGTGCGGGGCCGTCGCTCCATCTTATGGTGCCACGTGGGGATTCAGGCGAGCAGATGATCGTCTCCACGGACGCCGACGGCGTGGTGACACTTCACTTCCCGCAGCCCGACGGTGCGACCCGTGCACTCGGCGGTCCGGCCGCGCCGCTGAAATTCCGAATTCCCGTGCCGACCGTCGGCGAGGCGCCGGCGCCGGGAACACGCGGCGCCATCGATGCCGCGATGGCGTTCTCGCAGAGTCAGATCGGGCGGCAAGTCCTCACGCTCATCGTGTACCCGATGGGCGGTGCCGCGTTGGCGAGCGTCGGCGAAGACATGACGCAGCGGTGGGAGACAGCCGCGCGCCCATATCGCGCGCGGGCATTCTCGCCGGACAATTACGCTCGCGGCGACGTGCCATCGCTCGATGTCGAGGGCTGGCGCCACCTCTCAGGCGGACGATCCCTGCTCTTCCTGCACGACACGTTCGGCCGCGCGCACGCCGGCTTCGCCGCGATGCCGCGCGATTTCGTCGCCGAGCTCGATCGATTATACGAGGGGCGGGTCTTCGCCTTCGATCACTTCACGCTGTCGCACGACCCGCGCCGAAATGCGGCGACTTTGCTCGACCTTCTCACGCGTACGTCGGATGCATCGCTCGACGTAGACGTCCTCGCGCACGGCCGCGGCGCGCTCGTCGCGCGCGCATTGGTCGAAGGCGGTTCTTCGACGCTTGCCGGAATCGATCGGGTACGTGTGCGCAACGTCGTGATGGCCGGAGCGCCAAATGCGGGCACTCCATTCGGCGATCTGGTGAACATCGAGCGCGCGATCACTGCGTACACCGTGCTCGCAAGCAGCATCTTGACGCAATTCGGCGGACCGATCGCCGGAGGTGTCTTCGCCGTCGCGAAGGCGATTCTGTTCAAGTCGGCGGCCAGGCTCGAGGGCATCAGCGCCATGCGACCAGGGAGCAACTTCCTCGATTCGCTCAAGTCGGGGAACGCCGCGGCGAAGGAGGGCGTGGCGCCGCGCTACTTCGCCCTCGCTTCCGACTTCCTGCCGCAGGAGCCCGGCGTCGCGCGGCGGCTTCGAAACCTTCTCGCCGACAAGATGATTCCCGGAGCCCACGATCTGATCGTTTCCACGAGGAGCGCGCTCGATTCCTCGTCCAAATTTCCCGTCCGCGACTCGCTGATGTTCACGCAGACGGACGGCGTCGCCCACTCCCATTATCTCGCCAATCGTCTGGCTCGTGGTAAGGTCCTCGAGTGGCTTCGCGCCGGACAGCAAGCGACATGAATGCGGTCAATCCATGGCGCCAGTGATCGGGCGGGTCAGCTAGAGACGTCCTCGCGCTCAATGCCCGTCGGCCGATTCAACGGGTTTCAACAGGGCTCCAACGGGGTCTGACCCCGACCGGATCAATTCGACTCAACTGGCTTCAACGGGGTCAGACCCCGTTTAAAAAACGGAGTCTGACCCTACCGGCGCGGTTTTGGTACGGCGTGCGACGTCAGGCCAGCTCGTGGCGACGAACGAACTCGGCGGTTCTTTCGACGAACTGCACGGGGTGTGACGCGTGCGGGACGTGCGCCGCGCCTGCGAAGACCGTCTCCTCCGCCGCGGGCATTGCCTTGGCGAGTGTGGCGACGACCGCGGGAAAGAACGCGGGACTGTGCTCCCCGCGCGAAAGCAGTGTCGGCCGACCGAAGCGACCAAGCGCCTCGAGGTCGACGATCGAGATGTTCGGATCCTGCAGCTCGTCGAGAAAGGTCGGCGCGTTGGTGACGAACGTCTCCTGTCGGCTCGGTGGCAATTTGTCCCACGAACCCGGACCGAGCGCGACGTTGTCGACAAAATGCCGCGCCGCATTACGGAAGTTGCCGCTGCGCAGCAATCGAAAGACGTTCGAGATCCGCTCGTCGACGGCGCGCAGCGCGGCCGCGAACTTTGGATCGTTGGCAAGCAATCCGAAGAGCGGTGGCTCGTGCGCGGTGAGGCTACGCAGCATCTCCGGCCGCTCGGCGGCGAGCCAGAGCGCGACGGCCGCCCCACCAGAGTTGCCAATGATGTGGGCAGGACCGAGACCGAGCGCGTCGAGAAGAGCCGCGAGATCCATCGCGTCTTCGCGTAGACTGCCTTGTGTCTGCGGCCGCGCGCTCTGACTGTGACCGCGTCGATCGTACGTGAGGACCCGAAATGACTTGGCGAGCTCCGCGACCACGGGATTCCAGTTCGTGTGATCACCCCACGAACCATGAACCAGAGCGAGGGGGACGTTGCCGTCCCCACTCAGCTCGTAATACAGCTCGATACCATTGACGGTGATGAACGACATGTGATGGTGCTCCGCTCCACTTCGCTCAAAACTACGATGGCGACGGGTTCTACAGACAGAGCGGTACCGAGTTGTTGAAGTTGACGAACATTTCCGCGGGATTGTTCTCCCAGAGCCAGATGTGGAACATCCAGCCGCCGAACCGGTTCGTCGCGGTAAACGGCACGTCGGGGAGATCGCTCGTCGTCGGGAAATCGTGCAGCGACGGCGCCTTGATGAAGCCTGGCGCGCCCGGCGCAGGCCACCGCGTCGTGAATGGGAGGAAGTATTCGACGGCGGCCAGTCGGCGTTTCACGACGCCGTTCACCGCCGGCCCGTCGATCGGCGAGTACACGAGGAACTCGGGGTCGAGCAGATCGATCGCGTCGTCGCCCAGGTTGTTGCCGCGCGTGTAGTGATAGCCCATGCCGCCCATGCTCGGATCGGAGATGCAACCGTCCGCTGCCGTCGCCGGAGGCGCCACGAGAAGGCCGTAATGCGCCGACGTAGCCGCGTCGAGATCGTGGAAGCCGGCCGTGAATTGCCGCAGCGCGGCAAGCGACTGCGCGTTGCCGGCGCGCGTGAGATCGGAAAGCGTCGCGCCGCCGTGCGCCGTGTGGCTCGCGGTCGGGACGGGGGCGTCGGTCCTGCACGCAGCGATCCCGATGGCGAGAAATGTCAGAAGTATGGAATTCTTTGTCATAGGTGTCTCTGTGTCGGATGTCCGTCGAGCGCTGGCGAGAGTTACCGTGCTCACTTCATCTCTGCGCAGCCTCGGCGACATCCGGACATCTCAGTGGCCCTCGACGACTTCGAAGATGTCGTCGGCGACGAGGCCGTGGCCTTCAGCGTGGACGCGGACGGCCGCTTCCTTGTTCGGTGCCTCGACGAGGCAGAAGACCTGTCCCCTCTGGGCGTTGTACCAGTACTTGAGGTATTTCACGCCGTATTTCGTTTGCGTCTCGAGATCTTTCTCGTGTGCTCCGGCGACGGCGTCGGGCGTCAGACCGGGGATGTGATTGTGCACGTCGATGAACAGCGCCATGATGATTTCCTCTCTCCATTTGCACGACGCTCCATGCGCCGCGTTCGATGGATACAGAGTATTGGCGCTGATTACCCGCCGGGATGATTGCGCGACCGGATCTCTTGTCCGCCCGTCCGCTCTGCGCATCGTACCACAACACCCCCATTTGCGTTTTTTTGTTGGGTCGGGCGGCGATTTGAGCGTGACTTTTGGGAGACCATGCAATAATATGGAGGACGTCCGTTCCCCTCTCTCTCCCGGCTTCGAGGAGGCGCCATGCGCTCGGTCGCGAAGGTGATGGTTGCAGCTTCTTCTATAGTATTGGTCGTTGCTTGTCATCACGCGCCGCCGCCGGCGGCGACGCCGACTCCGGTCGCTCGCGTCAATCAGGACAGCATCAATCGCGCGAATGCCATGCGTGATTCGATCGCCCGCGCCGACGCCGCGCGACGACTCGCCGCCGCGCGCGCGGACAGCATTCGTCGAGCGAATGAAGCTCGCGCCGCCGAGCTCACGGGCGCACGCGCCGCGCTCACGCAGCCGATTCATTTCGACTTCGACGCCTCCGAGATCCTCGCCGCCGACAAGCCGGTGCTCGATCGCAAGGCGGGAGTTCTCGGCGCGAACCGACCAATCCGAATCCGCGTCGAGGGCAACACCGACGAACGCGGATCCGACGAGTACAACCTCGCGCTCGGAATGCGACGCGCTTCGGCGGCGAAACTCTATCTGACCCAGCGCGGCATCGACGCTTCGCGCATCGAGACCGTGTCGTATGGCGAAGAGCGACCCGTCTGCCAGGAGCACGACGAGAGCTGCTGGGCGAGGAACCGTCGGGCGGAGTTCGCGGTTCTCGCGGGGGACATCACGACGATCGTCCCGTAGCGGGAGCTAGGGCTTGCCGAGGTAGCGATCGAGCCAAGATAGCGTCTCGGCGATCAGCGACGCGCGCGGAACGAAGTGGCCGCCTTCGTACAACTGATGCCGCTTCTGTTCCGCCGCGGTGCCGAGCCGTTGGAACATCGGATTCTGCGACGTCTCGACGGGAAAGACCTGATCGTTCTTTCCGTTGAGCATGAGCACCGGCATTCGCACATGCGCGAGGAAATTGAACGGATCGACTTCCGGCCGTGAATGCTCCATCGACAGACCGCCGGCGGTGAGCACAGCCGCCTTGAAGCGCGGATCGACGTCGACCATCAGCGGGCCGAGCCGCGCACCCCAGCTGATCCCGAAGTACGCGAAGCTCGCCGAGTCGACGTCGGGACGCGCCGAGAGATAGTCGAGTGTGCGGCGCAGGTCTTTCGCCCAAGCGACGACGTGGTCGCGATACGCGATCGAACTGTCGGGCGAATTGGTCGCGAGCTTGTCGTTGCGTTCGTAGGTGCTTTTGTAGATCGGCAGCACGAGCACGCGGCCGTTTTTGATGATGAAATCCTGCTGCTCCGCGTAGTGATCGTCGACTTTCGTCCCGTAGAACGCGTCGGAGCCCGGGAACATCACGACGGTCTGAAGGCGTCCCGTCGCGCGACGCGGGCGATAGAGCCGGACCCGCAGACGCTCCCCGCCATACGCCGCATCGAGGCTCACCGACTCGCGAATCCACTCGGCGTGCGACGAATCAACCTCGTCGACACGCGCGTTCAACGGCGTATGATCGTAGTCATAAAAGCGACGATAGCTCGCGACCGTCGCTTCGACCGGAGACGTCTCCGTGCCGTAATCGCGGAAGCTGCCGGCGATCGGCCGGCTCGCCTGCGCGAGCGCATCGTCCCTCGTCAAATACTTCACGAGACGAACGCCGTTGCTCGGTGAGCGGTCGAATGGCGGGACGGCCGTGGCGTCGGTGAATCGATAGGGCGAGTCGTTATATCCGGCGCCGAGCAGATAATGTTTTCCCAGTCCGTCGAGGTTGCTGCACCATTCGCGCACGTTGCCGGCGGCGTCGAACAGGCCCCACGGACCCATGGAGAGGAACGCGCCGCCGGGTGCCGGAGACTCGGCGTCGAAGTGGCTGCCGCGGACCATGAGCCCGGACATGCTCGTGCCGGCGGCGCGCATCCAGTGATAGAGAGTCGGCAACGACTTGCCGGCGAACTTGGCGTACGCCGCCGCCTCGTACCAACTCAAGCCGCCGACCGGCAATTGTTCGGCGCCGCGGGGGATGTCGCCGCCCTCCCATGTCGCCGGTCCGCGACGGCCGGTTCGATCGACGAAGAGCGCCATCGCCTGCTCCCACGAGAGCGACTTGCCGTCCTTTAGAAAAGGCTCATCCCAGTACTCTTTCTTGGTGTAGCCGCCGGCGGCGACGAACTTCTTGTAATCGGCATTCGTGGTCTCGAGCCGATCGGCGAGAAAGTCGGCTAGGTTCAGCGGACGGAGCGACCGGAGTTGCAGCAGATCGCCGATCTGTTGTCCGGCGGGAATTCGGGCCATCTCCGGATTGGGCGCGTCGATCGGATCGAGACGGATGGTGTCGGGCAGCGGCGGAGCACTGATCGTCGGAATTCCGCCGCTGAGGAGAAAGACCGGTCGATAGCCGGTCTTCGTGATCCGATAACGTTCGACGGCGAACGGGACGAGGACGCGCGTGAGGGGCGTCGAACCGAGCGTCTCCCACTTGGTGGTATCGTTGAACGTGGCGCGTTCGACGAGCGCGTCCTGTGGGACGGTGACGAATGAGTCACGCTGGGTGAAGCGCGAGAGCAGCGCGACCAAGCCCGGATGGTTCGGCGCGAGATCTCTCGCCTGCTGATACACGACGAACGCGCTGTCGTTGTCGCCGGCGTCGATCAATCGCTCGATGGCGGGGATGCCGGTGTCCGCAACCCAGCGTTCACGGTTGGCCCGACGAACGGCGACCGCCGCGTACGCCGCGACGACGACCGCCACGACGCCGACGGCGAGCAGCAGAGAACGAGTCGTTGACGACGCCGGCGCGGCGCCGGCCGAGGCGGAGGCGTCGATCTCGGCGAGTAGCTCATTCGCGGTCTGATAGCGCGCCCTGGGGTCTTTCTCGAGACAACGCAGCACGATCCGCTCGAGGGCCGGCGGCACGTCGGATTTCACGTCGCGCGGCGGCTTCGGCGGCGTGCTGACGTGCGCGGTGAGCACCTCGCGCAACGTTCCCGTGAACGGCGGTACGCCGGTCACCATCTGGTAGGCGAGCGCGCCGAGCGCGTAGATATCCGCGCGGTGATCGACCGACTCGCCGAGTGCCTGCTCGGGAGCCATGTAGGCAGGCGATCCGACGGAAATGCCGGTGCCGGTGAGCGAGATGCTATCGCGCGCATCGCTCATCGCCTTCGCGATGCCGAAGTCGACGACGAGTGCATGGCCGCCCGGGCCGGCGATCATCACGTTTTCGGGCTTGAGATCGCGATGCACGATCCCCGTCCGGTGGGCCTCGGCCACGGCGTCGACCACCTCGCGCAACGTGCGGACGGCGTCGGGTGCCGACAGCGCGCCGTCGCGGGCGATGCGATCGTGGAGCGACTCGCCCTGCACGTACGGCATGACGTAGTAGAGGAAGTGCTCGCCCGTCGGGGCGCTCGCTTCTCCGGAATCGATCAGCGTGAGGATGTGCGGATGCTGCAGCCGCGAGGAGATCGAGATCTCGCGGAGAAAGCGGTCCGCGCCAATTGAGTTCGCCAGCTCGGCATGCATGACCTTGATCGCGACCGGCCGGTCGTGTTTGAGATCGCGCGCCAGATACACCGTCGCCATGCCGCCGCGGCCGAGCTGTCGCTCGACGATGTAGCGATCGGCGAGCAAATCGCGAAGCGCCGACGGCACCGTGGCAGCGGCGTCGCGGCCAGACAACGTCGATGGGCTGGTGCGAGATGGGGCGCCGGGATTCGTCACTAGGTCCGCTCGTGGCAGTCGGGGTAATGATTCCTCCCGGTCATACGGAGCGGAAGGGGCGTTGACTGGCCTCGCCTGACGCCCGAGACTGCATGCATGCTCAGTCGACGACTATCAGCGACCGCACTCGCCCTCGGCGCGGCCACGGCGTCCGCGCAGAAGCCGACCGAGGGGTACATCACCGCGGACGACTCGATTCGGTTGTTCTACCGAACGGCTGGTCACGGCGATCTCGACGCCGTGCGCCGGCACTTCAAGATCGATCGCGTCGTGCTCGTCGCGCACTCGTACGGACCACTCCTCGCCGCGACGTACGCCATCGCACACCCCGATCATGTTCGCGGCATGATCTTCTTGGCCCGGTACCACCGCGGCGCGGTGATTTTTTCCAGCGGTTTGGCAAGCTGATTCGTTCCGATCTCTGCGCGTCGGATCCGGCCGGCATCCGTTACGGGCTCACGAAGACCAATCGCATCGTGAACGCGTCGTACGGCGACTGGGATTTACGATCGGCACTTCCGGCGCTGCACATGCCGGTGCTCGTCGTCCATGGCGAGGAAGACGCAATTCCGATGGATTTGGTCAACGAGTGGACGATGATACCGAACGCGCGCTTGTTTCGCGTTCCGGGTGCGGCGCACTTTGCCTACGCCGAGCGGCCCGATGCAGTCTGGCCGGAAGTGGACCGGTTCTTCGCCGAGCTGCGTCGTCATTGAGAGTGGGCGATTGGGCGATTTGGCGGCGAGTTTTAGAGTCGTGACAGGAATCGGATTTTAGTGTACATATTGGTATGCATATCCGACTCGCGGGTGCCGCTTTCGCGGCGGTGAGCTGTCTCGGTTTGCGGTCGATCGCGGCACAGGAGCCGCCGGCGCGACTTCCGGCTGTCGTGGTCAACGCGGCGCCGGACAAGCCCGGTGCCCGGAAATTGGCCGGCGTCGTGCGCGACACGGTTGGCTTTCCGATCGACGGCGTCGAAATCACGATCGCCGCGTCGCACCGGCGCGCGACGACCTTCGGCAACGGTGCGTTCCAGTTCGACAAGATCGCTCCCGGCACGTACGACGTGCGGGCTCGCAAACTCGGCTACGCACCGCAGGTGCGAACGATTGTGGTGGATTCCGCGGGCGGCGCGGGAGCGTTCGCGATGGTACCGGTCCCCGTTCCACTTCTCCCCGTGGTGAGCAGCGCGGTGCGAGGTGGGTTGAGCGGCGTCGTCGGCGATACGGCGTTTCGCCCGCTGCCGGGCGCCGAAGTGCGGGTCGTGGGCCACAGCGATGCGACGGTCACCGATTCGACCGGTGCGTTCTACATCCCGGTGCGGCCGGGAGTCTACACCGTTGCGATCAGTCAGCCCGGCTACGACTTCAAGGTCGTCGGCGTGATCGTTCCACCGGACAGCGGGCGGCGCATCACGGCGTATCTCGCCCCGCTGTCACACGAGCGCTCGGTGCGTGAGGTGCACAATCTCGAGGATTTCGGGACGCGCATGGCTTGGCGTACGGTGGCGAACTCGAAGGTCTTTACGCGCACCGAGCTTCAGGAGCGCGGGATCGATTGGGTGACTGACGCGGTGCAGATGGGATGGGGTTGGTTCGGCGGCGGAGGTGATCGCGAACGGAACGATCTCGACCACGATTGCGTCGCGGTGAAGAACGGGGGCCCGGGGTACATCGAAATGGAAACGCTGATGGTCGAGGAGATCGAGACCATCGAGGTCTACAAGGCTCTTCCGAGTATCAGCATGACGCACATGCCGGCCGGCCAAGGCGCGCGCATCATGAACAACGCGCGCGTGTCCGTGCCGCAGGTACAGGCATCGAACTCGCGCGAAGCGGCGATCAAGAATCGCGGAAAACGATGCGCGCTCGTGTACGTCTGGACGCGCTAAGAAATGGAGTCTGACCCCAGATGCGGGTTTTTGTACGTGCTACGGGACGTACGCGATACAATCGATCTCGACGCGCAAGCCGGCGCCAGGCAGGGCCACGGCTTGGATCGTCGTGCGCGCCGGCCGATGGTCGCCAAACATTCGCGAATACACGCCGTTCATCTGCTCGAACTCATTCATGTCGATGAGGAACACGCCGCAGCGAAGCACATGATTCAGGTCGGAGCCCGCGGCGCGGAGAATCGTTTGAACGTTCTTCAGGCATTGCTCGGTCTGGGTCGCGGCGTCCGGTCCGGCGAGCGTACCCGTCGCCGGATCGGTTGCACCCTGGCCTGAAACGAACACGAGTCGCTCGAAGCCCATTCCCGGCGAGTAGGGACCGACGGGTTTGGGAAGCTTGGGATCGTGAACGGGTCGATGTGTCGGCATAGGCGAGTGAAGGTAGGTTATGTGCGGTAAACCTATCGGGGGCCGGGATGGTGGACGCGGCAACGTCGGTGCTCGGCGGGTGGGAAAGCTTTTACGTCATCGTGGGGTCGTCGGGCGCGGCGCTGATCGGGCTGCAGTTCGTCGTGATCGTACTGATCGCCGACGTCCGCATCGAGGGCGGGTCCGGCGATGGAATCGCCGCGTTCGGCACGCCAACGGTAATGCATTTCGCGTCGGCGCTCGCGACGTCGGCGGTCATGAGCGCGCCATGGGGAGGACTCACCGGCGTGCGAACCGCGCTCGCGCTGGCCGCGCTGGCCGGGCTCTGGTTCGTGGTGCGCGGCCTGATTCGCGCGCGGCGCCAGCAGGCGTACAAGCCGGTGCTCGAAGACTGGATCTGGCACACGCTGTTGCCCTTAACAGCCTATTCGATAATTCTCATCGCCGCGGCGCTGGCGGGCGTTCACGTCGAGGGCGCCTTGTTCGCCGTGGCGACGGCGGCGCTCGGACTGCTGTTCATCGGCATCCACAACGCGTGGGACACGGTCGTTTGGATCGTCGTCAACAGTAAACCGGAGCTTCGCGATCGGCGTTGATCAGGCAAGCGCGCGCTCGGCCGACGCCGACGTAGCGAGCAGTGCCGCGGTCTCATCGAGGCGCCCGACGAGCTGAAGGCCGACTGGAAGCCCGCTGGTTGGCAGAGGAAGCGAGATCGCCGGGTGGCCGCTGATGTTGAACAGCTGCGTGAGTCGCAGCATCGCTGAGCGAACGGGGACCTGCTGCCCTCCGCTCATCGTCACGTTCTCCTCGCCGAGTGTCGGCGCAACGATGGCAAGCGTCGGTAGCACCAGCGCGTCGCAATCCTGGAGAGCGGCATCGACGGCGTCACGGAGCCGTTCGCGCGCCTCGAGCGCTTCGAGGTAATCGACGGCGAGCACCTTTTCGCCGATCGCGAGCCGAGCGCGAACGCCCGGCTGATAGTCGGAGGCATGCATCGGAAGGTTCGA
>JAICJQ010000244.1 GCA_025928335.1 Gemmatimonadaceae bacterium
AAGCTGCCCGTCCGTTCTTCTCGATGTCGGGCTCCGACTTCGTCGAGATGTTCGTCGGCGTCGGCGCGAGCCGCGTGCGCGACCTGTTCGAGCAGGGGAAGGCACACGCGCCGTGCATCATCTTCATCGACGAAATCGACGCCGTGGGCCGGCACCGTGGTGCCGGCCTTGGCGGCGGTCACGACGAGAGAGAACAGACGCTCAACCAGTTGCTCGTCGAGATGGACGGCTTCGAGTCCAACGACGGTGTCATTCTCATCGCCGCGACGAACCGTCCGGACGTCCTCGACCCGGCGCTCCTGCGCCCGGGCCGATTCGACCGCCAAATTGTCGTCGATGCGCCCGACCTCAAGGGACGCGAGGGCATCCTCAAGGTGCACCTGCGCAACAAGCCGATCGCTGACGACGTGAACATCACGACGCTCGCCCGCGGCACACCGGGCATGGCCGGCGCCGATCTTGCCAATCTGGTGAACGAAGCGGCGCTGCTCGCCGTTCGTCGCAGCCACGAGAAGATCTACATGCCGGATCTCGAGGATGCGAAGGACAAGGTCATGCTCGGCGCCGAACGCAAGTCGATGGTGATGAAGGAGGACGAGCGCCGACTCACGGCCTATCACGAAGCCGGTCACGCGATCTGCGCGATGCGCGTGAAAGGCAACGATCCGCTGCACAAGGTGACGATCGTGCCGCGCGGCCGCGCGCTCGGTCTCGCCTTCACGCTGCCGGAAGACGATCGCGTCTCGATCACCCGCGAGCAGCTTCAGGCGAATCTGGTGATGTCGTACGGCGGCCGCGTTGCCGAGGAGCTGATCTTCGGGCACGAGCGGGTGACGACGGGCGCGGCGAGCGACATTCAAAAGGCGACGTCCATTGCGCGGCGGTACGTCACGCAGTGGGGTCTGTCCGACGCCATCGGTCCGATCCTCGTCGGCGACAACGAGCAGGAGCTTTTCCTCGGCCGCGAGATCCAGCACCGTCGCGAGGTGTCGGAGAAGACGGCGCAGCTCGTGGACGCGGAAGTGAAGCGTGTCATCGACAACGCATACGATCGCGCGAAGCAGACGCTCCAGACGAACGTGGAGCTGCTGCATCGGGTCGCGGCCGCGCTCCTCGAGCGCGAAACGTTGACGCGCGATGACATCGAGATCCTGGCGCGTGGCGAAGAGCTGCCCCCGCGCACCACCGGCGCGCCGCCGACGGCCTCCGCGCCGACGACGCAGCCGGTGCTCGAGCCAAAGCGGAGCGCTCCGCCGCTCCTCGGCGGACCGGAGCCCAGCCCGGCGTAGTCGAAAGCAGCCCAAAGCCAAGAGCAATAACTCAAAGCAATTCGGAAAGGGCGGCGGCCCTTGGGCCGCCGCCCGTTTCCGATTCGCTGATAGCTGTATCTATTAGCTGTTAGCTCCGCTTCACCCGCTCTACATGATCTGGCGTCACGCGACAGGCATTCTCACACTCGACCGGCCGCGAATCGTCGGTATCGTGAACGTCACACCCGACAGCTTCAGCGACGGCGGAATGTTGCGCACCATTGACGACGCGCGGCGCCACGTGGATCGCCTCGTGACCGAAGGGGCCGACGTCATCGATATCGGTGGTGAATCCACCCGCCCCCAGGGTGCGACGCCGGTGAGCGCGGAGGAGGAGATAGGCCGCGTCCTTCCCCTCATCGAGGCGGTACGTCGCGAACATCCTGAGCTCCCGATTTCGGTGGACACCGTAAAGGCGCCGGTGGCGATGTCCGCAATGCGAGCGGGCGCGTCGATTGTGAACGACGTCTCGTCATTCCGGCTGGATGACGACATGGCTTCTGTCTGCGCCGAGAGCGGAGCCGGGGTTGTTCTCATGCATTCGCGCGGCGACGTTGCGACGATGGCCACGTTCGAGCACGCGCGCTATGGCGCGGATAGCGTCAGCGAGGTGTGCGCCGAACTCGCCGCGAGCGTCGATCGCGCATTGGCGGCGGGAGTGTGCCCGGAATGCATCGTCGTCGACCCGGGAATCGGATTCGCCAAGCGTGGTGAAGATTCGCTGACGGTACTGGCGAATCTCCGCCGGCTCGCGAGCTTGGGGCGGGGCAACGGGGAGCGAGAGGAGAAACGCTACCCGCTCCTCGTTGGTGTTTCACGAAAGCGATTCATCGGCGCAATCACGAACGCGACCTCACCCGGTGACCGCGTGTTCGGAACGGTCGGCGCAAACGTTGCTGCACTGGAGCGTGGCGCTCGGCTTTTTCGGGTGCACGACGTGAAGCCGAATCGGGACGCGCTCGACGTCGCGTGGGCGATCATGCAACGGACAAACGGATCGTGAGCCTTTTCGAACAGTTCCGGCTTTTGCACCCCGGGTGGCGTGACGTCGTCGAAGTCCTGATCGTAAGCTTCGCGATCTATCGCGCCTTGCTGCTGATTCACCGTACACGAGCCATGCAGGTGCTCGTGGGACTCGTCGTGCTGGCCGTCGCCTACGGCGTCGCGTATTTGCTGCACTTCGGGATGATCGTTTATCTCCTGACGCTCATCTTCAGCTACGGGGCGATCGCGCTCCTCGTCGTTTTCGCGCCGGAGCTGCGTGCCGCGCTGGCGCAGATCGGCCAATCGCCGATGTCGCGGCTCCTCGGACGGATGCACGAGATCGAGGTGGGCGATCAGGTGGCGGAAGCGGTCGAACGTTTGAGCCGATCGGGGATTGGGGCGATCATCGCGATCGAGCGAGAAGTCTCGCTCGCCGAATACGTGCAGTCAGGATCGGAGATGCAGGCCAAGGTTTCCGCCGACTTGCTGGCGACGATTTTCACGCCGTACTCGCCACTGCACGACGGCGCTGTCATCGTGCGCGGCGACACGATCGTCGGGGCCGGGTGCATCCTGCCGCTGTCGCAGACCGCGCTCATCGATCGCTCGTTGGGGACGCGCCACCGCGCGGCGCTCGGTTTGAGCGAAGAGACGGATGCGCTCGTCGTCGTGGTGTCCGAGGAAACGGCGGCCATCACGGTCGCGGTCACCGGGCGGCTGCTGCGTGATGTGACCTCGACGCAGGTGCGCGATCTCGTCGCGGGCCGCCCGATTCGCGAGGTGATCGCGAGCGCGGCGAGTGACGGTCCGGCGGCCGGAAGTGGAGGTGGTGCGGGACTCGCGATTTCATCGTGACGTCCGTTTCCCGCCGCGTCGCTCTCGGCGCCGGGCTCGCGATGTTCCTGGTCTACGCGGCGACCCTGGCGCCAAGCGTCACGTTCTGGGATGCAGGCGAGTTCATCGCGGCGGCAAAGAGCTTCGGCATACCGCACCCGCCGGGAACACCGGTGTTCATCATCGCGCTGAAGGCGTGGGCCAGCATGCTGGGCTTCATCTCGTTCGCGCGCGCGACGAACCTTTTCTCGGCGTTTTGCACGGCGAGCGCGGTTGGGGTCACGGTGATCTGGCTCGCGCGAGCGCGGGGTGGGGGGGCGGTGCCGCGGTCGGCCGCCGTCGCGGCAGGGATCTGCGCAGGGGCGATGTCGTCCGTCTGGCAGAACGCGACGGAGACCGAGGTCTATGCCGCGTCGCTCGCGTTGGCCCTCGCCACTGTCGCCGCGGCCGATCTCGCCGGACGATCGGGCGAGCGTCGTTGGTTGATGGTCGTCGTGTACCTGATCGCGCTTGCCGCGCCGCTCCACATGAGCGCACTCGTCGCAGTGCCCGTTGCCGTCTATCTGGTGGCGCGACGCGAGGGGGCGGCGTTCGATTGGGGCCGCGCCGCGATCGTTCTCGGCGCGGCGGTCGCCGCGGCGGGCGTGGGCAGAGTGTCGGCCCTCATCGTTCTGTTGGGGGTCGTCTTCATTGCCGCGGGTGTGATACGCGATACGTCCGTCGCATCGGATCGAGCTCGCCTCGGCATCGCAGTTGTCGGTGTCGCGGTGATCGCGTTTTCGGCGCTTCTCATCATGCCGGCGCGAGCGGCGCACGATCCACTGATCAATCAAGGAAACCCGCGGACGCTCGAGCAGCTCGCGTACGTGGTGGCGCGCCGACAGTACGACGTTCAAGGCGTCTGGCCTCGGCAGGCGCCCATCTGGCTACAGGTCGCGAACTGGTTCGAGTATGCCGATTGGCAATTCGGCCTCTCGCTGGGGCCCACTGTCATTCCGACGATTGCTCGCGTGCTGGCGACGATAGCGTTTGCGGGGATCGGCATTGTCGGCGCGCGATGGCAGTACACGACCAGTCGCCGGATGTGGAGTGCGGTGGCGCTGCTATTCGTCTGCGGATCACTCGGCGTGATCGTCTATCTCAACCTCAAAGCCGGGCGATCGTTCGCCTGGAGCTTCCTCCCGGAGGATGAGAACCACGAAGCGAGAGATCGCGACTACTTCTTCGTCCTGGGGTTCTGGGCGTGGGGCATCTGGGCGGGAATGGGCGCCGTCCGTCTCGCGCAAATGTTGAGGCTTCCGAGTTGGGTCGGCGTCGGGATTGCGGCGCTCCCGGTGGCGCTCAACTGGTCGGCCGTCAACCGTCGTGAGGAACCTGAAGCAAGCATGGCGAAGGAACTGGCCGCTGTGCTCCTGGAGCCGCTGCCGCCTCGGGCGGTGCTGTTTGTCGCCGGTGACAACGACACTTACCCGCTCTGGTACGCGCAGATCGTTGAAGGGATGCGCCGAGACGTGACGGTCATCACTCTGCCGCTTCTCGGCGCTCAGTGGTATGCGGCCGAGATGCAGCGGCGCTGGGGTCTCGCTTCGAGCGGCGCGGGCTTGCCCGATCGAGTCGCGCCGCAGTTGGCGGCTTCCGCCCGTGCGCTTGGACGGCCTGTTGCTGTTGCACTGACGGTCGAAGCCGGGGATAGAAACCGTCTTGCTGGCAACTGGAAGGTTATTGGGATGACAGCGGTCGCGGACAGTTCGGCAACGCATGCACAGTCGCTCCAAAACCAAGATTCGACAGTTATTTCGGTCGATTCGTTGGCGGTCGCCGCGCAGGCTCGCCGGATCGCGGCCTGGTTTGCTGGCCGCCGTGTCCATCCGCAAACCGACCCTGTTCACGAGTATTACGGTGCCGTTCTGGGCTGCCCAAAGCTCCTGCTCTCGCCCCGGTCACCGGCGGTGGTCGCTTC
>JAICJQ010000035.1 GCA_025928335.1 Gemmatimonadaceae bacterium
GAGACGCGAAGCGTGTCGGACGCCGCGACATCGATCACGCCCGAGACGGGCCGGTAACCGACACGCTTTACGACCAGCAGATACTCACCGGCCGGCAACCGTGTGATGCGAAAGCGGCCATTCGGTCCCGTGCCAATGCGAACGGCTGTTCCAAGAATCGAAACGAATGCCCCGTGCAGCGGGACGAGATTGGTGTCGCTCACCATCCCGTCGATCGTGCCGAATCTGCCCGTTCGCTGCGCGCTATCTCGTCGAGCGAGCGCGGACCCCGCCGGATACTGCGCGCTCGACGGGGAGGCGACGGCGGCGACAAAACCAGCGGTAAGGGCGAAGGTCAGCGGGCGAAGGCGGGAAGACATAGGATGACAGCAACGCGTGAGAGTGAACGAATAGTGCGAATACTACCCTGATGCTCGGGATTTGCTTCTCTCGGCACGAAGCGAAGGGCCGGGATCGAGGAATTCGATCCCGGCCCTCGCTGCCTACGAATTGCGGCGGCCCTAAATCAGGGCGCGCAATTGTTCAACCCATTGGGGCCGAGAAAGTCGCCAGTCTGACCCTGACGCACGAGGCACTCGGCCTGCGGGATCGGGTTGACCCTGGCAACAAAGTTCTTGTTCGGACCGGACGTAATGTCGAGCGGAAGCTGGTCGAGCTTGTTGTAGCGGCGCATGTCGACCCACCGGTTGCCTTCCATCAGGGTCGAATAGCGCTTCTCGTACAGAATGCCGTTGAGCACCGCGTCGTCGGACGAAGACGCCGTGAGGGTCGTCGGCGGCAGACCACCCGAGTTCACCCGCACCGTGTTGATGTCGCTGATGGCGGCAACCTTGTTGCCCGTCGCCAACATCGCCTCGGCGTGCAGCAGGATGAGCTCTTCGTTCCGAATGATCGGGATCGACGAGTTCTGCGCCGGCCAAATGCTGAAGCCGAGCGTCGTTGTTTCCGAGGTCGGCAGGCCGCCGGCGATCGGACCGGCGCGAGGTGGGAGACCCGTGCGGATCTTGGCCGTGTAGCGGTCATCCGGCTGACCATTGGCCTTGAGCTGCGCGTCACGCTGCAACGACATGTGAGCGTACAGGTTCGTATTCGTCGCCTGCGTGAGGGAGTTCGGCGAATCCGGCGCGACGCCGTGAGTGTTGAACGGTCCGACATCGAGCGCGGTGCGCGTCGTCGCGCTGAGATTCAGGAACGAGGCATTGAGCGCCGTAACAGCTGCCGCCCACGCAGCAGCACCACCGCCTGCCGTTGCGTAGTGCGCTTCCTCTTTTCCCAAAAGCGCCTGTGCGAACTTGACGAAGGTTGCCGGTGTGTCGAATCCGGCGAACCCCGGCGGGAGCTTGTAGGGGAACGTCGCGCCACCGGCGTTCAGATTCGTGATCGCCGACTGGAGCGAGCCGATGATAAACTTGTACACCGAGTCGCGCGACACGAACGGCGCCAGCTGCGACGCGTCGGCCTTGATCTCGGTGATGGCGCCGAGCGAGTCGTGCGCCTGGACCAGATCCGCCATCATGTACGCATCGAACGTCTGCGCGATGCCGAGCAAACCGGCCTTCTGCGCCGCCGTGAGCGTCCCGGCGCCACTGATCGCGTTCTTGAAGTTGAAAAGATCCCGGAGCACGCCGTACTCGCCGGCCCACGGGTTGTTGGCGAAGCCGACCGCCGGGTCGATCTTCGTGACGCCGCCGACCACCACACCAATCAGCGGCACCGTCACGAAGCGGCCGTCTTGCGGGGAAATTGTGTAACCTTCCCGTCCGAAAACAGCGCTTTGCAGGATCATGTTCGCGCGTTGTCCACGAATGTCGCTGAACAATCCGGTGAACAGCAGCTGCAGTGCCGTCGGATCGGACGTCGCGCCGGCGACCGTGGCCGAGTTCGGGCTCGGCACGTTCAGATCGCTGGCCTGACATCCGACGAGGGCCGCGGCCATGGCCGCGACGGTGAGTCCCCGCTTATGCATCCGTAGTCCTCTCCGACGCTCGTCGAGGCGAGCAAGAATAGTCGTCATCATGGGTCAGTACCCCAGGTCCACGCTGAAGAAGAACTGACGGTTGGTCGGGTACGGAGCGAGGTCGATGAAGCGATTGAAGTTCTGGTTGCCGAAGTTGTTGAACTCGGGGTCGAAGCTCCAATAGTTGGACTTCATGCCGAGGTTACGTCCCTGCACTGAGAAGCGAACTTCGCGCGCACGGACCTTCTGGGCCCACGACGACGGCGCGTCGAAGGTGACGTTGATCTCGCGGAACTTCACGTAGGTACCGAGATCGATGTACGGGGCGATGTTGTTCGCCGCCCAGATTCCGTAGCGATACGCGCCAAGACCCTTGCTCGGGTCGGGCGACGTCGCGTCGTAGTCGCGCGAGTTGCCGCCTTCGTCGAACAGGTTCTTCGTCATGTCCGACGTATGGCTGCCGATGCGCCAGTCGATGAGACCCGACACGGTCAGCTTCTTATAGCGGAAGGTGTTGAGGAACGACGTCTGCCCAAGCGGCGCGGCGTCGGCGATGATCGAGTCGCGAACGACCTGCCCGGCGACAGCCGGATCGCCGGGGAAGATTCGGTGGCAAGGCAAATTGTCCTTGCCGGTGTTGACGACGAGTTTGCCCGTCGCCGCGTCCGTCGTGTTCAAGCACGAGAACGGAACGTTGCCCCAGATCAGCGTGGAGATGTTGGAACCCGGTGCGCAGCTGTCGTACTTCACGCCTTTCGACGTGACGAGCGTGGGGATGTCGCACGTCGTGATGCGGTTGCGGCCGTACGACGCGGCGAACGAACCGCCCGGGGCGCCAAAGGCCGGCACCAGCAGTTTGTCGACGTACTGGCGATTGCGCTGGTACGTCGTGCGGATCGTCCACTCCATGTCGCGCGACGTGATCGGAACGATGTTGAGCCCCGCTTCGAAGCCGAGCGACGAGAGTTGTCCGCCGTTGATCGTCTGGCTGCCAAGGCCCGAGCTGGGCGGCAGCGGGAAGCTGACGAGGAGGTCCTTGATCACGCGCTGGTAGCGACTCAGCTCACCGGCGACGCGACCGCGGAACATCGCCATGTCGACGCCCCACTCCGTTTCGTTCATGACTTCGGGCTTGATCGCCGGATTGCCGAGCGTGCTCGAAGCCGACAGCGATCCGAGACCGCCGATGACGCCACCGCTGGCGATCGTGATGTCGCGCACGCCCTGGTTCGGACGATTGCCCGACTGGCCGTACGACGCGCGGAACTTCACTTCGTCCACTTTCGAAGTGATCCGCGAAAGCGGCTCGGTGAAGCGATAGCTCGCCGAGTACTTCGGGTACGTGTAGAACTTCGCGCGATCGCCGTTGTTGCTGCCGCGGTCGGCGCGGAAGCCGTAACCCAGCGCGAGCTTTTCATCGAAGCCGATGATCTGCTCGTTGAAATAGTGCGACTGGTCGCGGGTGTCGCGGATGTCCTGCGAGGATGAGAAGTCCGTCGATCCGCTCTGGTTCGCGATGACACGCGTCGGCAAAAGGCCGCGCGCGCGAATGTTGAACATGTTCGTGCGCTGCGTCTCGTACGTGCCGCCGACCGAGGTCTGGGCCGAATTCAAGAAGCGGAACCCCGGCGAGTAGGTCCAAACGCCGTTGATACTCTGGTTGATGAAGCGGCTGTCGGTCGACGCCTGCTGCGACGTGCCGAGGAAGCCGTCCGCGCCCTCGAACTGCAAGTAGTTCGGCGAATACTGATCGCCTTCGAATTGGAAGCGGTCGACGCCGCCGATATACGTCACCTGGACTTGGTTCTTGACCGACGAGAGCAGCGAATAACCCAGGCGGACGTTGCCGGTCTGGCGCCACGTGTCTTCGTTGTTCTCGACGGCATGGACGACGTCGAACGGATTCGACGTGCCGGTGCCGCCGCCATTCATCCACATGTACACGAGGCGGCCCGTCGTCGGATCGATCTGATGCAGATCGTAGATCGCCGGCGCGTAGCCGAACGTATAGATCGGGCTGATACCGGCGTTGTCGTTGTTACCGATTCCGTCTTGGACGAAGTTGTGCGTGACGTCGAGACCAGCGCTGATCGTCCACTTGTCGCCGATCGTCTGATCGAGATTCAAACGGCCCGACGTGCGGCGCGCGCCGGTGTTCTGCTCGACGCCATGATTCTGGCGATCGTTGAGCGAGGCGTAGTAACGCGTGCTGCTCACGCCGCCCGACGACGAGATGACCGACTCGAACGACGGCGTCGTGTTGTTGTAGAGGTCACCCTGCCAGTTGTACCAGGGGCAGGTCGGGGTGCAGTTCGCCTTGGCGACCGAGTCGGCGTGCGCCGACGAGCCAAGGTACGGCTTCACCGTGGCATAGTCCGCGAACTGCCGGGATCCGAGGAGTCGCGTCGCCGACTGGCCGCCGACTCGCTGGGTCACGTTGTACCGCGTCTGGCCGGCCTTGCCGCGCTTCGTCGTGATCACGACCACGCCGTTGGTTGCGCGCGAGCCATAGATGGCGGTCGCCGCGGCTGACTTGAGGACCTCGATGTTCTCGATGTCGTTCGGATTCAGGTCGGCGAGGCGATTGACCGTCTGGTCCTGTGACGATGTCGTCGAGCCGCTCGCACGCGACACCGACGCCAGACCGCCCTGGACCGAATTGTTCGAGTAGATGACCCCGTCGACGATGAACAACGGGTCGCCGGAGGCATTAATGGAAGTCGCGCCGCGAATCTGAATCTGGAACCCGCCGCCAGGCACGCCGCTGTTTTCCGATACGACTGCGCCGACGACCTTGCCCTGAAGGGCGCCGTCGATCGTCTTCGCCGGCACCGCGACGAGTTCCTCCGCCGACACCGAGGCGATGGCCGTCGACGCGTTTCGTTTGTCGACCGTCGTCGCCTGACCCGTCACCGTCACACCTTCGAGCTGCAACACGTCCTTCTCGAGCTCGAAATCTGCCGACGACTGCGACGACGGTACCACCTTCGTCTGTCGCTTGAATCCGATCGCGCGAACCAGAATCTGGACGTCGCCGGAAGGCACTTTGAGGCGATATTCACCTCGCTCGTTAGTTCGAATGCCCAGCTGAGCGCCCACGATGCCGATCGTGGCTTCGGTGATCGGGGTACCTATTCCCGCCTGCGTCACCTTTCCGCTGATCTCGCGCTGTGCGAGTAGCGGAATGGGCGCGCACGCAAGAAACGCGGCGAGCGATACGATGGTTCGACGACGCACGGAGACGCCTCCGAAGAGTGGATGGAGCGACCAACGAGGGGGAGATTGTGGTGCCGACACCGACGGCGGTGGGTGGTGGGTGGTGGGTGGTGGCAATGCAGCCAACATTGCGCTTACACTGGCGTGCACCTCATTGGGATTCCAACCCGCCTACGGGCCTTTTCGTCACACCGACATGCCCGATTTTCAACGTTGCGTAAAGCTTAGTCAAGTGACGCGTAAAGTGATTCTGGAACGAACATGCGATCCCATTTTCCGGCCGTGACAAACCTTTCCCGCGCTCCCGAGGAGAAAAGAGAGGCGGTCACGCGCGCCTTCGCTCCAGGCGGCATCGGCAATCTCGGACCTGGGCTCGACATTCTCGGGTGCGCCGTCACTGGACTCGGCGACACCGTCGAAGCGCGATTCGTCGACGCGCCGGGCGTACACCTCGAGCGGTCCGGTCACGCGGATCTGCCGAGCGATCCGTTCCGAAATGCCGCCACGATCGCCGCAAACGAGGTCATCCGTAGGTTGGGAGACTCCCGCGCCGGCGTCGCGCTGCGCCTGACTAAAGGGCTTCCGCTTGCCGGTGGGCAGGGCGGCAGCGCGGCATCCGCAGTGGCTGGCGCCGTCGCGACCAACGCACTCCTCGGCGGACGCCTCGGACAACTCGACGTGCTCGCGGCGGCGTACGCGGCGGAGCGAACGCTATCAGGTAGGCACATCGACAACGTGGCCCCCTCACTCTTCGGCGGAATTCTTCTCATTCGGTCGACGGAACCGTTCGATTGCGATCGACTTCCCGTCCCGCCCAGCCTTCGCATTGTGCTCGTTCACCCGGCGATGCAACTCCGAACGGCAGAGGCGCGGGCGGTGCTTCCCCGCTCCGTCGACCTCGGCGTGGCGCTTGCCCAGGCGGGCGCCGTCGCCGCCATGGTCGCGGCGCTCTGCACGGGCGATCTCTCGCGGCTACGCGGCGCAGTCGATGATCGCATCGCCGAACCGGCGCGCGCTCCACTCCTCCCGGGGTTCGCTGCGGCGAAGCGCGCAGCGCTCGAGGCCGGGGCACTGGGCTGTTCCATTTCTGGCGCGGGCCCGTCGTCGTTCGCCCTCACCGATGGCGACCAAACCGCGCGTGCCGTCTGCGACGCAATGACCGCCGCCTATCACGATGCGGGCATCACGGCGTCGGGTCGCGTGGCGGAGGTCGATCAACGCGGCGCGCGGTTGCTCGAGGCCGATCGATGATCGAACAACGATCGGTCCAGGTGTGCGAAGACTGCGGCACGCGGATCCCCGAAACCGACTCGCGGGGCGATTGCCCCGCCTGCGGCGGTCTCCTCGAGATCGTCCACGAGAGCTCGAGCGATCCATCATCGCTCAAAGAGCTGTTCGCCGAGCGCCGCGCGCAGATTGGCGGCGTCGAACAGTCGGGCGTGTGGCGCTATCGTGAGCTGGTGCTCCCGACCGCGGCGGACGTCGACGTCGTGAGCCACCCGGAGGGGAACACGCCGCTGATGCAGCGTCAGCGACTCTCTGAATGGACCGGCGTGGATGATCTCTGGATCAAGCACGAAGGCCACAACCCGACGGGATCGTTCAAGGATCGCGGGATGACGGTCGCGATCACCCAGGCGCGACGCACCGGTGCGAGTGCGGTGGCGTGCGCGTCGACCGGCAATACGTCGGCGTCGCTCGCCGCCTATGCGGCGCACGCCGGAATTCCGGCGCTGGTCTTCGTACCGGCGGGGCGAGTGGCGCTCGGCAAGATCGCGCAAACGATCGCCTATGGCGCGCGAACGCTCGTCGTGCGCGGCAACTTCGACGTCTGTCTCTCGCTCGCGGTGGAAGCACGCAACGCGCTGGGAGTTCAGCTGCTCAATTCGGTGAATCCGTTCCGCCTCGAGGGCCAGAAGACGATCGTCTTCGAGGTGGTCGAGCAGCTCGACTGGGCGCCCCCCGATTGGATCGCACTGCCCGCGGGCAACCTCGGCAACACCGCCGCGTTCGGAAAGGCGCTTCGCGAGGCGCGATCGCTCGGATTGATCTCGCGGATGCCACGCATGGCGGCGATTCAGGCGGCCGGCGCGGCTCCGTTTGCGCGGAGTTTCGCCGGCGGTTTCGCCGAGCGTTTGCACGTGGAGCCCGAAACGATCGCGACGGCGATTCGCATCGGCGCTCCCGCGTCGTGGAATCGTGCGGTGCGCTCGATTCGCGAGACGAATGGCGTCGTCGCGTCAGTCACGGACGACGAGATTCTCGAGGCGAAAGCGGTGATCGACGCGTCTGGCATCGGCTGCGAGCCGGCAAGCGCGGCGAGCGTCGCCGGCGTGGCCAAGCTGCGGCGCGCGGGGACGATTCGCGAGGGCGAGAGCGTTGTTGCCGTGCTCACGGGGCACCTGCTCAAAGATCCCGGCGCGGTGGTCTCCTACCATCAGGACACCGAGCCGCGTCCCGCGCACGCCAACCGCCCGATCGAGATCGACGCCACGCTCGCCGAAGTCGAGCGCGTTCTATCGCGGCAATCGCAGTGAACTGACGACCCCTTTTTGAACCACAGAGGACACAGAGGCACAGAGAATCACAGAGAGGTCGAAGACGCTTGGTCCCGTGCGCAACGAGCCGAGTGGTTTGTGGAACGACCCGGGACGTCCCGAGCGGTCGCTCCCAAAAATCGCCGCGCGTTGCGCGTCGAGACAAAAACTCAGGGCAGTTCTCAGTGCTTCCTCCGTGCCTCTGTGCCCTCTGTGGTTCAAAAGGTCTTCGCTGTTCTGGCTCTGTGACTAGAAGGTCTTCGCCGTTCCAGTTCGTCAGTAGTAGTACCCGAAGATGATCCCCATCTCGTCCGTACTCTGAAGCCCGAAGGTGACCGTGTGGGTTGTGGTGTTGTTCCACGTGATCACGGACTTGAGCCCCTGCCCCTTCTCGAGCACGATTGGCGTCGGGAAAGAGATCTGTTGCGGATGCTCCCAGTCGAGACTCTCGTAGACGAGCTCCCCGTCGCGCGGACCGCCGACGATCTTGATCTGGAAGCGCGTCCCGAGTTGGTGCATGTGCGACGTGAGCATGATCACCGTTGTCGTCTGCGATACGAGGAACGTTTTCTCGAGCGTCGTCGCCTTCCCGGCGGGCAGTGAGATCGCCGTGTTCGACATGTTCAGCGAATGCGCGACCTTCGTCACTTGCGACGCGGGCACCGTGAAGAGATTCGCGTAGGCCTCGCCGGGAATCTCCGCGCTCGTCCGATTCACGTAGTGCACGTTCATGTCGACGCTGAACGACGCCGGCAACTGCAAGGCGACACCCGTGGGAAAGGTGTAGTCCGTCGCGAGGCCCATCGAACCGGCGATGAACACATGGCAGGCCATCGGGACCATGTTGAGCAAATTCATCGACCCGTCTGGATTCCGGATGTCGCGTACGACGTTCGGCTGCGGTGTACACGGCCACCCCGGCGCCATCGTCTGGTCGATGCTGTAGAGCACGAAGTGGTGACTGAGCGGACGCATCGCCGTTTGGACGCGTCGCACGTACACGTCGGAGGTGTTGCCGAGTGGACGGTAGACGAACAGCTCGCGCTCGAAGTTGGCTTTCACGCCAAAGGAGTCGACGTGAATCTGGTAGCCCTGGCCCACCGGTGGAGCGGCGAGGGGTACGAACGTGGCACCGCTCTGGAGCGTCTTGCTCGCGAGCAACGCCGTGTCGGCAACGACGCCAGTGCGCGGCGCGCCGGCCTCGATCCACTTCTTGATGAAGTCCACTTGGCCCTGGGTCAGCGCGGGCGACCCCACGGGCATGATGTTCCCGTACTCGCCGTTATGAGCCGCGAGGGAAAGCACGACTTTCTGGAACAGCAGGCTGCTGTCGGGCTTGAACGGGACGACGCGCTTCAACCCATCCCGATCGGCCGCGAGACTCGACGGCCGCGCGTTCACGAGGTTGTCGTACGCGACGGCCGGCGTGAGCGCGAGGTTGCCGCTCGTCGGCAGCGCCGAGGCGTGGCAATCGGATTGCGCGCAGGTGGGGGTGAGAACCGTGCGCTGTAGTTGATCGAAGGTTCCGCTCGCCGAGCCCGCCGGCGTAGAGCCGCCGGGCGGCGTCGCCGACTGGTCGCCGCCACAACTCACGGCAACGACAACGAGGAGCGAAACGGCAGCGGCGCGCCAACGCATCGACGACGGGTTGAGGTCTGAAAGCCGGCCGCTGCGATAGGATGCGGTTGCGGCGGGAGCGTCCACCGTGAAGAATATGTTCGGGCGCGCGCTTTCGCGCTCGCACGACCATCGCTTTCCCCCGACCATATCCCATGCGACTCACGTCACACGCCATCATCCTCACGGCACTCGCCGGTGGCTCGATACTCCCGGCCACCCTCTTCGCGCAGGGACGCGGCGGCCAGGGCGGGCCGGACAACCGCCCCGAGGTCACCTTCCCCGTCAACATCCCGCCCGACGACGCAAAGCTTCAAGCCATGAAAAAGGAAGCCATGCGACTCGTCGACAGCATGTCGACCTTCACGCAGCAGATGGTCGACCAGGTGTTCAGCTTCGGCGAGCCCGGCTTCCAGGAATTCGAGACCAGCGCGTATCTCACGGGCATTCTCGAGAAGAACGGATTCAAGGTAACGCGGGGTGTTGCCGGCATTCCCACCGCGTGGACCGCGACGTGGGGCTCGGGCAAGCCGGTCATCTCGCTCGGCTCCGACATCGATGATATCCCGCAGGCGAGCCAGAAGCCGGGCGTCGGCTACAAGGATCCGATCGTCGCGACCGCGCCGGGCCACGGCGAAGGACACAACGCGGGTGTTCCCATGAACATCACGGCGGCGATCGCGGTCAAAAAGATCATGGAGCGCGAGCACCTCGCCGGTACGATTCACCTCTGGCCAGGCGTCGCCGAAGAGCTGATGGCGGGCAAGATGTATTTCGTCCGTGCGGGAGTGTTCAAGGACGTCGACGCGGTGCTCTTCGCGCACATCAGCAACGACATGGGCGTGTCGTACGGCCAGAGCCAGCAAGCAGCGTTGATCAGCGCGCAGTTCCACTTTCTGGGGTCGAGCTCCCACGCCGCGGGCGCGCCCTGGGCGGGACGGTCGGCGCTCGATGCGGTCGAATTGATGGACGTCGCGTGGAACTTCCGCCGTGAGCATCTGCCACTGACCCAGCGGTCGCACTACGTGATCACGGACGGCGGCGACCAACCCAACGTCGTCCCGCCGACGGCAACGGTGTGGTACTACTTCCGCGAGCAGGACGCGCCGAAGGTGCAGGCGCTGTTCGCGCTCGGCGATACGATCGCGCGCGCGGCGGCGATGATGACGAGCACGAAGCTGGTGGGTGTCGACATCGTCGGCGGCGGCTGGTCAGGTCATTTCAACAAAGTGATCGCCTATCAGATGAACGAGAACATCAAGACGGTCGGCATGCCGCAGTACTCGGAAGCCGACCAGGAGCTTGCGCGCGGCATTCAGAAGGAGCTCGGTCAGACACCGCGCGGACTCGGCGGCGGGCGTGGTGGACGGGGTGGCGCAGGCGGCAACGCGACGGGCGAGCTTCCTCCGCCACCGCGTCCGGAGAGTTTCCTCGGCGGCGGCTCCGACGACATCGGCGACGTGTCGTGGAACGTGCCCACGGTCACGCTGCGCTTCCCGGGCAACATCCCCGGTCTGCCAGGACATAATTGGGCGAACGCGATTTCGATGGCGACGCCCATCGCGCACAAAGGTGCGACCGCGGGCGCGAAGGTACAGGCGCTGACGACGCTCGATCTCTTGACGAAGCCGACGCTCATCACCCAGGCATGGGACTACTTCCGCAACGTGCAGACGAAAGACATCAAGTACTTCCCGCTGATGCGTCCGGAAGACAAGCCGCCGATCTGGATGAACAAGGTCATGATGGACCGCCTACGTCCGGAGATGAAGAAGTTCTACTTCGATCCGACCAAGCACAAAACGTATCTGGAGCAGCTCGGAATCAAGTATCCGACGGTCAGGGACAGCACGAAGATCGTACCGTAGTCTGACTCGACCTGGACACAGAAGAGCGCGCGATTCATGTCGAATCGCGCGCCCTTCTTGTTTCACATGACGCAGGCATGACGGCTAACGACGAAGTTCTTTTCGAACCACAGAGAGCACAGAGGCACAGAGAACGACAATCGAGAACAGAATGAGCGCACTCACATCTTTCAACAAGATTTCCGGAGCTGTGGTCGACGCTGCGTTGAAAGTCCACCGCGCGCTGGGGCCTGGCTTACTGGAGAGCGCGTATCACGCATGCCTTCTCTATGAGCCGCGAAAACGAGGACTCGACGTCGCATCGCAAGTCGAAATGCCGATTCGATATGACGACGTCGTCATCGACACGGGCTTGCGAATCGATTTGTTGGTAGAAAAGGCCGTAATCGTCGAGCTGAAGGCGTTGCCGAAAATGCACCGCATCGACGAAGCGCAACGACTGTCGTACCTTAGGCTCAGTGGGTCAAGACTAGGACTTCTTATCAATTTTCATTCGGTCCTGCTTCGCGATGGGATCACGCGAATCGTGAACTGACAGTACCGGTCTCTGTGATACTCTGTGCCTCCGTGCCTCTGTGGTTCAACAAAAGATCTTACGTTCTTTCATCGCAATCTTTCCTGCGGACCAATGTGAGGATCGTATACGCCGCGACGACCTCCGCGCTCTGATTCCGTACCTCGACATCCCACGCCACGACACCTTGCGGGACCTGCCCGTCCCTTTTTTCCTTGGCCGTCTTCTGCTTGACGGTGAGCGTCGCCTGAATCGTATCGCCCGGGTACACGGGCTTCACGAATCGCAGCGTCTCCAATCCATAGTTCGCCAGCACCGGCCCTGGCGCCGGATCGACGAATAAACCCGCGGCGGCGGAGAGCACGAAGTAACCGTGCGCGACGCGGCGTTCGAAGATGGAATCGCGGGCCGCGATGTCGTCCATGTGGGCGTAGAAGAAGTCGCCGCTGATGCCGGCAAAGTTGACGATGTCCGCCTCGGTCACCGTGCGCCGCGGGGTGATCAGCGCATCGCCGACCTCGAGCTCCTCGAAATACTTGCGGAACGGGTGCACGCGGTCTTCGCGGCGGGCGGCGCCGGGCGTGTACTCGTGGGTGATGTGCATCAGCGTCGTCGGCGACCCTTGGACCGCGGTGCGCTGCATGTAATGAAGAACACCACGCACGCCGCCCATCTCTTCGCCGCCGCCGGCGCGACCAGGGCCGCCGTGCACCAGGTGCGGGAGCGGAGAGCCGTGTCCGGTCGACTCCTTGGCGCTCTCACGATTCACGACCATGAGTCGCCCGTGATACGCGGCCGTTCCGAGCACGACCTCGCGTGCGATGTCGTCGTCGTTCGTGAAGAGCGACCCCACCAGACTGCCCTTCCCGCGCTTCGCCAGCTCGATCGCGTCCTCGGTGCGCCGGTACGGCATGAGCGTGTTCACCGGTCCGAACGCTTCGACGTCGTGCGGCTCGTTCGCCGCAAACGGGTCCTTGGCGTAGAGCAGCAGCGGCGGGAAGAACGCGCCGCGTTCGCGGTCGGCGCCGACCACGGCGAAGTCATCGAGGTTTCCATATACGACATCTGTAACACGCCGCAGGGCGTCGACGCTCTTCCGCACTTCCGCGACCTGCCCCTGCGCCGCGAGTGGGCCCATGCGCACGCCCTCGACCGCCGGATCGCCGACCGTGGTCGTGTCGAGGCGTTTGACGAGCGCGCGCATCACCTCCTCGAGCACTCCCTCCGGCACGAGCGTTCGACGGATCGCGGTGCACTTCTGCCCGGCCTTCGTCGTCATCTCGCGCACGACTTCCTTGACGAACAAGTCGAACTCCGGCGTACCGAGCACCGCGTCCTGGCCGAGCATCGAGTAATTCAACGAATCCGCTTCCATGTTGAAGCGAACGTTGTTCTCGACAATCGACCGCGATGACTTGAGCATCTTGCCCGTCGCCGCCGATCCGGTGAACGCGACCGCCGATTGCCCGTCGAGATGCTCGAGGAGATCGCCGCTACTGCCGCAGATCAGTTGAATCGCCCCTGCCGGGAAAAGACCCGACTCGATCATCGCGCGAAATACGGCCTCCGTGAGGTACGACGTCACCGTCGCCGGCTTCACGATCGCCGGAACGCCGGCGAGCAGCGTCGGCGCGAGCTTCTCCAACATCCCCCACACGGGAAAGTTGAACGCGTTGATGTGAACGGCGGCGCCCTCGAGCGGGACGCAGATGTGTCGGCCGACGAACGTGCCACCCTTCGACAGCATCTCCGTCGGCCCGTCCACGTAGAACGTCTCGTTCGGGAACTCCCTGCGGCCGCGCGACGCGTAGGCGAAGAACGTCCCGATCCCGCCTTCGATGTCGACCCACGAATCGGACTTCGTCGCGCCCGTTGCGGCGGACACCGCATAGAACTCGTCCTTTCGCGACATCAGGTATTGCGCCACCGCTTTCAGCATCAGCGCGCGTTCGTGGAACGTCATTCGTCGCAGCGCCGGGCCGCCGACGCGGCGCGCGTAGTCGACCATCGAACCGAAATCGATTCCCTCGGTAGACGCCTCGGCGATCTTCGCGCCCGTCACCGCATGAAACAGATCCGTTCCGTGTCCGCCGCCGGTGACCCACTCGCCGCGCACGTAGTTCTCGAGGCGGCGAGGCTCGCTCCCCGGAACACCGACGAGTCGAGAGCTCCGCCCCGCAATACTCGTTGTCATGATTGTCTCGCTTGATGCCAGGTCCGATACCGTTCGTCGCCGGCGCGCTCGTCCGTCCGCGACCGGTCCTCGACCCGCCGCAACGGCTCGCAGGGTGTGAGCGACGCATGGAGTCGCGCCGGCAGCGCCTGGTAGACGCGCGTACCCTCGGTCTTCCACGACGCCATGTCGTCGGTCACATCGCGCACCACCTTCGCCGGACTTCCGACGACGACCTTTCGCGCCGCGATCTGCATGTCCGCCGGCACGAACGTCAACGCGCCGACGATGCACTCCGCACCGACGACCGCGTTGTCCATGATCACTGCGTTCATCCCAATCAACGCGTTCCTTCCGATGCGCGCGCCATGCACGATCGCGCCGTGCCCGATGTGCGCCGATGCCTCGAGTACGACGGTGGCGCCGGGGAAACTATGGATCACGCAATTCTCCTGCACGTTGCATCCATCCTCGATCACAATGGCGCCCCAGTCGCCGCGGATCGCCGCGCCCGGGCCGACGTACACGTCGTGCCCAATGATCACATCGCCCGTGACCGTTGCGTTCGGATGAACGAACGACGACTCATGGACTACAGGGACGATTCCTTCGAAAGAAAAAATTGTCATAGCCGTCATCCTGAGAAGCGCAGCGACGAAGGACCTATCGTCTCCATCTGGCTGCTAACTGGTGAAAGGAGGTCCTTCGCTTCGCTCAGGATGACTGCACTCGCTCGATGATCGTCGCCATGCCCTGCCCCACACCGATGCACATCGTGCACAAAGCATAGCGTCCCCCGTTCGCCTCGAGCTCGCGCGCGGCGGTGAGAAGCAGCCTCGCTCCCGACATACCGAGTGGATGGCCGAGCGCGATCGCCCCGCCATTCGGGTTTACACGAGGGTCGTCGTCGCGGATGCCGAGCTCACGCAGGCACGCCAGCGACTGCGCCGCAAACGCTTCGTTCAACTCGATCACATCCATCGCATCCAAATCGAGCTTCGCTTGCGCCAGGACCTTTCGCGTCGACGGCACTGGACCCATACCCATGATGCGCGGCTCGACACCGGCAACGGCCGTCGCGACAACGCGCGCGAGCGGGGTAGCGCCGAGTCGCTTCACACCGGCATCGGATGCGACGAGCAGCGCCGACGCACCGTCATTCAGTCCCGAGGAGTTGCCGGCCGTCACGCTGCCCCCGCTGGCGCGAAACGCCGGCTTGAGCTTCGCGAGAATCTCGAATGTGGAATCCGGGCGAAGGAACTCGTCTTGATCGAAGCACTTCGGGTCGCCCTTTCGCTGCGGGATCTCGACCGCGACGATCTCGCGAGCGAACCGTCCCATCGCCCGCGCATGCGCGGCCTTCTGCTGCGATCGCAGCGCGAACGCATCCTGATCGCCGCGCGTCACCTTGTACTGCTCGGCGACATTCTCGGCGGTCTCACCCATCGAATCCGTACCGTACTTCGCCTTCATCTTCGGATTGACGAAGCGCCAGCCGAGGCTCGTGTCGAACAATTCGATGTCGCGGGCGAACGGTTTGCTCGCCTTCGACATTGCGAAAGGCGCCCGCGTCATGCTCTCGACGCCGCCCGCGATGTAGATGTCGCCCTCGCCAATCTTCACCGATCGCGCAGCACTCGCGATGGCGCTCATCCCCGAGGCACAGAGGCGATTGACGGTCTCGCCCGGCACCGTCACGGGGAGTCCGGACAACAGGGCCGCCATGCGAGCGACGTTGCGGTTGTCCTCGCCCGCCTGATTGGCACACCCGAGAATGACGTCGGTCACCTCCGCGGGATCGAGCGCGGGATGGCGCGCCACGAGCCGTGAGATCGCGTGCGCGGCGAGATCGTCGGGGCGTACCTCACTCAGCCCGCCCGACAGGTTGCCGATCGCCGTACGCACGCCGTCGACGATGTACGCGTTGTTCATTCGGAGTCCGCAATCAGTGGTTGATTCGTCCGATAGACCGTTCCACGGAAAAGCGCAACGACGTCCGAGCCTCGTTCAACAGCGACGCGATAAAACGCAAGCCGATTTGTCGCGCTCTCTTCGTCGGCGGTCGCGGTCAGCACATCGCCCACCGCGACCGGCTTCGGATATGTGATGCTGTTCTCGATGCTCAGTGTGATCCGGCCGTGCGTGTTCGAGGCGAACGCCAGCGCGCTGTCGGCGAGGGCAAACGGAATCGCTCCGTGACAGACCCCGAAGCCGTTCTGCATCTCCGACCGCACCTCCATCCGCACTGTCGCGCCGCTCGGCCGCACGTCGACCACTTCGATCCCGAGCCACCGGCTGAACGCGTCCTTCTCCAGCATGGCCGAGACAACGCGCTCCGCCAACGCTTGAGCGTCGCTCATTCGAAGAAGCGGCGTTCGTCGCGCACCATCCGACGGAGCAACGCGCTCGGACGGTACCGGTCCTCTCCGTACTCCGCGTGCAGGCGCTCGAGCCAGCCGAGCACCCGAGACAAGCCCAGCTCGTTCGCCCAAGCCAACAGCCCCTTGGGATAATTTACCCCCGTGGTCATCGCGAGATCGATGTCCTCGGGCGACGCGACGCGCATGAGAACGGCGTCCGCGGCCTCGTTGATCAACATGGCGATGATTCGCTCGAAGATCAGCAGACCGAGCACCGGATCCGTGTTCGGCTTCGGCCGCGACGCTCCGTCGCGATAGTCGTAATAGCCGCGGCCGCTCTTCCGCCCGAGAAAGCCCGCGTCGACGAGTCGCTGCTGCGTGAGCGACGGTTTGTATCGGGGATCGTTGTACAGGCTCTCGAACACCGTTCGGGTGACGGCGTAGTTGATGTCGTTGCCGATGAAGTCCATGAGCTCGAACGGTCCCATGCGAAAACCGCCCAGCTCCTTCATGGCCCAGTCAATCGTCGCGCAGTCGGCGACCCCCTCGTCGTGCAACCGCAACGCTTCACCATAAAACGGGCGAGCGACGCGATTGACGATGAAGCCTGGCGTGTCGGACGCAACAACCGGGTTCTTCTTCCACCGTCGCGCCGTCTCAACAACGCGCTGAACGACGTGGTCATCGCTGGCGAGCCACGGCACGACCTCGACGAGCGGCATGAGGGGTGCCGGGTTGAAGAAGTGCATTCCGACCACCCGGCCCGGCGCGGCGCACGACGACGCGATCGCCGCGACCGAAAGTGATGACGTGTTCGTCGCGAGGACCGCGTCCGTCGAAACCGCGACCTCGAGCGCCTTGAACAGCGACTGCTTGACGTCGATGCGTTCGACCACCGCCTCGACGACGAGATCGCACTCGCGGTAGACGGCCGCGTCGCCCCGCAGCGTTTCTTCGTGAAATGCGATGCGCGACAACAGGGCGTCCGCGTCGGCGCGAGACAACCGCTGCTTTTCGACCTCTCGATCGAGCGCCTTGGCGATGCTCGCCCGTGCCTTTTCCGTGGCGTTGGCCGTCGCGTCGGCGATGATCACGCGATCGCCGGACGCCGCGGCGACCTGCGCGATCCCCGTCCCCATCGCGCCTGCGCCGACGACGCCGACCAGCATCGTCTCTTCCGCGGAGCGACTCGTCACCGGCCGGTGAACACGGGCTTTCGCTTCTCGAGAAAGGCGTGGACGCCTTCCGCGTAGTCCGCCGTCTTTCCGGCTTCGCGTTGCAGCTCTTCCTCGAAATCGAGCTGCGTGTCGAGATCGATCCCGAGCGACTTGTTGAAGCCGCGCTTGATCAAGCCAAATGCGCGGGTAGGTTGGGTCGCAAGCTGCCGCGCGATTCCGGTAACCGTCTCCAGCAACGCATCGGGCTCGACCACCATGTAGACCAACCCCCATTCACGCGCGTGCTCGGCGGACATTTTTTCGGCGAGCATCGTCATTACGGTCGCGCGATGGAGTCCCACGATCCGTGGCAGAATGAACGTTCCGCCGCTGTCGGGAATGACGCCGATTCTCGTGAACGATTGGACAAACGTGGCACTCGACGAAGCGAGAACGATGTCGCAGGCGAATGCGAGATTGGCCCCGGCGCCGGCGGCCACGCCATTGACGGCGCAGAGAACCGGTTTCTCGAGCTTGCGAATGGCGCGAATAACCGGGTTGTAACTATCGCGTACGATGTCGCCGAGGTCGGGCATCTCGCGATCCCGTGGGGCCGCCTCGGCGAGATCTTGTCCGGCACAGAACCCGCGGCCCGCTCCGGTGAGCACGACGGCGCGAACCGCGTCGTCGCTCCCCGCGTGCGACAGGGCGTCGCATAGCTCGCGCGCCATCGGCCGAGTGAAGCTGTTGAGCACTTCAGGCCGATTCAGCGTGACCGTGGCCACGCCGTCGGCGGTGTTCCAAAGAATGTCGGGCATCGTCCCTAAGATACCTCTACCCCTTCTCCCCGGCAGTAGACGCGGCCGAGTCAACGACGACAGATTACAGCACGTGACTACATTGCCGCCGCCGGTTCCGCGAGGAGGACGTTCCCGGTCCGCGCCACGACCGGATGCCGCGCCGGACGCGCGCTTCGACTGGCGCCGAATCGCCTACACCGCGCTCGTCTCGCGCGCGTTGGACGACATCGAAGAGTCGACCAATCGGAATCGCGCGAACGTGCCCCGGGAGCATGTCGTTCTCTACCAGTTCTCGGCGCGCGGCCACGACGTTGCCCAGGCGATCCTCGGATCGCTGATCAGTCACCCGCACGACGCGGCGAGCGCCTATTATCGCTCGCGTCCGATGCTCCTCTCGCTCGGCCTGAGCCTGGATGATGCGTTCGCGAGCCCGCTTGGACGGGCCGGCGGATTCAGCGACGGCCGCGACATCGGCGTCGTGTGCAATCTTCCGAATCGCGAAGGTCCGATCGTGCTGCCGATGTCGGGCGACGTCGGGTCTCAGTACACGCCGTGCGCGGGATGGGCGCAGGCAATTCGCTACCACACCGAGGTTCTGGGTGACCGCTCGTGGAATGGCGCGATCGGTGTAGTGCTCGGCGGCGAAGGGTCCGTGGCGACGAACGGCTTCTGGTCCGCGTTGACGATGGCGACGACACTCTCGTTGCCGATGCTCTTTTACATCGAAGACAACGGCTTGGGCATCTCCGTGCGCGGCGACATGCAGACGCCGGGCGGTGACATCGCCCGGAACCTCGCGTCCTTCGCGAACCTGCTCACGCGGGACGGCGACGGCACCAATCCCGGCGAAAGCGCCTCGCTCCTCGCCGAGTGCGTCGATCACGTCAGGTCGGGCAAAGGACCAGCGCTCGTGCGACTCACGGTGCCGCGACTGTGCAGCCATTCCGGACCCGACAACCAGCGCGGCTATCGGACCGACGCCGAGATCAACGCGGATGCTCAACGCGACCCGTTACCGCGATTGAAAGACTTTCTCGTCCCCACGCAGCTCAGCGAGGATGACTGGACAGCGCTCGAAAAAGAAGTTGCGCGCGACGTCCACGCTGGCCTCGACGCCGCCCGCGCTCGGCCGAACCCCGATCCCGCGACGGTGGCGCGATGGGTCTACGCCGACGACTCGCCGGGCTCCCCGGAAGCGTTCGGCGGGCTGTCGCGCGAGGAACGAGCGGCGCTCGATGGGACCGAAGAACAAGCCGAGGCCCAGGACGTCGTTCGCTTCGCCGAAGCCGTTCGACGCACGCTACGGCGCGAGCTCGACGTCAACAAGAAGGTTCTCGTGTTCGGCGAAGATGTCGGCCGGAAGGGTGGCGTACACCTCGTGACCGAGGGGCTTCAGAAGCAGTTCGGCGATCAACGCGTGTTCGACACGAGCCTCTCCGAGGAAGGAATCATCGGCCGCTCCGTCGGCATGGCGATCGCCGGGTTGATGCCGGTCGCCGAAATCCAATTCCGCAAGTATGCCGACCCCGCCGCCGAGCAGCTCAATAACTGCGGGACACTGCGCTGGCGCACGGCCAACCGGTTCGCCGCGCCGATCGTCGTTCGCATGCCGGGCGGTTTCGGCAAGGACGTCGGCGATCCGTGGCACAGCTTGAGCGACGAAGTGCGATTTGCGCACATGTACGGCTGGCAGGTCGCGATTCCGTCGAACGCTGCCGATGCGGTCGGACTTCTGCGGTCGGCCATGCGCGGGGCGAATCCGACCATCTTTTTCGAGCATCGGTCGCTCCTCATGACGAGCGACGGCAGCTCGCGCTATCCGGGCGATGACTACGTGATCCCGTTCGGCACGGCGAACGTCGTGCGCGCCGGCACCGACATCACCGTCGTGAGCTGGGGCGCGCTCGTGCATCGCTGCGCGGCCGCGGCAAACGCGTTCCAGGGTCGCGTCGAGCTCATAGACCTGCGCACCATCGCGCCGTGGGATCGCACCGTCGTTCTCGAATCGGTCCGCAAGACGGGGCGATGCCTGATCGCTCATGAGGACAATCTCACGGCCGGATTCGGCGCCGAGATCGCCGCGACGGTCGCGAAGGACGCCTTCTGGTACCTCGACGCACCGGTAGACCGCGTCGCCGTCGAGGACGTGCCCATGCCGTACCACCCGATCCTGCTCGACGCCGTGCTGCCCACTGTCGAGCTGATCGGGGCGCGGATCGACGCGATACTCAGCGCGTAGACGGATCCAACACACTGAAACTTTCGTGAACGGGCCGACTATCACATAGTTCGTCCCCGCGGTTGTCGTCCCTTTCTTCGGAGCACCGTCATGCCTCCTCGCCACGCCCTGACGCCGACTCAACAAAAAGCGTTCGACGAGCTCGATCGACTCTCGACGCCGGGCGAGATGTGCGTCCTCATCGGGAGCCCAGGCTCGGGAAAGACGACGCTGCTCGAGCGTCTCCGCGAGCAGCGAAACGGCGCGGTGGTCGGCGCTGCCGAACTCCAGGCCGCGGTTGCTGGACGCCACCCGCTCGCGGTCGAAGACGCCTTCTATGGTATGGTGAGCGACGCCTTGGAGAAGAACCCGGTCGTCCTCGTCGACGATTTCCAGGTTTTGTCACAGGTCGTCGAAGGCTGCCACTCCTATCCGCGCGGCGGCTTCATCACCGCGGCAACAACGGCGCTCGCGGCGCGTGTCGCCGAGCGAAAGGCTTCGTTGGTCATTGCGGCCATGCACCTGATGCCTTCGCTCATGCGCGCCGACACTCGCGTCACGATCGAGGAGTTCACGGCGAACGACTACCGCGCCGTGTGCAGTGCGTACTTGTCGGCCGAGCAGATCGCGGCGCTCGACTTCGCGAAGATCTATCGCTTCGCGCGGCGGATGAATGCGCGGCAACTGCGCCGCGCCTGCGAGTCGACGAGAGACAAGCTCGAGGCGGCGTCCGCGACGGACACGTTCATCGAGTATCTGCGCGCCGCGCAACTGGTCAGCAACGTCGACCTCGGCGAAGTCCAGACCGTCTCGTTGGACGATCTCAAAGGGCTGGACGACGTCATTCGCGCGTTGGAAGCGAACGTCATCATGCCGCTCGAGCACAGCGAGCTGGCGGAGGAGTTGTCGCTCAAGCCGAAGCGGGGAGTTTTGCTCGCCGGCCCGCCCGGCACCGGCAAGACGACGATCGGTCGCGCCCTCGCCCACCGGCTGCGGGGGAAGTTCTTCCTCATCGACGGCACGGTAATCGCCGGCACGCCGATGTTCTACAACCAGCTGCACAGCGTGTTCGAAGCGGCGATGCGAAACTCGCCGGCGGTCGTGTTCATCGACGACAGCGACGTGATCTTCGAGGGACAGGACCCGGGCCTCTATCGCTATCTCCTCACCATGCTCGACGGGCTGGAAAGCGAAACCGCTGGAGGCGTCTGTCTCGTTCTCACGGCGATGGATGTCGGGAGCCTTCCCCCGGCGCTCGTTCGCTCGGGCCGCATCGAGCTGTGGCTCGAGACGCAATTACCGGATCAAGCGGCGCGCGAAGCGATTCTGCGCGATCTCTGCGCGAAACTCCCGGCGAGTGTCGGTGCCATCGACGTGCACCAATTGGCGACGGCGACAGAACAATTGTCCGGCGCCGATCTCAAACGACTCGTCGATGACGGCAAGCTGCTCTACGCGTTCGATCGCGCACAAAACGTCTCGACGAGAGAACCGATCGCGTACTTCCTCGCGGCACTCGAGACGGTGCGCGCGAATAAGTTGCGCTATGCCCAGGCTGAAGCGAGCGCCAAGGCGCGCAATCCATCGCGTCCTGCGTATTTCGATCTTCCAATGGGCATCGGCGCGATGGCGATGAAGCGCGCGGCATTCGCCGCGATGAAGACCGAGCTGATTGAAACGTCGGGCTGATATCGCGATCAGGGCCGCACTGGCTGACCGGCGAGCTGCTCGAACGTCAGATTGCCGATCGGATAGCTCCGCCAATCCTTGTAATCGAAGTGCCACCACTCGGCCTCGTACACGGTGAATCCCTGCGCTTCCATCGCGTGCCGAAGCAGATTGCGGTGCCAGCGCTGGAGCGACGTTCCGCCCGGATAGAGCGGGAACGATCGGTCGGTCATCTCGTCGTACCCACCGGTCATTCGGATCGGCGCGCCCGTGGCGAGGTTGTACAACGTGAGATCGACCGCCGCGCCGCGATTGTGTCGCGATCCCTGCGACGGATCGGCGACGAAGATGTGCTTGTCGGGCGGTGTGCCGTCCCAGAACATCTTCGTCACGTACCACGGGCGATACGAATCGTGAATCAGCAGGCCGTAGCCGAGCTTGTGCAGTTCCGCGGATGCACGAGCGACCGCTTCGGCGGCCGGCCGCTGCATGAAGGCGTGCGCCGAGGTGTAGAATGGCGTGCCCATGAAATTGTTCGACGTCGCGTACCGGATGTCGTATTTGATGGTAGAATCGAGACCGCGCAGCTCGACGAGATCTGCGGTTTTCGGACGAGTCTCAACGGGTGGCTTCGCCGCCAGCGCCTCGGCCCGCAGCTCCGAGGGCTTCCGAACCGGCGTGATCTGCGCGTTGACGCGGTCGTTGTCGGCGGGGAGCGCTCTTCGCTTGAAGTCGACGTTCGCCGCAACCGCCGACGTCGGCGCTGACGCCGGGCCGCTGAAGATGATCTCTTCGCCGTCGTACAACCCGTAGGCGGGGAATCGGTAAACGTTCTGCGACACGCGAGTCAGCGGATACTCGAAGAACCATTCGATCAGCGCGTTGAGCTGACCATCCTTCTCGCGCACGAAGAGCACGTCGTGATTCCATCCGTACTCGCCGAGGAGGGGCGTGAGTTCGGCGCGCGCGGCGGACGGTTTCGGCGTCGCGATGGGAATCGTCGCAACAGGCCGGGGGACGCGTCGCAGCGTATCCGCCTCGACCACGATCCGCGTGGCGTCGAGGACACGCACGCGCGTGCCGAACGAGAGTGCATCGTCCGAGACGAGCTCGCCATCGGCGCCGTGGGCGGGGCGACGCAGCTCGGCGCGTGAGCCACCGCGCGCCGGGACGAGGAACAGTCGGCCCTCGTACTCCTCGAGGTTGTACGCGGTCTTCGAATTGTCGTAGCGGCCCATCGCCCCGAGCGCGAATCCGTCGGGTAAGGCGGTCGTCGTATCGATCGCGGCAAGAGTGCGCCCTCCGCGCGCGTCCTTCGCCAGACGCAGCGCCGACATCGCGATGCGATCGGTAACGGCGTTCGCGCCGTCGAGCGTCGCCACGACGACGACGCCCAGCGAGTCGTCGGGCATGCCGAGCAATGTCGTGGCGAAGCCGTAAATCGCCCCGTCATGGCCGATGAGTCGACGGCCGTCCAGCTCTCCGATACGAAAGCCGATGCCATACCCGGTGCGACTGCCGCGCGGCGCGAACTGTGGCGTCCACATCGAGTCGATGGTCGCCGCTCCGAGCACGCGTCGGCCCTCGCTGACCGCGCCGCGAGCGAACATGATCTCGAGAAAGCGACCGAGGTCGGTAACGGTGCTGTACATGCTGCCGCACGGCCCCATGCCGAGCTCGAACGTCGGTGCGTCGGTTCGTGCACCGTCGATCGTCCACATTGTGCCTTTGGCGAGGCGGTCACGGAGCGCCGGCAACGGCTCGAAAGCACTGCTCTGAAGTCCCATTGGGTCGAGCACGGCGCGCTTCAAGTACGGATAGAACGACTCGTTCTGTGTCTTCTCGAGCAAGTAGCCAAGTACCGCGATGCCGGCATTCGAGTACTTGGTGTGGGTACCCGGCGCGTACACAAGAGACGTCTTGTTCAGGCTCGCGACCGTCGCGGCGAGTGACGGCCGCGTGTCATCGAAGTAGTTGCCGACCGGAGGCTCGCGTCCCAACCCGGCGCGATGCGACGTCAGCTCTCGCGCGGTGATCGATCCGCCGAACGGATTTCGCGGGTGAAAGTCGGGGAGATATCGCTGAACCGGCGCGTCGAGCGACAGCTGGCCGCGCTCGACGAGCTGCATGACGCCGATATCGGTGAAGAGCTTCGACACCGACCCGACGCGGTAGACTGTGTTCGCCGTGGCGGGCACGGACTTGGCCGAGTCCGCCCAACCGAAGCCGCGCGCCCAGACGATGTGCTGTCCGTCGACGACCGCGATCGAAATCGCGGGAATCGCCTTCGCGGACCGTTCGTGCTCGATGAAGGTGGACAGCGCTCGCGCAACGCCAGCGTAGCGCCCATTCGCGGCAACGGAGTCCTGCGCGGGACTTCGCCGCGGCGCGATCGAGGCAGCCACGATCGCGAGCGAAAATGATAAGCCCCTCAGGGGCGGCACGCCGCGTCCTGAGGGGCTTCTCTTCGCTGGCGGGATTCGATCAATCGGTTCGACGCTCCAACGTGCGGAGCCCGATCGACTTCCCTTTCTCCGAGGGTCTCGGTCCCCCCGGTGCTCTGGAATTCGGCAAAGCGACAAGTCACGTCCAGCGACCTCGTGACCGGTGAAACACCGTCGAACCGGCGCCTCACAGTGTGCCCAAGTAGCGTCCCACTCGAGCTCGTTCAGCAACGGGATAGACCGTATCCGCAACTGACGTAGGACCAAAGTGCAATACGATTCGCGTATCGTCAATCGAGAAAGTTTTCCGAAGGGTGTAACCGACGCATGACGTTCGTTTCAACAGATTCTCAACAACGCAAACGAAAAATCTCCACACAGTCTGATCAGATCGCTTTGAATTCCTCGAACGGCTGACGGCACGAACGGCAAAACCAAATCGATTTGCACGCGGTCGAGCCGAACTCACTCTTCTGCTCAGTATCCGACGATTTGCAAAAGGGACAACGAACTCGGCGCCCGCGCCGCTCCAACAGGACGAGCTCGTCGCGCCGTACCGCGCCGGGCGGCGCGATACCATACGCCTCGAGCTTCGCCTTCGCTACCGCCCCGATCCAGTCCGTTGTCCAGGCCGGCGAATACACGACCCGAATTTCAACTGGACCCAGTCCATGCGCCGCGAGTGCGTCGCGAATATCGCTCTCGATCTCACGCATCGCCGGACACCCGGAATACGTCGGCGTAATGGTTACTTCGACGCCCGACTCCGTAGCCGCGACGTCACGCACAATGCCGAGCTCGACGACGCTGACGACCGGCACTTCCGGATCCTTGACCTCGTCGAGGATCGCCAACAGCTCTTCTCGGCTCGGGACGGCGCGGGCTACCACGACGCTCCCGGGTGCGACCGGGCGAGAATCTGCATCTCGCTGAGCATGTGGCCGAGGTGCTCGGTGTGCCGCCCCGCTCGCCCACCCTGCTGCATGTAACCGGCATCGGGAACGAGGAGCCCGGCGCGGTCGAGCACAGCGCGCACCTGGTCCCGCCACGGGGCTTCGAGCGTGCTCGGATCCACGCCCTCTCCCGCCGCGGCGACCTCTTGCTCGACTTGGTCGGCGACGAACAACTCACCCGTGTAACGCCACAGCGCGTCGAGCGATTGCTGGACGCGTTGATGGCTCTCGTCAGTCCCGGCGCCGAGCGTCACGACCCACTGCCCGCTGTGGCGCACGTGGTACCGCGTTTCCTTGAGCGCCTTCGCCGCGATGCCCGCCAGCTCGTTGTTGCTGCTTTTTTGCAACGCGTCCATTTGCAGCGCGGAGAACACGCTGAACAGGAACTGGCGGACAATCGTGAACCCGAAGTCTCCTTTCGGAAGCTCGACCATCAGGGCGTTGCGGAACTCGATCGCATCGCGGAGATACGCGAGCGCGTCCTCGTCGCGGCCCTTCGCTTCGACTGACGCCGCGAGTTTGAGCAACAAGCTCGCTTCGCCGATCAGGTCGAGCGCGATGTTGGCGACGGCGATGTCCTCCTCGAGGATCGGCCCGTGACCGCACCACTCGGACAGCCGATGTCCGAGCACGAGGCGGTCGTCACCGAGTCGCAGCAGGTAGTGAAAAAATCCGGGTGACGACATGGGGGCGGCGATTAAACGCGGATCCCGCGCGGAACTTTGTAGAACTGTGGATGACGATACGGCTTGTCGTTGCCGGGATCGAAGAACGGCCCCATGTCCTCAGGCGTCGAGGCGGTGATGGACTCACTCGGAACGACCCAGATGCTCACCGCCTCGCCGCGCCGAGCGTACACGTCGCGCGCGTTCTGAAGCGCCTGCTCGGCGCTCGTCGCGTGCACGCTGCCCGCGTGTTCGTGGGCTTCGCCCTTCGGGGGTTGAAGGAACACCTCCCAGAGCGGCCACTGCGAATCGGGCGGAACGGACTGCTGCGTCGTCGTTGTCGTATCGTTTGTCATGATCGTGAACACGGCGGCTCGATAGCCGCCGTGGAAGTACTCGTTTACGCCGCCTCTTCCTGCCGTTTCGCAGCGTACGCCGCCGCGGCGACGCGGACCCATTCTCCCTCGTCGTGCGCCGCGCGTCGCGCTGCCAACCGCTCGCGGTTGCACGGGCCATCGCCTTTCACGACGCGCCAGAACTCGTCCCAGTCGATTTCACCGAAGTGCCAGTTCTCCGTTTCTTCGTCGCAGCGCAGCTCCGGATCGGGAAGCACGAGGTCGATCGCCTTCGCCTGCGCCACGGTGAGATTGACGAAGCGCTGACGAAGCTCGTCGTTGCTCTTCTTCTTCACGCCCCAGCGCGTCAGCTCTTCAGAGTTCGGTGAATCCTTGTCCGACGGTCCGAACATCATGAGCGACGGCCACCACCAGCGATTCACCGCATCCTGCGCCATCGCGCGCTGCGCGGGTGTGCCGGCGGCGAGCGTGGCCATGATCTCGTAACCCTGGCGCTTGTGAAAGTTCTCTTCCTTGCAGATGCGGACCATCGCGCGCGCGTACGGTCCGTACGACGCGTGGGCGAGCATCGTCTGGTTCACGATGGCGGCGCCGTCCACGAACCAGCCGATCGTCCCGATGTCTGCCCAGGTCAGCGTCGGGTAGTTGAAGATGCTCGAGTACTTCGCCGTGCCGTCGAGCAGCTGATCGATCAGCTGCTGGCGATCGACACCCAGCGTCTCGGTGCCGCAGTAGATGTACAGACCGTGACCGGCTTCATCCTGCACTTTTGCCAGCAGCGACATCTTCCGCCGCAGGGTGGGGGCGCGCGTGATCCAGTTGCCTTCGGGCAGCATCCCGACGACCTCGGAATGCGCGTGCTGCGACATCATCCGAATGAGCTGCCGGCGATATCGCTCCGGCATCCAGTCTTTCGGCTCGATGGATTCGCCGCGCGCGATGCGCGCCTCGAACTCGGCAACGCGCGCCGGATCGTCTGCCGGCATGTTCTGAGTAGCCTTGCCCGCCATCACGCGGCTCCCTGTCGGCGTGTGATGCACCACATGTTTCGAAATCTAGTGCTCGGCTGCGCCGCGCGGATAGATTCTGAGCATCCCCTATCTCCTCAGCGGTCGCATGCGTCATCAGTCGCTCGTCTTCGTGTTCCTGCTTGGACTCGCCGTCTCTGCTCGCGCCCAGGAGGTGGAGGCCGATCGATTCGCCGATGGGCTCACTCCCGGCGCCTATTTGCGCGTCGGCGGAGGCACGATGGCTCCTGTGAACGCGCAAGGGAGCCTTCGCGATTGGCGACCAGGCACTGGCATCTCCGTGGCGTGGGAGAGTTGGGATGCCGGACAGACTGGCGTTTCGCGCATGGGCTTCGCGCTGTCGGCCGCGTACAGTTCGCTGCGGCTCGACACCAATCGCTTCCTCACGGAATTCATCCCGCCGCTTGGCGGCAGCGTGAGCTCGGTCAACGCCGGGACGGCCGGCGTGCTCGAGGTCACCACCAACCTGATTTTTCGCATTCCGGCACCGTACATCATGCCGCACATCACGCTCGGGCTGGGCTTCATCGACTGGCATCCCGGCGAGATTCGCTACAGCGGTAGCGCCGGAAGTGGCACGACCAAGCAACAGCATCGCTCGGGCGGCGAGGTCGCAATCGGCGGCGGGCTGGACAAACACATCTACGACCGCTTCGCGATTTTCGGTGAAGCGACGTACGTGTACGGTTACACGCGATTCGGCGGCGGCTACGGGACGCCGACCGGTGTCTGCGCCGCCAGCGGCTGCGACGCGCTACGGAATACGACGGTAACGACCCTGCGCGGCGGTCTTCGCGTCCACCTGATGCGCTAGGCGCCTCTCGCAAAACAAATGGGCTCGCACTCCCCACTCGCCCCAACGGGCAGCGTATCGACGTTCGTCGAGGACGGCGTTGCCGACGTTTGCTTCGGCCATCCCCGCAGCAACTCGCTGCCGTCCTCGGTCCTACGGGCACTGGCCGACGAGATCACTGCCGTCGGTCGGCGCGATGACGTACGCGTGGTTCTCCTGCGGAGCTATGGCAGCGGCGCTTTCTGCGCCGGTGCGTCGTTTGACGAGCTCTCGTCGATAGGCGACCGAGGTGCCGGCAAGGAATTTTTCCTCGGCTTCGCGCGCGTCATCCTCGCGATGACGCGCTGCGCGAAACCGATCGTCACGCGCGTCCATGGCAAGACAGTCGGGGGCGGCGTCGGTGTGGTTGCGGCGTCGGATTACGTGATCGCCACCGACAACGCCGCGCTCCGTCTCAGCGAGCTCGCCGTGGGCATCGGGCCTTTCGTCGTCGGGCCGGCGATCGAGCGTAAAGTTGGGCCGGGCGCGTTCGCTTCAATGGCGCTCGACGCCGATTGGCGCGACGCGGCGTGGGGTGAGCAGCACGGTCTGTACGCGCGCGTCTGTGTGAACACCACAGAGCTCGATGAGGCCGTCGCCAACACGTCGCGTTCGTTGAGCCAGGCCAATCCTGCCGCCGTGCAACGCATCAAGGAAATTGCATGGTCCGGCACGGACCATTGGCCGACTCTACTCGACCAGCGCGCCGAGATGAGCGGGACGCTGGTGCTGTCGGAGTACACACGAGCAGCAATCGCGAAGTTTGTAAAGTAGACGCATCGTGACCGCTCCCTCGTCGTCGCCTTCGACCGGACTTTCTATTACGAACGCCGCCGAGGCTGAGGCTTTCTCGCGGTTCGCGGCCGCGCTTGCCGGACAGTACGAGGTCGAGCGCGAAATCGGTCGTGGCGGTATGGGCATCGTGTACCTGGCGCGTGACGCGCGGCTCGAACGCCAGGTCGCGATCAAGACACTTCCCGTGCATCTCGCCAACGACCCAGTCGTGCGTGAGCGCTTCCTGCGCGAAGCGCGCACGGCGGCGCGCCTGTCGCATCCCAACATCGTTCCCATCCATCGCGCCGACGAGATCGCCGGTCACGTCTTCTTCGTGATGGGTTATGTCGACGGTGAATCGCTTGCCCAGCGCATTCGACGCTTGGGCAGGATCGAAGCGCGCGAGACCACGACCGTGATGTGCGACGTCGCCGAGGCACTCGGTTACGCGCACGGCCATGGGGTCATCCACCGCGACGTCAAAGCCGAGAACATTCTTCTCGACGCAAAGACTAATCGCGCGATGGTCACGGATTTCGGCATCGCGCGCCTCGCCGAGGCCGCCCCGCTTACCGCGACAGGCCAGGTTCTCGGAACGGTCTATTACGTCAGCCCCGAGCAGGTCTCCGGCGAGCGAATCGACGCGCGTAGCGACATCTACTCACTCGGCGTCGTCGGCTTCTTCGCCCTGAGCGGCCGCTTCCCCTTCGAAGCCGAGCTGGCGTCGGCGGTGTTGATCGCGCACGTCACAAAGAGTGCGCCGCCGCTTCACACCATGGCGCCGGACGTTCCGCGGCCACTCGCCGACGTCGTCGATCGGTGTTTGGCAAAGGACGCCGGAGCGCGCTTTCAGAGCTGCGCCGAGCTCTCCGACGCGCTCTCCTCGACGCAGCTCGATGTCGATACAGAGAGCGGCTCAAGTCGCGCACCATCCCGACTCGTGTCGGACACGGAGGCGCAACAGATCTGGGAGCGCGCCGCGGAGTTGCAGGCGATGACGGGGATTACGCCGCGTCCTCCCGTGATTGCCGAGCAGCGCGATGCCGTGCGCGACGCCGAAGTCACGCGCGGTTTCGGCTTGACGCAAATCCGCGACGCCGCCGTCGAGGCGGGAATCTCGGCGAAATACGTCGAGCACGCGTTCGCCGAACGTGGCCTGGCGGCGACACCGCCGATGCCGGCGCTCACCGATCGCACAGCGGCGACAAACCGCTTTCTTGGCTCGCCGACGCGACTGGAGTATGAGGTAATCCTCGACGGTGAGGTACCGACGAGCGAATACGATCTCCTCCTCGACGTGATCCGCCGTCAGGTCGGCGAGGCAGGCACACTCGGCGCGGTTGGACGATCGTTCACATGGCAGTCATTGGGACGGCGGAACATGCAGGTGTCCGTGTTCCCGCGCGGCGGCAAGACGACGATTCGCGTCTCGGACAACATTCGCACCGTCGCCGGCGGGCTGTTCGGCGGAATCATGGGCGGCTATGGCGGTGGCTCCTCGGGCGTCTGCGTGGCAATCGGCGCCGCCGTCATGCACAGCGCGACGGGCGGGATCAGTTTGTGGCTCGGTAACATGGCGCTCGCCTACGGCGTCGCCCGCGGGATCCTCGGAACGATCAGCCGTCGACGACGCGCGGAGCTGCGCACTCTCGCCGAGTCGCTGGGGTCCGAGACGCGCGCCGCGATC
>JAICJQ010000206.1 GCA_025928335.1 Gemmatimonadaceae bacterium
GCGCGTCGGTGATGAACCCCTCGGCGCCGTAGCCAACCTCCGTGCGCACGTGACCCTGGCCGTCGCTGCTGGTTTCCTTCGGCACGACGAGGATGATCACGCCACGGTTCCGAGCTGGATCGCCCGGATTTCCCTTGGTGCCGACCTTCCACTCTCGACCGATCCGAAGTCCAATCTCTTCGACTGGCCGCCCCTTCAGATCGGGCAACGTGACGACGACGATCTCTCCGCCCGACTTCGCGCGCACGTCGTCGATGATGCGCTCGATCGTCGCTTTCTTGTCGGCGGGGATGATGTTGGCGAAGTCGTTGACATACCCGACTGGCGCCGGGATATCGAGTTGCTGCGGCGTCGCGCCGATGGCGGCGACGGCAAATGCGAGCAGCGCGAGCGCGCGGCCAGGCAAACGGGTTCGGAGAGGCCGCGGTAGCGCGGCGCGAAGGCTGGTCATGCTGCTGAGAGAAGGCTACGTCCAACGAAACTACGATGGAAGCGCCGTCCCGGTTGCAATCGAGTTAACGGTGGCCCAACCGAACGTCGGGCCGGTCGAGCAGCGCGTTGACCAGCCGCGCCGAGAACTCGTGCAATTGCTCGGTGAGCGCCTCGGCCTGACTTACCAGATAGGCGCGTCCGATCACAAGGATCGTCGCCACGACGAGTCCAATCGCCGGGGGTGTGAAGGCGTGGGCCAGCCCCGCGCTCAACGGATCCGGTGATCCGGCGCCCGCGGCAGACAATGCCTCGTGCGCGCGCAGCATCGCTCCGAGTACGCCGAGCATGACCGCGACCAGCGCCATCGTCGACAGATACTGAAGGCGCCGCGTCACCATCGGGATGAGCGCGAACGAGGCTGCCTGCGCGAGCGTTCTCAGTTCGGCTTCGTCGCGACTGCGACTGCGCAAGATGAGCAGGCCCATGTCCGCGAGCAGGGCCTTCGACTCGGCGCACTGTTTGATCGCCTCTTCCACTTTGCCGGCGCGAACAAGCTTGATGTTGCGCTCGATGAATGCGCGGCCGTTGTTCTTGGCGCGAAAGAGGATGACGAAGAGGCGCTCGACGAGGACCGCAATGCCGATCAGCCCAGCCAGCGCGATGAGCCACACGACGGCCCCGCCTTCGCGGAACCACTGGAGCGCGGTGGTCATGTGGATCGATGGAACAAGAGTGGTAGACGAACGTCTTCGTGCCCGAGCGACGGGCCGGCGTGCCTCAGGGGTGCAAGACGTATGCCTCCTGCGGGCTGATCGATTCGCACGCCAGACCGTTGTGTGACAAGCATTTGGCCGCGCGCCTCGTCACGGGGTAGATTCGTATCAACCAGGATCCGCTGCAACGCAGCCCCCACCATCCTCATGAGACCTTTCGCCCCACGCGCTATGTCAGCGCTCCTTATCGTCACGGCCGCGCTCCTCGGCTGTTCCGGCGGTGCCAAAGCTTCCGGCGACACCACAAAATCCGCGGCCGCCAAACAAACCTCGGGCAGCAGCGCCGCTCAAACCCCCGCAACGGCTGGACAGGACACGATCAGCCGACTCGCCGACAAAGGACGCATCATCGGCGATTCCGCGGCCTCCGTTTGGGTCGTGATGGCGAGCGACTTTCAGTGTCCCTATTGCAAGCAGTGGCATGACGCTGCCTTCGCCGGATTGGTGAAGGATTACGTGAACACGGGGCGCGTTCGCATGGCGTTTCTGAACATGCCACTCAGCATCCACCAACACGCGTTGCCGGCCGCCGAAGCCGCGATGTGCGCGTCGGTACAGAGCAAGTTCTGGCCAATGCACGATTCCCTGTTCGCGACGCAGAAGATCTGGGAAGTGCTCGAGAGCCCGCTCTCGATGTTCGACACCCTCGCCAACGAGAACCATGTCGAGATGACGGCGTGGCGGTCATGCATGTCGAAGCACGCCACACTGCCATTGATCGAGGCCGACCTCGATCGCGCGCGCCAGACCGGGGCCAGCTCCACGCCGAGCTTCATCGTTGGAACCATGAAACTGTCCGGCGCCGACGCGAACGTGCGCGGCGCCATCGACAGCGCGCTCAAGACCGCCGCCGCGAAGCCGAAGCCCTGATCCGCTCGTGAAATTCCCGGTGCAACTCGGCTATCGTGCGCTCGCGCAGTTGGCGCGTGGCGCCGCGATCGTTGCACCGCCCAGTGAGTCGAAGCTGTTCCGCGCGTTGCGCGCCCGTCGGGGAATCCGCGGACGGTACCGACGGTGGGGATCGACGGAGCGCGACCGTCAGCGGCCACTGCTCTGGATGCATGCCCCGTCCGTCGGTGAAGGGCTCCAGGCGCGGCCGGTTCTCGAGCTGGCGAGGGTGCGACGACCGGAGCTGCAGCTCGCGTACACCCACTTCTCGCCGAGTGCCGTGTCGTTCGCACGCGGCCTCGATGTCGATTTCCGCGACTATCTTCCGTTCGACACACCGGGTGACGCACGCGCCGCGCTCGATGCCCTCGCGCCCACCGCGCTCGTCTTCTCCAAACTCGACGTCTGGCCGGTGATCACCCGCGAGGCACGTGCGCGCGGAGTTCGACTCGGCCTGATCAGCGCGACGCTTGCCCGCGGATCGTCGCGGCGATCGCGCACGGCGGGCGTCGTTCTCCGCGACGCCTACGCCGCGCTCGAGGCCGTGGGCGCGATCGACGACTCCGACGCCGATCGACTGGTTCAACTCGGCGTTCGCCCGCAAGCGATCAGCGTCACCGGCGACACGCGGTACGACCAGGTGTGGCTGCGCGCCCAGCGCGTCGACCGGGAAAGTCCGTTGTTGCAGCGACTGCGAAGCACGCGACTCACGCTCGTCGCGGGTTCGACCTGGCCGGCGGACGAAGCGGTGCTTCTCCCGGCGTTCGACGCCCTGCGATCGGCGCGAGTCGACATTCGAATGGTCATCGCGCCGCACGAACCTACGGCGCAGCATGTCGCGAACATCGTCGAGTGGGCGCGCGGCTCCAAGCTGTCACTCGCGCGGATCGACGATCCTGAGCCCCTTCCCGGCACTGCCGATGTCGTACTCGTGGACCGGCTGGGCGTGCTCGGCGACCTGTACTCGATCGCCGATTTTGCATTCGTCGGCGGCGGCTTTCACTCGGCGGGGTTGCATTCCGTGCTCGAGCCGGCGTCCTTCGGTGCGCCGGTGCTCTTTGGTCCGCGCCATGACAACAGCCGCGACGCGGCACTCCTCGCGCAACGCGGCGGCGGCGCGGCGGTCGTCAACGCATCTGATTTGGCGAAGCGTCTGCGTGGCTGGACATCGGACACATCGGCGCGTCGCGAGGCGGGCAATTACGCTCGCGCTCTCGTGCGAAGCGGCGTCGGCGCGGCCGAGCGATCGTTCGAGCTCGTCGGGAGATTGCTCCGATAGCTGTCCGTGGGCTCGCAGTCGTGCGGCGGTGTGGAGATCCGGTTTGGTTTGGATTCGAGAGGATGGGAAATCGCGGGCTAACGCGGCCCCCATTCCTCAAGGAGTTTTGACTAATCGAGGACTTCAACTCAACGACGCCCCGCCACGCCCGGCGAAGCACATCACGCCGAAACCGTCAGTTCCCCACCAACGATTTCGCCGGTGACGACACAGGCAGCGTCGACGGTCGGTGCAGGAAGAAGCCTTGCACCAGGTGCACACCGAGCTCGCGCACGGTATTGAACTCTTCGGCGTGTTCGACGCCTTCGGCGATCACCTTCGCCCCGTGATCATTGGCGAACCGGACCATCGTTTCGACGAGATTCTGTTTTAGAAAGTTCGTATCGATCGCGTTGATCAGCGAGATGTCGAGCTTGATGAAGTCCGGCTCGAGGTTGGCGATCGAGCCAAGGCCCGCGTACCCACTGCCGGCGTCGTCGACGGCGAAGCGAAAGCCCTTTTCGCGGAAACTCTTCAACCGCTCGCGGAACTTTGGATAGTCCTTGATCGCCGTGCGCTCGGTGATCTCGATGACGACTCGTTTGGGGTACTTGACCTCGTGCTCGTTGAACGCGGGATCATTGAAATCGTGCGGATCCACGTTCAGAAAGAGCAGCTCGTTGGGGCGCAGGCGCGTCTCGATTCCTTCGATGGCGCGGCTCCGGCATAGACGACTCAGCTCCCAGACGAGGTCCGCCTCGGCTGCGACGTCGAACATCACTTCAGGGCTGCGAAGACTGCGCATCACGCCGCGCGCGAGCGCTTCGTAGCCGAAGATCTCTCGCGTCTCGGTGACGACGATCGGGTGATAGTCGACGTACACGCTGCGGTCGCGAAGGCTCGTGCGCAGATCGGCCACGCGCCGGGCGCGCTCGCGCGTCTCGATCGAGCGCGACGCGTTCGCCGCCTCGCGGATGCCGCGGTAGATGAGCCGCTCGAGTCGGATCTTCGGATTGTAGTAGACGTGGGCGCGCCCGACGTAGATGTCGAACAACGCCGCGATGTCTTCTCCGTGCTGCGCCTCGATCAGGCCGCCCACGTGGCGCTGCAGACGGGTCACGATGTCGGTGATCTCGTTCTCCGACGCCGCCGCGACGCCCGTCGCCGGCACGTGAAAAAAGATGAAATCGTCATCGTTCGTGAAGCTCACCATGAGCCGCGATGTGCTCAGCGCCGTGTCCTCGAGGAAATCGCGCACGGCCGCCGCCGTCGTCTCGAGAACGGCGTCGAGCTTTTCCCACCCATAAATCTCTTCGATCTTCGAGTACCGCACGAAGTTCAGATACAACACGACCAGCTCGCCCCGCTCCTTGAACAGCGAGCGACACTGCTCGATCATCACCGGAAGCGTCGGGAGACCGGTGAGCGAGTCGTGAAGCAGTTGCTCGTACTCGACGCGCTCGACGCGATCGTCCATCGTGCCGAAGTGCGGAACGCCGCGGCCGACGGCCGCGCGAACGCGTTGCGCCACCTCCTCGGCCGTCGGTGGACAACGATACCATTCTTCGGCCTTGAGCTCGACGGCGCGCCGGCGCGCGATGTCGTCGGCGCAGGCGACAACCACGGGAATACCAACGGTATGCGCGCGCTCGATCGTCGTGCGAAGGATCGACGGATCCTCGGACTCGATCAGTACGGCACGAATGCCACTATCGACGCCGCCGCCCACTGCGCGCGCCAGTTGTTCCGCCGGAACCTGCTTCACCTCCCAGCCGTCGAGCAGCTGAACCGCGTCGCTCAGCGTGTCCGGGCTGATGTCCGTGAGCAGAATGGACTCGCTCACCGTCAGCTCGCCGTACGGCTCACGACGCCTTTGCGCGCCGTACCTGCAGGTTGCGCTCGACCGTGGTGGCGAGTGTCGGAAGATCGAACGGTTTTTCGACGTAATCGTCGGCACCCGTCTGCAGCGCTTCGTGCTTGTCGCGCAGCTCGTCGAGTGCAGTGACCATTACGATCCGAACCGTTCGACCCAGTTTCGGGTGCTGCTTCATGACGCGACAAACCTCCCAGCCGTCGCGGCCGGGCATCATCACGTCGAGTAGAACGACCGCGGGACAGACGGTCTCGAACAGCGCCAGCGCTTCGTCGCCGCTGTGCGCGACTGTGGTCGGATATCCTCGGATCTCCAAATATTGTCGGATGATCTCGGCGTTATCGGGGTTATCGTCGACCACCAGAATCGGTGGATTTTTAGCTTGTGTCATTGCCCTGTCCAGGTTGCTCGGTGTCTCGCGCACTGGAAGGCGCGTTACCGGCTAGCGAAAGGCAATTCACAAGCCACCTACCGCCGCCTAAACACATAGGAAACACCCACGCCGTATACTACACCGCTCGGGCCGCCGAGCGCTGCCTGCCGCGTTCCACCGAACTCGGCGCCGAGCGAGAGTCCAAGCGCGGGGCTGATCCCGATGTCGCTGCCGATGCCGACTCGCATGAGATTGCCGTTCGCCGTACCGCCGGAATAGAAGACGTAGTTCGGCGTGGCGTAGATCGAGAACCCCTGCGCGCCGCCGAAGAACCGGCGCCACCCGACGGAAAGACCGATCGGCACCTCGGTCGTGTTCGAGAGCGTATCGCGAATGGTCGTCTGCGGCCCACCGCCGACGCCCGCGAATGCAGCAAAGCCGAAGCTCCCCTTGGGAGCACCAAACGGGAACGCCAAGCGCAGCCCATACACGCCGTTCTGCCTTGTCCCCGATCCGTTTCGCCAGCCGTAGCCGCCGGCGAATAGCAGCTTGGCCGAGCTCGGTACATAGGACAGTGCCGCCGCATAGGTCTGGCTGCCCGTCGCGCCGCCGTAGTCGAGCGCGACGACCCCCCCGGGGGCGACGAACGCATTCTGGAGGGTCGGCGTGCCGGGGATTTGGGCAGCGCTCGAGGTCGCCATCAAGACGGCCGCGATCGCCGCAACGCGAAGCGCCCAGAGCCATCTCTGGGCGCGATTCCCTTCTAACTGAATACCGTCGAATGAAGCGTCGTACATCTGGCGTCCCACCGGATGGGTGCGCCAGTGCAACGAGCAAGGGCCGTGCGACGACGGACTCAGACGGCGGAAGCTTTCTCCGTCACCACGCGAACGACGTTGTCGGCCACCTGCAAAAAACCGCCGTCGACGTTGAATCGCTGACCCGTCCCGCCGCCGAGCCGTAAGACGCCCTTCCCGAGCAGCGCCATCATCGGGGCGTGACCGGTCAGAATGCCGACTTCACCGTCGAACGCGGGGGCGACCACTGAATCGGTCGTCCCCTCGTACAACACCGCCTCGGGCGAGATCACCGAAACCGTGAGCATCGCTTAGGCCTGGAGCTTCTTCGCGTTCTCGACGACATCATCGATGCCGCCCGACATGAAGAACGCCTGCTCGGGAAGGTTGTCGAACTCGCCGGCAACGAGGCGCTCGACGGACGAAATCGTCTCCTCGAGCTTCACGTACTTGCCCTTGATGCCC
>JAICJQ010000131.1 GCA_025928335.1 Gemmatimonadaceae bacterium
CGGGTGAGATGGACAGTACCAGCACGTTCGACGGCGTCGTGACGTCAGAGTTCTCTAACCCACTTAAAAAGGCCCTCGCCGCGCAGGCGAAGGGCGCGGCTGCCGTTCTCGTGGTCACCGATGTGCAGAACCACGCTGGCAACCGGACCTTCGAAGCCGCCGAACGCACGTATTGGCCCGCCCAGCCGCCGCATCTCCTGCCCTACACGCTCGCGGCGTGGGCCGAAAAGCTGACGATTCCCATGGGACAGATCTCGATACCGCTCGCGGACAGTCTCGTGCGCGCGAGCGGAAAATCGCTCGCCGAGCTCGCGCGCGAGTCCGAATCGACGAGCGGCATGTCGCCGGTGACGATTCCGAACGTACGCCTGCGGGTGACGGCGGCGGTGACGAGAAACCGCATTCCCGATCGCAACGTGCTCGCGGCGATCGAGGGAAGCGATCCGGCGCTCAGGAACGAATGGATCGTGATCAGCGCGCACCCGGATCACAACGGAGCGATCGGTGACTCGGTGTTCCATGGCGCCGACGACAATGGGTCGGGCGCGGTGGCGCTGCTGGCGATCGCCGAGGCGTACGCGAAGGCCGCGGCGTCGGGTCAACGACCGAAGCGCTCGGTGCTTTTTGCGTCGTTCAACTCCGAGGAGCGCGGGCCGCTGATGGGATCGTGGGGCTTCACGGAAGCGCCGAGCATTCCGCTGGAGAAGGTTGCGGCAATGCTCAACATGGACATGATCGGCCGGAACGAGGAGGTCCCGTCGAACGGCGGCGCGCGATTCCGCGGACTTCCCGAGCAGACCGCGGAATCGAACGCCAATAGCGTGACGCTCCTCGGCTGGAGCCGCAGCGCCGATTTGACGAGAAGCGTCGAGCGCGCGAACGCCGCGTACAAGCTCACGCTAAAAAAGAACTACGACAACAATGTCTCACAGCTTCTGCGTCGCAGTGACAGTTGGCCTTTCTTGCAACACGGCGTTCCGGCGATCTGGTTCCACACGGGGCTGCACCCGGACTACCACCTCGTCAGCGACACGCCCGACCGAATCAACTACCCGAAGATGGAGCGCGTCGCGCGCCTCGTGTATCAGACGAGCTGGGATCTCGCGAACGCACCCGCCCGGCCGCGGCTGAACGCGCGGGCGAAGTAGGGTCCTACGGCGGCGCATGGGCATAGGCGACACCGAATCGACCTTACGGTCCGCTAACGCGTTCCTCGCGCCGGTGGTTCCGGCACCCCATATTCCCGCGCCATCCTCTCGCCGCAAGGCCCCGTTCGCAAACGGGGTCTGACCCCATGCACATCATTTTCACTCAATGACCGGCGTCCCAAATTCGCAAACGGGGTCTGACCCCATGCACATCATTTTCACTCAATGACCGGCGTCCCAAATGCTCATGAGAAACGTCCGATTCATCGCTAGCGGCGCGGCGCTGTGCGTTGCGTCAGTTGCCGGCGCACAAGTTCCAGCTGCTGTCACCATCACCCGGCTCCAATGCGGGACGAATACCGCGCCGACTGACGTTGGGCAGCGGTTCTCCGACACCTACGGCTTCAGCGGGTTCAAGGTGCAGCTCACGGCGAGCTGTTATCTCGTCAAGCACAACGACGAGTATCTCATCTGGGATACGGGCTATCCCACGGGCAACACGCCGACGGCGCCAAAGCAATCGCTGGTCGACCTTCTCGGCCAGCTCAAGGTGACGCCGTCGCAGGTGAAGTACGTCGGCATCAGCCACTACCACGGCGACCACACGGGACAAGCGAGCCAGTTCCCGCAGGCGACGCTGCTCATCGGTAAGCGTGATTGGGACGTCGTCACCGATCCGAAGCAACAGGCACAGCTCAGCGCGCCGTTCAAACAATGGACGAGCGGAGAAGGCAAGGTCGAGCCAGTGACCGGCGACAAAGACATCTTCAGCGACGGGAGCGTCGTCATGCTCGATACGCCCGGACATACGCCCGGCCATCACAGTTTGCTCGTGCGTCTCAAGGACATGGGCAACGTGCTGCTTACGGGCGACCTCGCGCACTTCCGCGAGAATTACGAAAGCAACGGCGTGCCGACCTTCAACGCGAATCGCGCCGAGACGGTCGCGTCGCTCGAACGGTTCAAGAAGATCGCGGCGAATCTCAAGGCGACGGTCGTCATTCAGCACGACGAGCGCGACGTCGCGAAGCTTCCGGCGTTCCCGGCGTCGGCGAAGTAAGCGTAGCGACCGTGGGTAGCCGATCCGCGACGTCGCGAGCCATCGGTTTCAGCGCATGACGCAGTCGATCAAGGAGCAACTCCAGTCGACGCTGGGCGACAGCTACACGCTCGAGCGCGAGCTCGGCGGCGGCGGCATGTCGAGGGTCTTCCTCGCCACGGAGACGGCACTCGGCCGAGCCGTGGTCGTGAAGATCATTGCTCCGGAGCTCGCCGAGGGACTTTCCGCCGACCGATTCACTCGCGAGGTGAAGCTGGCGGCAAGGCTTCAGCAGGCGAACATCGTCCCGCTGCTGAACGCCGGTATGGCGGCCGGCGTTCCGTACTACACGATGCCGTTCGTGGACGGCGCGTCGCTTCGCGCGCGAATCGACAAGGGCGCGGTGCCGGCGAGCGAAGCGCTGCACGTATTGCGGGACATCGCGAAGGCGCTCGCGTACGCGCACGATCACGGGGTTGTCCATCGCGATATAAAGCCGGAGAACGTCCTCCTCTCCGGCGGGACGGCGATGGTGATCGACTTCGGCATCGCCAAGGCGCTGACGGCGTCGCGCACGGAGGACGGAAGCCCCGGCTCGGCGACGACACTGACGTCGGCGGGAAGCTCGATCGGCACGCCGGCGTACATGGCGCCAGAGCAAGCCGTGGGCTCCGCGGTGGATCTGCGCGCTGACATCTACGCCTGGGGCGTCATCGCGTACGAGCTGCTCACCGGCGCACACCCATTCGCCGGACGGACGACGGCCGCGCAGCTCGTCGCTGCGCATCTCGCGGAATCACCAGCGGCGCTGGCGGGGAGGAATCCATCGATTCCGCCGGCGATCGCGGACGTCGTCATGCGTTCGCTGGCGAAGGACCCCGAGCAACGCCCAGCGTCGGCGACCGAATTGTTAGGCGCGCTCGACTCCGCTGCCGCGCCGTTCATTTCGGGCTCTGCGCGGAATTCGGAGCGTCCGGCCTGGCGGGCGCCACGCGCCCGAGCCGTGGCGGCGGCGATCGTCGTCGCGCTGATCGTCATCCTGGGTGTTTGGGTCGCTCGGCGCGGGCGTGCGGGCGAGGCGCCTGGCGAGATGACGCTCGCGGTGCTGCCGATCGAAAACCTGGGCGGTGATTCGACGACACAGTATCTCGCCGACGGCATGACCGGCGAGCTCGCGAACGCGCTCAAGAAGATGCCAGGCCTTCAGGTGTCCGGAGATCTGTCGACGTTCCGCTTCAAGGGAACGCAGACCACCCCGGCCGAGATCGCACGACAACTCGGCGTCCACATGTTGCTCACCGGCAAGCTGCAACCCGGAGTGGGACGCATTCGGCTGCAGATGCAGCTGAGCCGGCCGGACGGCAAGCTGCTCTGGTCGAACACCTACGATCGCGAGAGCAAGGACAACTTCGCGATGCAGGACGAGATCACGGGCGCGATCGCGGGCGAGATGCGCGTTGTGCTGTCGCCGACCGCTGTCGCGATGTCGCGCGCCGGCCGAACGACGAATCCGCAGGCGCATGATCTCTACCTGCGCGGCGTGTTCGAGAAGAACAAAGTGACGCCGGAAGGTCTCAACAAAGCACTGGAATACTTTCAGGACGCGATCAAGCTGGACGCCAATTACGCGCAGGCCCACGCGGGCATCGCGTTCGTGTACGACATCCTCGCCGATGTCTACATGCCCTCGCACGAGTACCACCTGCTGTCGCTCGCCGCGGCCCAGCGCGCGGTGGACAGTGACAGTCTCCTCGCCGAAGCGCGCGCGCTGCACGGGTACGAGGTCGCGGCAACGACATGGAATTTCGCCGCCGGGCAGGCCGAGATGGAGCACGCGCTGGAGATGAACCCCAATTCGACCGACGCGCTGTTCATGTACGGACTGTTCTCCTACCTCGCGGGCGAGACGAGCCGTTCGGTCGCCCTCGCAGACCGGCTGCTCAAAATCGATCCGCTGTCACCCCTGGCAAATCGCCTGAAGGCCGAGGCGCTGGCCTGGGGCGGACGATATACCGAAGCGCTCGTCGCAGACTCGGTCGCTACCGCGCTCGACTCTACCGTGGTCATCTGGGAAACGACCCGTGGCATCGCGCTTCGCGAACTGGGCCGATTGGATGAAGCGGCCGCCGAGTTTCGCCGGTTCGAAAAGAACTCGGGCCACCCGACGGTCGGTCTCGCCGTGACATACGCGCGCATGGGTCGGCGCGGCGAAGCGCTCGACGTGATTCACGAGGTTGAGGCGCTCGAGCGCCGGCAGTGGGTCGAACCGATGTTCATCGCAATCGGGTACGCCGCGCTCGGCGATGCCGATCACACGATGCAATGGCTCGAAACGTCCTTTCGAAAGAAGACGGCGAGCCTACGCTGGTTTCTGAACTGGGACTGTCCGTGGTTCAAGAACGTGAAGGACGATCCAAGATTCATCGACCTGAAGCGACGAGTGATGTCGACGACGTTCAAGTCGTAGGCTCGGCGGCTCGGCGGCTCGGCGGCTCGGCTACTGCGGCGGCGTCGGACGGCTGGTGCGAATCGCGATGTCTTTCAGCGTGGCGTCGTCGCTCGGCAGGTCGGCGTCACCGGCCGGGAAGCCGTTGGCCTTGAGCATGAAGGCGATGACGTCGGTGACGAACTTCGCGTCGTAGATGCCGATGCTGTCCGACGGCATCGTCGTCTTGATTCGCTGATGCAGATCGATCAGCGACTGGCCATTCCAGTTTCCTAAAAACGCCGAACCGGCGAGCGGCGGTGATTGGTCGCCGCCGGTGAGGGCGGCGCCGTGACAGCGGGCGCAGCCCTTGGCATAAGCCGATTCGCCCCGTGCCGCCTGCGCGATGGAGAACACACTGTCCCAAACCGTGCGGGTCGCCGGGCGTTCGTGTGCTCTCGATGCCCCCACACTCACCGCCAAGACTGCAGCGAGCATCGCGAGCAGTCTGTGGTGCGCGCGAGCCCTGCCACGCCGAGTCGTCGCCGAGTCGCCGATCCGCCCAGTCGCCGAGCCGCCGAGCTTCACTGCGGCCCCGCGGTCGGGAGACGCAGCGCGATGAATTCGCCGGAATACGGCCCGCCACTCACGGCGACGACGACGTATTGCTTTCCGCCGACCGAGTACGTCAGTGGTGACGCGCTGATCGGAGCAGGGAGCAGCACCGAACCCACTTCGCTGCCTGTTTTCTTGTCGTAGGCGCGTAGCATCGCGCCGCGCGGACGAGTGGTCAGCGTCGTCACCTGTGGGTCGCCGGCGATGACGAGCGTCTTCGTGACGAGTGTGCCGACGGTGAAGCCCGCCTGGCCGGTGCGGGGAATGGAGAGCCCTTTGAGTGCCTCATTGTTGCGGACCGCGTCCGGCGTCTCGCCGTGGGGTACCTGCCAGGTGATGTCTCCCTTATCGAGATTGATCGCCGTGATCGTTCCATAGGGCGGCTTGAAGATCGACAGCCCTTGCACCGAGAGTCCGCCGCCGCCGAGTCCACCGCCGCGGCCCGCGGGCGCGGCGCTGCCCGCGATCCAATCCATGTCGGACCTCTCCTTGCTCGGCTGGACGAGTCCGAGCACGACCGGCGCGGCGTTGGATGACGCGACGTAGAAGGTGTGCGTCTCCGGATCGAACGCGCCGCCGGGCCAGTTCGATCCGCCGTTCGTCGGGCCGCGAGCGAGCGTCCCGAGTGGACCCTCCGCTTTGCTGACGACAGGCGGTGTGAAGATCGGGCCGAGCTTGTAGCGCGATGCAACTTGAACCGCTTGCGCGTGCAGGTCCGGCGTGAAGTCGATCAGGTCGTCGAGCGAAGTGCCGTTCTTCGCGTACGCGGCGGGCTTCGTCGGCATCGGCTGGGTCGGCGAATACCATTCGCCGGGGACTTCGCCTTTCTCGACCGGCTTCTCCTCGATCGGCCAGACTGGCTTCCCGGTGACGCGATCGAACACGTAGAGGAGACCCTGCTTCGTCGGCTGAGCGACGGCTTTGATCGCCCTGCCGTCTACCGTGATGTCGGCGAGAATCGGTGCGGCAGGGATGTCGAAGTCCCAGATCGGATGGTGTACGAGCTGGTAATGCCACTTCTTCGCGCCCGTCTTGAGATCGAGGCAGACGAGGCTCTCACCGTAGAGATCGTTGCCGGGGCGATGGCCGCCGTAGTAATCGCCCGTTGGCGATTCGACGGGGAGGTAGACGAGTCCGAGTTCTTCATCGATCGTGACCTGACTCCACACGCCGGTATTGCCCGTGTACTCGGCCGACCCGTTCTGCCAGGTGTCATATCCCGGCTCGCCTTTTCTTGGAATCGTGTGAAAGGTCCAGAGACGCTTGCCGGTGCGGACGTCGAAGCCGCGGATATAGCCTTTGTTGTTCGTTTTGCTCTTCGGCGCGGTGCCTTCGCGGAACGCGGCGCCGATGACGACGACGTCGCGCCCGACGACCGGCGCGCCCTGGAAGCCGATCTCGCCCGTGGTGATGTCGGGGAGGATTTCCTGATCGATGTCCGCCTTGAGATCGACAGCGCCGTTCGTACCGAACGACGAGACGGGATTGCCCGTCTTCGCGTCGAGCGCGAGAAGGCGGTAGCCTGGAGTGACGTAGAGAATTCGCTCATCGCGACCGTCGGTCCAGTAGGCGAGCCCCCGACCGGACAGTTGTCGCGGCGCTGCCGCTCCACGCGGCCCTTCCTCTTCCTTGTGCGTCCATTTGAGCGCGCCGGTGGCGGCGTCGAGGGCGACGACGGCCCGACCGGTGCCGGCCGTCGTGTACAACGTGCCGCCGACCATCAGCGGCGTGCTCTCGAGCTTGAACTCGGGGCGCGGACCGAGCGAGTCGGTCTTGAAGCGCCAGGCTACTTCAAGGGTGCTGAAGTTGGCCGCCGAGATCTGGTCGAGCGGAGAATAACGGGAGCCGCGCGTGTCGCCGGTGTAACTCGGCCACTCGCCGCGTGCGGTGGTGAACGGCTTGGACGGGTTCTGCGCGGCGCCTTGAGCCGAGAGGAACGTCACGCTACCAGCGGCGAGGACCGCGATGAGCCGTGAAGGGGAGAGGGAGAGCACGCTGTTGTCGGTTGAGGAGGACGAATGATGGCGGCAGGGGAGCCGAACGGGAATACGCCGTTGGCGCGTGCGAGTGGTCCATTTAACCGCCCGAACGCTCTTGCCCTACCCGCCTCAGTGACCGCATGTTGACGCGCTCGAAATGGTCGTCTTCACCGCGACGGAGACTGGATGTTGACTGTGCGGTTCCTACGGATATGTGGTTTGGCAATGCTGCTTGTCGGTCCGGTCGCAGCCAAGGCGCAGACCCCGCTCGCCCCGCTATCGCCGAGCGGACAAACGGCAACGCCCGCTTTCGAGGGTTGGTACAAGAACGCGGACGGGACGTTCAGCCTGTCGTTCGGCTACTACAATCGGAACGCCACTGAAGTCCTCAACATCCCTGTAGGCGCGGACAATTTCATCAGTCCGGGGAACCAGGATCAGGGCCAGCCGACCTACTTCTATCCGCGGCGCCATTGGGGCGTGTTTGCGGTCAAGGTTCCGGCGGACTTTGGTGACAAGCAGAAGGTCGTGTGGACCGTAAGGATGCAGGGCAAAACCTTCGCGATTCCGGGAAGTCTTCGCGAAGAATGGCAGATCGACGCATTGGAAGGCGAGGCGGGTTCGAACAATACCCCTCCCGTGCTGACGATCGGTGGAAACGGTCCGGAGGCGCGTGGTCCGGCCGGCACGACGGTCGAGCGGACGGCGACGGTTGGTAAGCCACTGGCAATCGACGTCGTCGCGAAGGATGACGGTGCGAGTGCGACTGTACGCGGCGGGTCGCCGGTCGTCCTGACCTGGTTCACGCACCAGGGGCCGTCGCCGGTGACGTTCGCGCCGGCGTCGTCGAGACTGACCCCGAAGGGCGGCTCAGCGAGCACGACCGCCACCTTCTCGAAGCCCGGTGACTATATCATTCGGGTACGCGCGACGGACTCCGATATGACCGCCGCGGGCCATTCGCAGTGTTGCTGGACGAACGCTTTCGTCAAAGTGAGGGTGACCCCGTGAGGCCCTACGCAGCGACTCTAGTTGGCGCCGCCGTTGTCGCGGTCGCCCTTCCCTTGGCCATCCATCGGACGCCGATCGCGGCGGCGACGACGCATCGCGCGGTGACGTACTCGAAGGACGTCGCGCCGATCCTCCAGGCGAAGTGCCAGGAGTGTCACCAGCCCGGGTCGATCGCGCCGATGTCCCTCCTTACGTATCAAGACGCCGTGGGGGCCGCCGATGAGATCAAGCAAAAGGTCTCGCAGCGGCTGATGCCGCCCTGGCACATCGACAAGACCGTCGGCATACAGCAGTTCAAGAACGACCGCAGTCTGACCGACGACCAGATTCAGACAATCATGAATTGGGTCGACGACGGGACGCCGCAGGGCAACCCGGCCGATGAGCCGCCGCCGCGCAAGTTCGCCGATCCGAATCGTTGGCAGCTGGCCGACAAGTTCGGGGCGCAGCCGGACCTGATCGTCAAGTCGACGCCGTACACGCTCGCCGCGCACACGCAGGACAAGTGGTTCCGTCCGACGGTCGAGACAGGAATCACCGAACCCCGCTGGGTTCGCGCGATCGAGATCAAGCCGGTGCACGTGCAGGATCGCAAAGTCGTGCACCACGTGCTCGCCTATCTGCTGCAGGATGAGCCGGAAGTGACGGGCCTCGCCAGCTCGGCGCACGATCACCAGATGAATGCCGGATTGTTCATGGAATGGGCGGTCGGCAAGACCGGCCAGGTGTTCGCGCCCGACGCCGGAAAGTTGATGCTCCCCGGCTCGAAGATTCGTTGGGAAGTGCACTACCACGCGATCGGACAAGAGTACAAGGACAGCCAAGTCGAGCTGGCCGTGTATTTCTATCCGAAGGGTTACGTGCCGAAGCACCGGACGGTGCTGACGATGTTCAACGTCGCGCGCAATTCGGACCTCGATATCCCGCCGAACGAGAAGACGATCACGCAAAACTTCTACGTACTGCAGGCGCCGGCGCGACTCGAAAATTTTCAGCCGCACATGCACATGCGCGGGACGGCGATGGCGCTCGAGGCGATCTATCCTGACGGCCACAAGGAAACGATCAGCCAGGTGAAGAACTTCCAGTGGAACTGGCACGTCAACTACATCTACGCCGACGAAGCGGCGCCGCTGCTGCCGAAGGGAACGACGCTCGCCTTCACCGCCTGGCACGACAACACCGCGGGGAATCCGAACAATCCTGATCCGAACCAGTGGGTCGGTTGGGGCGATCGCACGGTCGACGAGATGGCGCACAACTGGATCGACGTGACCTATCTCGAACAGGCCGAATTCGATTCGCTCGTCGCGGCGAGAAAAGCGAAAGTCGCCGCGCAGAAGGCGACTGGACAGCAGCGCTGAGTCTCGCGTCGTGGCGTATCGGACAATCGAGGTCAAGCCATGCTCGCCGGTGATCGGCGCCGAGATCCGCGGCGTCGATCTCACGCAGCCCGTGTCGGACGAGCAGTTCGCGGAGGTGCACGACGCCTTCTTGCAGCACCTCGTGATTTTTTTCCGCGATCAGAAGGGCCCGATGACGCCCGAGCAGCAAGTGGCGTTTGGGCAACGATTCGGCGAGCTGCACATTCATCCGGCCGCGCCGCATCTCGAGGGCTATCCGCCCGTCTTCGTCATCCACGCGCACAAGGATTCGAAGCTCGCCAACGGTGAGCAGTGGCACTCCGACGTCTCGTGTGACGCGGAGCCGCCGCTCGGAACGATCCTTCAGATTCAACTGCTGCCGCCGAGTGGCGGCGATACACTGTTCTCCAACATGTACGCGGCGTACGACGATCTCTCGCCGCGGATGAAGGCGTATCTCGACGGACTCTGCGCCGTGCACGAGTCGGAACACTTCTATCGCGGCCGGTACGCCGATCGCGGTGTGAACGATGCGGGCAAAAAATATCCGAGCGCGGTGCATCCCGTCATTCGCACGCATCCCGAAACGGGCAAGAAGTCACTGTTCGTCAATCGGACGTTCACGACTCGGATCGAGAGCCTCCCCGAGGATGAGAGCCGCGCGGTGCTGCAATTCCTATATCAGCACGCGGAGACGCCGTGGTATCAGACACGGTTCAGCTGGCGGCTCAACGACGTGGCGATGTGGGACAATCGCTGCACGCAGCACATGGCCATCTGGGATTATTGGCCGAATGAGCGAAAGGGAAATCGCGTCACCGTGAAAGGGGATCGGCCCGTTTAGCGATCGATTGCTCGGATCGCGATCATGATGGCATCTCGTCGCATGGACGTGGCGTGCAAAATGGATACGGGACAACGGACGGATTAGACGGACATAACAGGATGAAGTGTCTTTTGAACGGGCGCGGTGCAGAGTCTTTCTCGCCACACCTCCTCGCAATGCTGTTCGTCGTGTAGCTCTCCCGTTCAATCCGGTCGGTTGTCCCGTATCCATTTCTGTACAAACCGTGAACGGTCGGAAGCGCGAGAGCCGCGAGGGTGATGCCGGCGACGACAAGCCCCATGCGGAAACGCTGAGGCGGAGCCGGGCACTCGGCTAGCCAAGGCGGGCAGCGCGCCTCAGTTTTTCTCCTCTCATCTTCGTTGAGATCCGTCGTGGCAGCACATCTTCGCAAACTGAACGCGGTGGCCGTGGCCGTGATTGCCGCCGTAGGGTCGTCCGCGGCGAATGCCCAGAATCAGAACCCGAGCAACCTCTGGCTCGTCGATTTGCATTGGACCGGCAATCACTTGACGGTTGGTACGCCGGTCAAGCTGACCCACGACGACGGCACGAACAGCCAACCATCGTTCTCGCCGGATGGACGCGCGATCGTGTTCAGCGCGATTCGCGATACGGTCGCCGGGGCGTCGAGCGACATCTATCGCATCGACCTGGCGACGAAGAAAGAGACACGCGTCACGCACACCGCGGAAAACGAGAACTCTCCGACGGTCAATGACCGCGGTGAGTACGTCGCCGTTCGGTGGAAATTCGCAACGCTGTTCAAGGAGTACGGAGTTTGGGTGTACGCGGCGAATGGTACGCCGCTCCGCGGAGTGCTGCCCGGTCCGGACACGACGGGCTACTACACGCCGCTGTCGACCGGCGACTACGCGCTGACGCGCCCGAAGTCGAAGACCTTCACACTCGCGCTCTTCAACGCGAAAACGGGCGCGATCGCGGACGTCGACAGCGGACTACCCGCGTTACCGGCGCAGCGCATTCCGGGCGAGCGGGCGCTCAGCTACGTGCGCATCGACTCGGCGGACGGGCACAACGTGATTCGCCGGATCGATCTGGGGACGCGGCAAACGACGACGATTGGCTCGACGGTCGTCGGCCGGACCGTTCACGCCTGGGTACCCGGCCACTCAACAATTCTCATGGCAAAAGGGTCGACGCTCTATGCGCGAACGCTCTCCGATACGACATGGCGTGCGGTGGCGACATTCAACGACCCCGGCCTGCGCAACGTCGGCGCCTACGTCGTCAGCCCGCGCGGCGACAAGTTGATCCTGACTGCACCGATTCGCGTCACGCTGGCCGCCGTTATGCGCGACTCGCTCGACGCCGGCCGTAGCGGGGCCGAGGTTGAAGCGCTCGTCACCGCGTGGCGCGACGCCGGCAAACTCGCCGATCTCGATGTCGCGGAGGGAGCCATCGTGACGCTCGGCGACGACCGGCTGCGACGACAGCGCATCGCGGATGCCGTCGCGATTCAGACGCTGGCGGCGACGCTCTTTCCGAAATCGTATCGCGCCTTCGACCGGCTCGGCGACGCGCAGCGCGCGGGCGGCGACACCGCGTCCGCGATGGCGTCGTATCGCAAGTCGCTAGAGCTCAACCCGCGAGCCAACGACGCCGAACGGGCCGCGGCGACCGCGACGCAAAAGAAGATCTCAGGACCGTCACCCCGATAGCTTCCACGGCATATGCGCTACGTGCTCAAACAGAGGCTCCTCTCGTGGGGCGATGATTTCTACATCAAGGACGAGAACGAGCGAGACGTCTACTTCGTTGATGGCAAGGCGTTCAGCATCGGCGATCAGCTGTCGTTCCAGGATCTCCAGGGTAACGAACTGGCGTTCATCAAGCAGAAGGTGTTGTCGTGGGGGAAGACGTACGAGATCTCGCGGAGCGGCGCGGTCGTCGCCGTCGTGAAGAAGGCGTTGTTCGCCCCATTCCACCACCGATTTACCGTCGACGTCCCCGGCCCGGATGATCTCGAAGCCGAGGGCAACTTTACGGATCACGAATACACCTTTCGGCGCGGCGATCGGACCGTGGCAACGGTGTCGAAGCAATGGTTCGCCTGGACGGATACCTATGGCATCGAGATCGCGCCGGGTGAGGATGCGGTGTTGATCCTGGCGAGCGCGGTAGTGGTCGATCAGGCGTGCCATCCGGACGACGGCAAACGGCACTAGTCGTGCGCGCTTCGAGCATCGTCGGTCTGGTCGTCGTCGCGAGCGCGGTCGCATGCAACCACAATCGCGGCGGCTTGAATGGCGTGGAGAGCGGTCGGCTTCCTGATAAATGGTACGCGGGCAGCGCTGATTGCGGCCGCCGGCCGGCGTTCCGTGTCGCGGCGTACAATTCTGACTTCTTCATTCTACGACAGCCGGCGTGCACGAACTACGAGAAGCCGTTTCTCTATCTGATCTTCGGGCGTGATCGCGCGCTCTTATTCGACACAGGCGCACCGACGATCGACGTCGCGACGCCGGTTGATACGTTGATTCGCCAATGGCTCATCCGCCGCGGTCAGAGCTCGCTGGGGCTCGTC
>JAICJQ010000219.1 GCA_025928335.1 Gemmatimonadaceae bacterium
CGACGACTCGTCGATGGCGCGCGTGAGATACGGGTAGTACACGCCGGTCGACGACGTGAACAGATACGTGCCGGCCGCGTCGCGGAGCAGCGTCGCCGACTGTCGCACCCACTCGGGATTGGTGGCCGAGTCGTCGATGACCGCGTCCCAGCGCTTGCCTTCGAGCGCGCCGAGCTGGCCATTGCGGTCGCCGATCAGATGCGTGACGCCGTCGGGGAGATCCGCCTGGTGTCTGCCGCGCGTGAAGATGGTGACGCGGTGTCCGCGCGCGACCGCGTGGCGCACGAGGTGCGGTCCGATGAAGCCCGTGCCGCCGAGCACGAGGATGTCCATCGGCACCGGCGCACTGCGATCGGCGGCCATGGCTGTGCGGTCGAGCGCCGGGATCACGCCGGCGAGGAGCGCACCGCTCGTCGCAACGGTCGCCTTGAGAAAATCGCGTCTCGTCGTCATGGTGAGATATTACGACGTGTACCGCCACAGCAGGAGAGTCGACGTGTTCGGAAACGATCAACCCTGGACCACGTTCGTCGCGTGAGCGTTCGCGCCTACGACGCGCAGGCGCTCGAGTCGCTGCTGCCGCACCGGTATCCGTTCCTGCTCGTCGATCGCATCGACGTGATCGAGCCGGGCCGCCACGTGATCGGCACCAAGCGCATCACGAGCGGCGAGTGGTGGATGGGCGCCGAGCCGCGCGAGGTGATTCCATTCACGCTCGTGCTCGAGGCGTTGGCGCAGACGAGCGGCGCGCTGGTGCCGGACCTTGCGGGTGGCGACGCCGGCACGATCGCGTACTTCATGGGCGCCGACCGCGTGCGCTTCCGTCAGCCGAGCCACGCGGGCGAAGAGATCGTGCTCGACGTGACGCTGAAGCTCTGGCGGCGCGGGCTCTGTCGAACGCGCGGCGTGGCGACGGTGGGTGGCTCGGTCGTCGTGAGCGCGGAGCTGACGACGATCGTACGATCGGCGTAAACGCGCGCTGCAACGCTGACTCGAAGCCGAATGTCGGAGTTCGGCGTATGAAGTGCAAATGGTGCGGTCGCAGTAAGGTAGATCCGCCAGTTGACGTCCAGCTCATGAATTCGTAGATCGGTAACGTGAGTCTGCACGAGCATCTCGAGCAGCGATCGCACACCGGGCGCCGGCGCCGTTTAGCGATCCGTCATTGCACGGCGACAATCGGCGTCCTCGCCGGGTGCTTGATCGCGAACCCGCTCGGCGTGCGCGCCCTCTACGCGCAGCAAGCCGACGTGATTCGCGGTACCGTCTCGAACGACAGCGGCCGCGTGATGCCCGGCGTGACAGTGATCGCCACGATGGCGCCCGATCTGACCGTGCGTCGCGCGGTCACGGATTCGGCAGGACGGTATGAGCTGCGGTTCGATCCGGGAACGGGCGATTACCTCGTCTATGCGGCGGAGCTCGGCTACCGAACGTTCCGGCGGCGCGTCCAGCGGCCGCCTTCCGGCCCGATTGTCGTCGATATCCGCCTCGTCCGGCAGGCGACGACACTCGCGGGCGTCCGTACGACGGCCACACGGCCCCGAGTCATTCCAGACTTCGGCCGCATCGATGATCCCGCGGCCTCACAGGCCGGTCCGAGCAGACTCACAGCGGCAATTCCGGCGGCAGATGCGGGCGATCTCACGGCGGTCGCCGCGACCTTACCCGGTGTGACTGTAGGGCCGGACGGTTCGCTCGTCGCGTTTGGCGTTCCCGGCCAGGTTTCGAAAACTTATAACGGCATGACCTTCGCCGGCGGCAGCATTCCGGGCGACGCGAGGGCGGCAATCTCATTCACCAGCTCTGCATATGATCCATCGATCGGCGGCTTCGGGGCCGGTCAGGTCAATATTGAAATGGCACAAGGTGCCCGCGTCGCCGAGGCGTTCGGCCGATTGATTCTCGATTCGCCGGCGCTCCAGTTCGGCGAATCTAGGTCGGGTCTTCAGCGGGGCGTGACCAACGTGCAGTTCAGTGGAGACGCGGATGGCCCGGTTGGCGATCACAATCTGTGGTACAACACGGGGATCGAAGCTCGACGCCGGACGACCAGCGCGACGTCCTTGCTCGATGCGTCCGCGACAGCCACCGAGCTCGCGGGTGCGTCGCTCGATTCGCTTGTCCGACTCGAGCAGACGGCGTCGGCACTCGGCATTCCACTCACGACCGGCGGGATCCCGTCCACGAACGAGACGGAGTCGATCTCCTTCATTGGTCGGCTTGATCATTATCGCGATCCGCAACGATATCGGAAGTTGTGGACCAATGCCGTCTCGCTGACAGCATTTGGTGCGCTAAGCCATGCCAGCAGTCCTGGCATCGGGCTCACGACGGCACCGGCGTTCGGCTCGCAGTCGCGCTCCGGCACCGGTCAGGTGATCGGGCAATGGCTGCACCAACAGGAAGACTTTGCCTCGGCACTCACGACATCCGTGAGTGCGACGTCCAGGTCCAACGCGCCGTATCTGCAGCTTCCCGCGGCACAGGTGCTCGTCGGCTCCGATCTCGGCGATTCCACCCCGGTGGTCACCGCCATCTCGCTCGGCGGCAGCCCTCGCGCTTCGTCGTCGAATGCGCAGAGCAACGAGACGGTTGGCTCGATCAAGTTCTACGCGGGCTCGGCGAACCAGATCAAGATCTACATGCGGTCGCTTCTCGACCGCGCGGAAGCCAGCTCCGCGACGAACGCCCTCGGAACGTTCTCGTATGCGTCGCTCGCTGATTTTGAGGCGAACCGTCCCAGCGCATTCACACGAAATCTCTCGTCGCCAGCCGTATCGGCGTTCGCGTGGCGTGGTGCCCTGGCGATGGGCGATATCTGGCGGGTCACACCGTCGTTGCAACTCGAGCCCGGCGTTCGACTGGAGGGAGAGCACGTATTCTCCGCGCCATCAGAGAATCCTCGAGTCGCTGCCACCTTCGGCGTGTCGAACAGCTTCATGCCGAATCGGCTGCATGTCAGTCCGCGGCTTGGCTTCGCGTGGCGCCGTCTCGGGTCGCTGCTTTCCGGCAGCAGTGGATCGGACGGTATCGGCCGTATCACGTTTCCAACCGGCGGAATGTTGAGTGGAGGAATCGGCGAGTTCCGAAACGAGTTGAGCACCGCCTCGCTGCTCGGGCCGATGTCATCCACCGGACTCGGCGGTGCAGCTGCGCAAATCGCCTGCATTGCTGCATCGGTTCCCCCGCCAGACTGGCCGACGTACGACGACGCGACGAACATACCGGTCGCCTGCGCTGCAGGCGCGTCGGCGGCGTTGATCGATACGCATCCGGACGTCGAGCTCTTCGATCGTTCGTTCGATCTGGCTCGAAGCTGGCGCGGCGATCTTCAGTGGGGCAGTGCGCTGGGCTGGCTGCGCTACAGTCTCGATGCGACGTACTCGCACAACATCGATCAGCCGGGCGTGGTCGATCTGAATTTTGCCGGCCAGCCGCGGTTCACGCTGTCGAACGAAGGTGATCGACCGGTGTTCGTCTCGACGGACGCGATCGACGGGGCGACGGGAGCAGTGTCGCCGACCGAGTCGCGCCGCTCGTCCGAATTCGCGCGAGTTTTGGACCGGGTGTCCGACATCCAGTCGACGGCGCGACAACTGACGCTTCGCCTCACCCCAGCCACGCCGGCGTTCAGCAATTTTGTATTCAGCACGTGGTATACACTGGGCGACGTGACGCAGCGGGTGCGCGGGTTCGACGGGACGACGTTTGGGTCGCCGTCAGCCAGGCAGCGCGAGCGCAGCCCGTTCGACGTGCGGCACACGATCAACGTGCAGACGGGTTACCGCTTCCCGCACGGTATCGGAGCGAGTCTCTTCTGGACGATTCGATCCGGCTACCCATACACGCCGATGGTCCTTGAGGACATCAACGGCGATGGGCTGGCGAACGACCGCGCGTTCGTCTTCGATCCGGCCATCGTTTCCGACTCGACGCTCGCCCGCGGCATGAGTGCACTCCTCGCCGGCGCGCCATCGCAGGCCAGATCGTGCCTGCTGGATCAGTTGAACGAGCCCGCCGCGCCGGAGAGTTGTCGCGGGCCGTGGACGGCGACGATGAACGCCGCCATCTCCACGAGCTACTTCCACTTTCTCGACGGGCGAGAGGGTACGGCGAGCATTAGTCTCACCAATGTCCTCGGCGGACTCGATCAACTGATCCACGGCGCCAATCACCTGCGCGGCTGGGGATCGCCGGCGATTCCGGATCAAACGTTGTACACGGTCCGCGGCTTCGATCCGACGACCCGCGCGTTCGAGTACGACGTCAATCCGCGATTCGGGAGCACCCGTTCGAGTCAGACAACGCTGCGCGTCCCGTTCCGGCTCACAATGAACGTGCGCGTCGAGCTCGGATCACCGATTCGAGCGCGCGAATTCCAACGGTTCCTCGAAGTGGACCCGATCCGCAAGAACACGGCGCGCGCGCCGATCGACAGTCTTGCGAATCGCTTGTCCGAAGAGGTCGGCAGCGGATACGAGCTTCTTCTCTATCGCCGCGACTCACTGTTGCTCACGTCCGAGCAAATTGCGGCGTTGCAACGCGCGGACACGGCGTACATCCGTAAGGCGCTGCGCGTCTGGCGCCCGATCGCAGTCTATATCGATGAGCACCATGGTCCCGGTGACGTCCAGGAAATCGTCCGGCGAACGGACCGCGCGCGGCCCGTGGTCTGGGCGATTCAGCGCGGTGAGCTGCCGACGATGATGGCGATCCTTTCACCGGCCCAGCGCGTCCTTGCCACGCAGATGCTACAAGAGCTGATTCATTCAAAGGAACATCCACCGCCGTTTGCGCACATCTTCTGACACTTTGGCTTCTGCCCACACGGCGTACGGACCACGGACTGCGTCAACTCCGGATCCTGTACAGCACGTGCCGCTTCAACACCCCTTCGACCAGCGGATTGTCGAAGTCGTCCTTCGGATCACGCGTCATGCCGAGCCGCTCCATCACCGCGCGCGATCGCCGGTTCGCCGGCACCGTCATCGCCACGATCTCGTCGAGTTGCAAGATCTCGAATCCAAATGCCAGCGCGGCGCGGGCGCCCTCAGTCGCGTAGCCGCGTCCCCAGAATTCCGGATCGAGCCGCCATCCGATCTCCACGCACGGCGTGAAATGCGCCGCAAACCTCGGCACCTGCAGCCCGACGAAGCCGATGAACGGCGCGACGTCCGGCAGCTCGACCGCCCACAGCCCGAACCCGCGCTCCTCGAAGTGCCGCTCGATCCGGTCCGCCCCCGCGTCACTCTCCGCGCGCGTGAGTACACTTGGATAAAACTCCATGACGCGCGGATCGGCATTGAGCCGCGCGAACGCGTCTCGATCAGCCGGCTGCCAGCGGCGCAGAATCAGGCGGTTGGTGTGAAGCATTGGTGGTCCGTGGTCCGTCGTCCGTGGTCCGTCGTCCGTGGTGTCGCGCGGGGTGAGTGTGGAGCGCCGAATCAGGTTGGACTGAGTTGGGGACGCGGACGAGGACGGAAACTGGCGGACGAGGCGCGGATTCGGTCCGAGTGGCGCACGCGGCTCCGTGCGCCGGCGCGAGAAGAAGAATTTTTTGGGGTGTGGCGTTTTGGTCAACTTTCTACTCCGCGAACTCCGGGCCCGTTGGGAGCTCTGGGGCGCGGCCGGCATTCTCTCAGGGATGGGGAAGGGGCTGCGGAGAACTGCGGAGAACTGCGGCGAAATGCGGTGCAGGCGCGGAGGGGCGTTGCCGGAGAGGTTGATGCATGATGAACAACTGCACCGCAATGTGCCCGAGATTCTCGCGGCGTTCTCGGAAGTGCAATCCTTTGTCGAGGATCGCCGCTTCAACACCTCACTATTGCAGCTCTCTCTGTCGTTCTCCGCAGTTCTCCGCCGTTCTCCGCAGCTTCGGGATGCTCTCCAAAGCGATGATGCTGACCCAGCCACAACGGGTTTGAACACGAATGACACGAAGGCGACGGATTGAACGGACCAAAAAAACCAAGTGCTTTTTTGGGGTGTGGCGCGATGGACTTGATGCGCCGGTAGCAGTCGGGCCTATCGGAATTTTTTGTGTGTGGGGCCATACTCACCGTCGTAGGAGGATTCTATGGCTCGTACACGCAAGCAGGATCTGGTGCCCGCGACGCCGCCGATTGACGACACGGTGATTGATCAGCTGGCAGGGGATGCGACGACGATGGCCGAAGTGGA
>JAICJQ010000067.1 GCA_025928335.1 Gemmatimonadaceae bacterium
CAGGACGCGTTTCTCCCGTACGTCGAAGCCGGGACCATAACGCTCGTCGGCGCGACGACCGAGAACCCGTCGTTCGAGATCAACGGCGCGCTTCTCTCGCGCGTGCGTGTCTTCGTTCTCCAACCGCTCACCGCTGGCGACCTGCAGCTCGTCCTTCGCTCAGCGATCGCCGATCGCGATCGCGGTCTCGGCGCGATGGGCATCAACGTCGACGAGGACGCGATCGCATTCCTCGCCGAGGAAGCCGACGGGGACGCGCGCCGCGCACTCACCGTACTCGACGCCGCGGCGAAGCACGTGGGCGACGGCGGCCACATCACGCGTGAGGTCGCGCGTGAGGCGCTTCAGCTTCGCGTCGCGCGTTATGACAAGGGACGCGAGGAGAACTACAACATGCTCTCCGCGTACCACAAGTCGCTGCGCGGAAGCGACCCGCAGGCAGCTCTGTACTGGATGGCGCGGATGATCCACGGCGGCGAAGACCCGATGACCATCTTTCGCCGCGCGATCGCGATGGCCGCGGAGGACGTCGGCCTCGCCGACCCGGAAGCCCTGAAGCTGTCGGTCGCCGCCCGTGATGCCTATCACATGCTTGGCGCGCCGGAGGGATATCTCCCGCTCGCTGAGATGACGATCTACCTCGCCACGGCGCCGAAGTCGAACAGCAGCAAGGCAGCGCTCAGTGCAGCGCTCGAGATGGCCGCCGAGCATCCGGCGGAGCCGGTTCCAATGCACATCCGCAATGCGCCGACGAAGCTGATGAAGGAACTGGGATACCACAAAGGGTATCAGTACGCGCACGACTCGGCGGACGCATACATTCCGCAGGAGTACCTGCCGGAGCGGTTGGTTGGAGAAGAGCTGTACAAGCCGGGTGCGTTCGGCTTCGAAAAGGAGATCGCGAAGCGCCTTGCCTGGTGGGAAGAGAAGAAGCGCCGCGCGTTAGGCGGGCAGTCGTCGGAGCAGCAGCAACCAGGGCAATAGTCGGAGTGAACTTCAAACCGTACGTGGAGGATGAGATGCGACGGATGACGATGGTAGCCGCGGTCGTGGCGATGACGGCGATCGGTGGCTGCGCCAGCGCCGGCAAGCAGATGTTCGCGCAGCCCGAAGTCACGGTGAAGAACGTGAAGGTCACGGGCCTCGGCCTCGCCGGCGGATCGGTGGACGTCGTGATGAACGTGCACAACCCGAACAACTTCCGCCTCGATGCCTCACGCGTGACGTACAACCTGCTCGTCGACACCGTGTCCTTCGCGACCGGATCGCTCGACTCGCCGATGACCGTCAACGGCGGCCAGGACATGGAAGTCCGCATCCCGGTGAACTTCACCTACGCCGGAATCGGCAGCGCCGGAAAGCAGCTCCTCGCGATGGGCTCGGTGCCATACCGCGTGACCGGTGACTTCACCGTCGCGACGGTCCTCGGTAACTTTACCGTCCCTTACGACAAGTCCGGGCGCTTCTCGCCGGCGGTGTCCTTCAAGTAACCGGTAGCTCTCATCGCAAAAGAATCGATCTCCCTCCGCCCCCCGGCCGAGCGCGCCCTGCTGGTCGGGGCGCCGCGCAAGCGCACCAGTGCGCGTCACTCGCTCGATGAACATCTGCGCGAGCTCGCTGCACTCGCCGATACCGCGGGGGCGGAGGTTGTCGGCGAGCTCACCCAGCAGATCGATCGCCCCAACTCCGCGACCTACCTCGGCAAGGGAAAGATCGACGAGCTGCGCGACCGAGTGGCTGAGAAGGAGGCGACGCTCGTCATCTTCGACGACGAGCTCACCCCGTCGCAGGGGAAGAACATCGAGGACAGCATCGACACGCGCGTCGTCGATCGCGCGGAGCTGATCCTCGACATCTTCGCGACGCGCGCGCGCAGCTCGGAAGCGAAGATGCAGGTGGAGCTGGCGCAGCTCGAGTACACGCTGCCGCGCCTGACGCGCATGTGGACGCACCTCGAGAAATTTCGCGGTGGCATCGGGGTCCGCGGTCCTGGCGAGACGCAGCTCGAGACCGACCGGCGGCTGATCAACCACCGCATCAAGCTGCTGAAGGAACGGTTAGGCGACGTCCAGCGGCAGCGTGAGATCCAGCGGCAGTCGCGCCGCTCGGAGTTCCGTGCGTCGCTGGTTGGCTACACGAATGCAGGGAAGTCGTCGATCCTCCGCGGCCTTTCGGGCGCGCAGGACATCTTCGTCGAGAACCGGCTGTTCGCGACGCTCGATCCGCTCACGCGCGAAGCGGAGCTCGGCGAGCACGGAAAGGTGCTCGTGACCGACACCGTCGGCTTCGTGCGAAAGCTTCCACACCAGCTGGTCGCCTCATTCCGCGCGACGCTCGAGGAAGCACGCGATGCCGACCTTCTCCTCCATGTCATCGACGCGAGCCACCCGCAGTGGGAGGAGCAGCGAGTGGTGGTCGACCAGGTGCTGGCCGAGCTCGAGCTGCAGGAGAAGCCGGTGTTGCACGTGTTCAACAAGATCGACCAGTTGGACGACACAACGCTCGAAGCGATGAGGCAGCGAATCGGGAACCTGCTGCCGAACTCCGTCTTCGTGTCGAGCGTGGAGGAGGGAGGTCTGGAGCCGCTGCGCCGGGCGCTGGTGGTGGCACTGAGGGCGAGGAGCTCGGTGGCTGAGGTGAGGCTCGGGGCGGGGGAAGGGAAGTTGCTCGCCGAGATCCATCGCGGCGCCGAGGTGATCGATCAGCGGATGGATGGGGACGAGATCGTGTTGAAGGCGCGGGTGGACGAGGCGCTGGCGGGGCGGTTGAGGAGGGCAGGGGCGCGGGTGACGGTGGGGTGAGTTTTGCTGGTGTGACCGATGGCTGTGTCAGGGGGCGCTTCGCTTGTGGGGGCGCCCTTTGCGCAGCTGTCGGTCGCCTTGGCTAAACGTATGGCCTGCTTGTCTTTGCGGCTAAGCTTAGCTATCTAGTTATACGCGTCTCGTGTGGCCCGAACCCGGCACCGATCTTGCTTTGTTTTCGCCGCGTTTGGTTTCCGTCCAGTATGCACGTGAAATAGTGCAACACGCCTCGATAAAACTTTCGGTTCTGGCTTTTGCCACGAGCCTCATCGCATCCCTCGCGCTGACTTATCTGGTCCGCGAGCGCGCGGCGCGCGCGGGGATGTTCGATCCGACTGATGATCGCAAGTTGCACACGCAGCAAATTCCTCGTGTGGGCGGCGTTGCGATCTTTTTGTCGGTCGCGATTGCGTTGACGATCCTTGCGCTGCGCGGTGGATTCGAGGGCGTCGGGTTGGCGAGCTCCAAGCTGACCGTCGTCGTCGTCGGTGGGGCCGCGACCTTCCTCCTCGGGCTGTACGACGACCTCCGCCAGATGCGGGCGCGCTACAAGTTCGCCGTGCAGATTGCGATTGCAATCGGGATCTTTGCGGCGGGCGTGCGGATCGACGTGATTGCGTTGCCGTTGATTGGCCAGATCAGCTTCCATCCGGCGATGGCGCTGTTCTTCACGATCTTCTGGTTCGTCGGGCTCACCAACGCCTTCAACCTGATCGATGGTCTCGACGGGCTAGCCTCAGGTGCGGCGCTATTCGCCCTGACCACGATGTTCGTCGTCGCGACGATCAACAGCCAGGTCGGCGCGGCGCTCGTGACCTTGGCCGTGGCGGGAGCGACGTTAGGCTTTCTCCGCTATAACTTTCACCCGGCCTCGATCTTCCTCGGGGATTCCGGTTCGCTTTTCCTCGGCTTCATGCTGGCCGGCATCGGGGCGATCAGCTCGCAGAAGGGGTCGACGGTGGTTGCAATCGCGATCCCGCTGATCTCGCTTGGGCTCCCCGTGCTCGACACGTCGCTGGCGATTGCGCGCCGCTTCCTTCGCGGGCAGCCGATCTTCTCGGCGGACCGCGGCCACATTCATCATCGGCTCCTCGGCCTCGGCATCTCGCCGGCGAAGGTGGCGCTGCTGATGTACGCCGGCTGCGCCGTCCTCGCGTTAGGCGGGATGCTGCTGGTCAACCAGTCCGGGTATGTCGCCGTCGTGCTTGCGGTGGTCGGACTTGGTGTCGGTGTCGTCGTCCAGCGCCTTCGCTACCACGAGTTCGAGGAGTTCGCCCGGCTCCTCAAGCGCGGTGCGCAGCAGCGAGAGGTGATCGGCCGCAATGTGCGGATCCGGGAGGCGGCGCAGCGGGTCGCGTCGGCGTCGAGCCTCGCGATGATGTTCGCGCTGCTCGAGGAGACTTTCGCCACCGATGAGTTCCGGCGGGCGGAGGTCCGCTTGCGGCCGTCACTGATCGTCCCGGGTGCGCCGAGCGCGCTTCGCCGCCAGCGCGACGACGTTGCGATCTGGACATGGAATGCGCACTCCGAGGTGCCGCTGTCGTGGTGGGAGATCCGCCTGCCGCTGCTGACCAGCGACGGGGGGCCCTTCGGATCGTTCGTCATCTGGCACGACGGTACTGCGCGCGACACGGGTCTTTCGCATATCACGACGATCTCTCGCGACCTCCGCGCCGCGGTGGAGCAACGACTCGGCGCACTCTGGCCGGCAGAAGCCGCGGCCTTGGCAGCGCTCGGGAAGAGCACCCGCGCGGGCGAGCGCCGGGCGAGCGCCGATTTCAACGTCCCGCGCGAGATTCCTGCTGGCGAGATGGTTGGCGCAGAGCCGTCGGGAGTGTTCGGTGCGATCGGCACCGAGCCATCGAACGGACGGGCGACCGCCGGAGCAGGTGCAGCGAGCAGGTCGTCTCGCGAGAGCGCTGCCTGACCAGTGATGACGCGCCCGACACCATCACCGGATGACTTTCCCGCCGCCAGCAGCGTTGCTCGATAGCCCGGACGCCAGCGAGCCCTCCGCGCACTCCGCCAGTTCGATTCGGAAGACCGAGGAAGCACCGCACCGCGAAGCCCTGATCATCGAGCCAGCCGGGCGTTTTCCCAAGCTCGGTGTGCGCGAGCTTTGGAGCTATCGCGGACTCCTGGTGTTCCTGGTCTGGCGTGATCTCAAGGTGCGCTACGCCCAGACAGTGCTCGGCGCCGCGTGGGCCATCATCCAGCCGGTGCTGACGATGGTCATCTTCACGGTCGTCTTCGGACGGTTTGCGAAGGTGCCGTCGGATGGCGTTCCGTATCCGGTATTCTCGCTCGCTGCGCTGGTGCCCTGGACGTATTTCTCGACCGCGTTCGCCGGGGCGAGCAACAGCCTCATTACCAGTGCCAACCTGATCACGAAGATCTATTTCCCGCGGCTGGTCATTCCCTTCGCGCCGGTGGTCGGGGGACTCGTCGATTTCGTGATCGCCTTCGTGATCCTCCTCATTACGCTTGTCGTCTATCGAATCGTCCCCAGCCCGGCGGCAGTCGTTCTCATCCCGCTGCTGGTCATTTCCATGATTCTGACCAGCGCCGGGGTCGGATGCTGGCTGGCCGCGTTGAACATCAAGTTTCGCGACATCAAATACGTGGTGCCCTTCCTCGTCCAGATCTGGTTGTATGCATCGCCGGTCGCGTACCCGATGTCGGTGGTCCCGGCGCGCTTCCGGTTGTTGTATGCGCTCAACCCGATGGCAGGCGTAATCGAAGGGTTTCGCACCGTGCTGCTGCACACTGGCGCGGTGCCCTGGCCGATGATCGTGTTCTCGCTCTTCAGCGGCGTCGTCCTCTTCGTGACCGGTATGTACTACTTCCGGAGCACTGAGCGCGTCTTCGCCGACGTGGCCTGACCATGTCTGAATACGCGGTTCGAGCTGAGGGTCTGGGAAAGAGCTACCGATTGGGTGCCGCTACGGAGCGTCACGATACCCTCCGGGATCTGATAGGCAACGCGATCAGGGCGCCGTTCAGGAATTTCCGGTCGATCAACGCGGGGTCCTCCGGACCCGCCGGGGAATTGTTCTGGGCGCTGCGCGACGTGTCCTTCGACCTCAAGCACGGCGAAGTGCTCGGGATCATCGGACGCAACGGCGCGGGCAAGAGCACGCTGCTCAAGGTGCTCTCGCGGATCACCGATCCGACGGCGGGACGAGCCGTTGTCGAGGGGCGTGTCGGCTCCCTGCTCGAGGTGGGAACCGGATTCCATCCCGAGCTCACGGGGCGGGAAAACGTCTTCCTGAATGGGTCGATCCTCGGCATGGATCGCAGCTACATCGAAAAGCGCTTCGATGAAATCGTCGAATTCGCCGGAGTCGAGCGCTTCATCGACACGGTCGTGAAGCGTTACTCGAGCGGGATGTACCTTCGACTCGCCTTCGCAGTTGCGGCGCATCTCGAGCCCGAGGTTCTCATCGTCGACGAAGTACTGGCAGTTGGCGACGCGGAGTTCCAGCGGAAGTGCGTCGGCAAGATGGGCGAAGTGGCCGGCCACGGTCGCACGGTGCTGTTCGTCTCGCACAACATGGGCGCGATAACGAAGCTCTGCAACCGCGCGATCGTGATGGCGTCCGGCCAAAAGGTTTTTGACGGCTCGGCGCGCGAGGCGGTACAGGCATATCTCTCCGCCGGCGCTGAGGATGTCGCCGAGCGACATTTCACCGAAGAGGACGGCCTCGGCGACGACACCGTGCAACTACGCCGTGTCAGCGTCGTGCAGGGGTTGGGCGGCCCGGTGTCGCGAGTAGACATTCAGCAGCCGTTCGCCGTCGAAATGGAGTACGAAGCGTTCATCAAGTTTCCGGAGCTGAACATTCATCTCGTTCTGCACAGCGACGAGGGCGACTACGTACTTCAGTCAACGCTTTCTCTCGCTGGCGACGCGCTGACCGCAACGGCGCCTGGGCGGTACGTCGCGCGCGTCGAGTTGCCGGCCGGTGCACTGAATGCCGGCCACTATTGGATTGGCTCTCACGCGCAGGAACCCTACATACGATGGCCGTGGGGGCGTGATCGGCTTTTGCGCTTCGAAGTCGAGCAGACGTCGCCGCTGCTCGCACGATATCCGATCGGATTTTATCACGGTCCCATGGGTCCGCTGCTCGGGCACTGGTCGCGGTCGCCAGTCGGGGCCGCGGTGGATGCCGCGAGGTGAGCCGCAGCGACGCCACCATCGGACAGTGACGGCTCATGAACGACAATGGCTCGACGGACTGGAGCACCCTCGTTCGCAGCCGTCGGGTATGCGCCGAGCACTGATCGTCACGTATCCGTACTTTCCGAGCTATCACGTTGGTGTCAGGCGTGTCGCGCAGCTTTGCCGCTATCTGCCGGATCACGGTTGGGAGCCGGTCATCCTCACGAAGCAGTGGGACGGCGTCCCGCTCGTCGAGGACGCGTTCTTCGGCGGACTCCGGTCCAATGCGATCGAACAGGAAATTGGTTACCGCCCGACAACGATCATCGCGTCATATGAGTCGAAGGACAACGCAGTACTGCGTCTGCATCGTCGGCTGGTCGCCGCTGGCGCCGGTGGCCCAGCGCCGTTAGGCGCCGCGCGCGTGGTCGCTCGGAAGGCGTTGTCGGCAACGTACTGGCTGTTCGGTGAGTGGCCAGACCGCTTCGTGGGCTGGCTGCCGCATGCGACGCGCGCAGGAGTCAAAGCAGTGCGTTCGCTCGACGTCGCCGCGATCGTGAGCGTATGCCCACCGCATACCGATCATCTCGTTGGCGGGTCCATCGCGCGCGCGACCCGTCGTCCGTGGATAGCCGTATTCGACGACTTGGCTAACTTCTACCTCGGCCCGGGCGACCTGCGGGATTCGTCTTCTCGAGCAATTGCGAAGCGCATCAACAAGCACTCGCTGCGTGGAGTTCAGGCAGTGACCGCGAACACGCCGCACATGCTCGCCTACCTGGCTGCCGAGTACGGCGTGAGCGGCGACGTCATGGTCCCAGGCTATTCACCGCAGTCTCGGGGCGCGCCCCCACGTGGAAACAGGTTCCGGATATCGCTGACCGGCTCAATGTACCTGAGCGAACAGCGCCCCGAACTTCTGTTCGTCGCCCTGGACATGCTTCTCGCGCGAGATCTCGCGGCGCGCGAGCAGCTGGAGGTCACCCTGCTCGGCACGCGTGTCGAGCAGTCGTTGCGTGCAATGCTCGCCGGAAGGCCGTGCGAGGCCGTTGTAAGGGTGATCGAGCGGCTCCCGGTCGAGGCGGCGCTCAAGCTCCAGCGCGACTCCCACCTGCTGCTCGTGTTCAACCAATGCGGCCCGCAGACGCAGATCGGGACGATGAGTTTTCCGTCGAAGATGTATGAGTACCTCGGTGCGCGCCGGCCGATTCTCGCACTGCCTGCGGATCCGGGCGGGTGGGGCGAGGAAGTTCTCGCCCGTACCGGTGCGGGACAGTCGGCCGACACCGCAAGCGAAGCGGCCGCACTCATCGCGCGATCTTTGGATGAATGGCGCCGGTCGGGTCGACTGACGTACTGCGGCAAGGAAGAGGCGATGGAGCAATTCAGCGCGCCAAGCCAGACGCGTGTTCTCGCGACTCTGCTCGATCGGGTCGCTGACAGCAACACGCGTCGCGTGAAGCCGCGCGCGCGATGACGAGCAGCTCACTCGTTTCCGTAATCATTCCCGCGTTCAACAGCGAGCGGTGGATCCGCGACGCAATCGACAGCGTGTTCGCGCAAACTCACCGACAGCTCGAAGTCATCGTCGGTGACAATGGCTCGACGGACGGCACTCGTCCAATCGTCGCCAGCTATGGTGGGCGCGTCACGTTGGCTGTGGCAGAGGTCAAAGGGCCGGGGGCGGCTCGAAATGCAGGGCTCGAACTCGCGCGTGGCGATTTCGTGCAATTCCTCGATAGTGACGACCTGCTGGAGCCGTGGAAGATCGAACGCCAGCTCGCGGTGCTCGAGGAAACCGGGGCCGACATCGTATGGGGACCGTTTCAGATGTACGACGAGGATCCGGCGACCGGCGCGTTCTCCTTAGGCGCGCGATCTGATCCGGCGTTGCCTGACGATGTCGCACTCGGAATTGTCGGTGACGGATTTTTGCAGATCGGCTGTGTGCTTCAGCGCCAAACTCCGGTACTCGCGGCGTTGCGGTTCCTGCCGACTGAGCACCTCGAAGAAATCGATTACCATCTTCGTGCGGCGTTGAGCGGCGCACGATTCGTCAGGGGCAGCGGCGACTCGGGGCTTTTGTTCCGACAGCATAGCGCGCTCCGCGTTTCGGACGGACCCGAACTGCGAATCGCCGTCGGGACTGTCCGGAATGTCCGGATGTTGAAGAAGGCATGGCTCGCGCGTGGTGAACTCACGCCCCAGCGGCGAGTTGGGCTCGTCACTCCGTTGCTCTACGCGGCACGGGTGTTCGCGCGATACGACCCGCGTGCCCTCCATGACGCGCTTGCCGAAATTCGCAGCATCGATCCCGCATTCATGCGGCGCCTCCCATGGAAGCTCAGGATTCCCGCGCGCGTGCTTGGATACGAACGCATGGAACGCGCGGCGGCCCGCTATCGGGCGGTGAAAGCGCTACTGACGCCGCGACCGGCGAACCACAGGGCAGCTGCGGAATGAAGGTACTGCACCTGCCCTACACCTACTTTCCCGAACCCTCGGGCGGGACCGAGGTGTACGTCGCTGACCTCGTTCGCGAGTTGAGGGCGCTCGACGTCTCCGGAGCGATCGCGTACGCGTCGCCAGAAAGCGCGCGACGCTATGAATGGGACCACGTCCCGGTGCACCGCGTGCAACTGAAACGTCCGCGGTCGCTCGACGCATTCTACGGAGCGGCCGATCGAGCGATCGTAGCTGAGTACTTGCGTGTCGCAACCGAAGAGCGGCCGGACGTTATTCATCTCCATGCGTACACACCTACGCTGAACGGCGCGGTCGCACGCGCACTGCGAACGGCGGGCTTCCGCGTTGTCGCGACATATCACACGCCGACAGTCACCTGCCAACGTGGAACGCTGTTGCGCTTTGGTCATGTTGTGTGCGACGGCGTCATGCTCGTGGCACGCTGTTCTGCTTGCGTCTTGCAGAAGTCCGGAGTACCGCGGCCGGCCGCCGATCTGCTCGCCCTTCTCCCTCCCGCGGCCGGAGACGTCCTGGGCGTGATCGGCGGCCAGCACGGGGTTTGGGCAGCGCCCAGGATGTCGAGCCTAATGCGCTCGAGAATCCGGGACACGCGCGCTTTCCTCGATGCGGCGGAGGTGGTGGTCGCGCCAACAGAATGGGTACGGAGGCTGCTGATCGCGAACGCGGTTTCCCCCGCGAAAATCACCCTATCGGGCCAAGGGGTGAGCGCGTCTGCTCCGCGTCAGCCCATAGCTGCGAATCCGTCGACCAGGTCGAACGCTCCGCTTCGGCTCGTGCTACTCGGCAGGTTGGACCCTGCCAAGGGAATCGATGTCGTGCTCTCGGCACTTTCGACCGTGCCCGAACTGCACGTCACGGTCGACGTCTTCGGTGACAGCCGCGGTGACTCGAGCTATTCCGCCGCCCTGCGCGCCGCTGTTGATCTCGACGCGCGGGTCCGATTGCTCCCGCCGATTCCACGTGAAGAAGTTGTCGAGCAGCTGCGGGATTATGATGCAATGCTCGTCCCCTCGCAGGGACTGGAGACCGGACCACTCGTCGTTCTCGAAGCACAAGCCGCAGGACTCCCCGTCATCGGCTCGCGCCTCGGTGGCACGGAGGATCGCGTCGAGCACGACGTCAATGGATGGCTCGTGGAACCGCGATCGCCCTCGGCCTGGGCGGCGGCGCTGAGGGAAATCGAACGCGACCGCGCGCGCCTCGTCCGTTGGCGTGCCGGCATCGGCGTGCCGCGGACCATGCGCGACGTCGCCGCCGAGATGGCAGCGGTGTACCACGCGCTGCTCGGCGATGTTCGGAGCAAAGCGTCGTGAGCTCCGCACCCCGGAGGGGGGGGGAGCGAGCGATGCGTGTGCTCGTAGCGATGTACACGAGTCCTATCGGGTACCCGCCGATCGAGCGCGCGGCGACGATACTGATCGACCACGGTGCCGAGGTCCGTATTCTCGGAACGTACGGCCACAACACGGACGCATTCGGCAAGCTAGCAGATGACCGGGTCGATCTTCGCCTCATCCGGGGGGTCGGCCGTGGAGTCATGCAGAAGCTGCGCTACCTGTTCTTCACCACCTGGTCGTTGTTCCACCTGCTGCTGTGGCGCCCAGATTGGTATTACGCTTCGGATCCGATGTCGACCCCCGCGGCGCTGGTCGCGGCAGCGCTTGGAACGAGAGTGCTGTACCACGAGCACGACGTACCGGCCGACGGTGGGGGATCTCTGTTCATGCGCGCCGTTGCGGCCGCGCGGAAGCTGGTGCTGCAGCGCGCAGCCCTTGTTGTCGTGCCTAACTTTGAGCGGTCGCGGATGCTCAGCGCACGGGGCACGGCCGGCGAGACTCTTGTGGTCTGGAACTGTCCGAGCCGGTCCGAGGTGGTACCTCGTCACCCAAGGGACGCGTCGAACGTCCTGCGTGCCGTCTACCACGGAACCATAGTCCCCGCTCGGCTCCCACTCACGATCATCGACGCGCTCGCTCGATGCCGCAACCGGGTCGAGCTGACGGTGATCGGGTATGAGACCATCGGCGCCCCGGGGTACGCGCGCGAGCTCCTCGAGCGCGCCGAAAGCCTTGGCATTGGCGACCGCGTCACCCTCGCCGGAATCCTCCCACGATCGAAGATGCTGGCGGTCACGTCCCAATCAGACATCGGGCTCGCCCTGATGCCGATGGCGGGTGCCGACATCAACGAACGCACGATGGCGGGCGCCTCGAACAAGGCGTTCGAATATCTTGCGGCGGGAATCCCGATCCTGATAGCGGACCTCCCGGACTGGCGGGCACTCTATGTGGAGCGAGGTGTAGGTCTCAGGGCCGATAGTGCCAACGCGGCATCGCTCGCGTCAGCTTTCGACTGGGCATTTGAGCATCGCGACGAATTGTCCGGGATGGGCGAGCTCGGCCAACGCGTCGTGGAGGAGGAATGGAACTACGAAGTGCAATTCGATCCTGTCGTGCAGCGACTCTTCGAGCAGTGGCGTGCGTGGGTGAACCCACGAGGAACGTGAACTCCGACGCGCATGATAGGGTGGGCCGTGACGGCTGATCTCCAGCGCAGCGGGGCACAACGTGTCCTCATTCTCGGCGAGGACGCGCCGGGGGGGCTGATGCATTCGTTCGAGCGCGCGTTTCGGCAGCTGGGCGCGGATACCGATACGTATTGCCTCGTTCGTGCTTATCGCGCCGGGTTGCCTCGCAACGCAGCACGCATTGTCGGGCGGCTCGCCCCTGCGGCGATGCTCGATCGGTTCAATCAAAGAGTTGTTTCCGAGCTGACAGGCCGTCGCTTCGACCTCGTTCTCGTGCTCAAGGGTGAGCGGCTGCGGCCGGAGACTGTGCGCGCGGTGCAGAGCGCCACCGGCGCTCTCATCGTCAACTACTATCCGGACGATCCGTTCAGCGAATCGCGCGCGAACAGGCTGGCTTACGGACCCGCCGTGCTCGCCGCCTACGACCATTGCTTCACTTTTGGCGGCAACTTGCTCCTGCAATACGAAGCGGCCGGAATCCAGCGCGCTTCGTGGCTGCCGTTTGCTCGCGATCCCGACATGCACTCACCGGTGGGCTGGGCGGTCCCCGGCGAGTTCGATGTGGTGTTCGGCGGCAACCTCGATGAGGAGCGTGTCCGCTGGCTCGAGCCGGTGGCACGCAGGCTGCGCTTGCTCGTCCTCGCCGAGCATCGTCGCGCCGCGCGCGGAACGGCGCTGGCGCGGGCGACGTTCGCTCCTGCCGCGTACGGCACCGATCTGCCGCGAGCATTGTCGCGCGCACCGATATCCCTCAACGTGATGCGCGAGCAGAATCGGCTGAACCACAATATGCGCTCATTCGAGTCGCCGGCATGCGGCGCGTTCACGGTCTCGCAGCGGACGCCCGAACTCGAGCGTATGTTCCGCGAACATGACGAAGTTGTGTTCGCGGATGACCCAGTCGATCTCGTCGCGCGCATCGAGTACTGGCTTGCGCATCCGGCGGAGCGGCAGCGGATCGCGCGGCTCGGATACCAGCGCGTTGCAATTGACACATATCGGGAGCGCGCCCTGACGATCCTCAGCACACTTGGGATCGCCGCGGCGCCGGCGACCGCGTGATCGCGTCGACTGCTGTCAATCCGTCGACTCGCCCCGCACGGCCAGCGCCCGCGCGGCTGGCGATCTTCACCACGCATCCGATCCAGTACCAGGCGCCAATGTTCCGCGAACTGGCGCAGCGTACATCGGTGCATCCGGTTGTGCTCTTCGGCTCGCGGCACGGGCTCGATCTGTCCGTCGACAAGGGGTTCGGCACCGCCTTCAAGTGGGATATCCCACTACTGCAGGGCTACGAGCATGTCTTCATCGACAACGTCGCGAAACACCCCGACGTGGATCGCTTCGCCGGGATCAAGGTCGACGACGCGAAGCGGATTCTTCGGGAGCAGCGGGCGGACGCTGTTCTGGTACTCGGCTGGCAAACGATCGCGCACTTCCAGTTCATGCGAGCGGCGCGGGCGCTTCGCATTCCATTGCTCATGCGCGGCGAATCCAATCTGCTGCGTCGCATTCCCGCGGGTATTCGCTCGATCGCACGGACGATCCTGTGGGTTCCCGTGCGGGAGCTCGCGTATCGAGCGATGTTCGCGAATGTCCATCAGTTTCTCGTCATCGGTTCGCGCAACGCGGATTTCTACCGGCACTTCGGGGTGCCCGAATCCAAGCTTCGATGGGCGCCGTATGCGGTCGACAATTCGCGCTTCGCCCTCCCTCGTGAAGAGTTCGCGAACGCGCGGGCCGACCGTCGCAAAGAACTAGGCATCTCCGACGAGGCGGTGACGTTCGTCTGCTCGGCGAAGCTCATCGAGCGGAAGCGACCCTTTGACCTCCTGACTGCCTTTACGCACGTTGCCCGAACCGCGCCTAACGCGCACTTGATCTATCTCGGCACCGGTCCATTGCGGCCCATACTCGAGGCGGAGATCGCTCGTCAATCACTTCGGGACCGCGTAACGATCAGCGGATTCATAAACCAACGCGCCATTCCGACGTGGTATGCAGCCGCCGACTGTATCGTCCTGCCCTCCGATTCGCTCGAGACCTGGGGGCTGGCCGTGAATGAGGCGATGGCAGCAGGTTGTGCGGCGATTGTGAGCGATGCAGTGGGTTGCGCGCCTGACCTGGTTCACGACGGCGAGAATGGGTACCGGTTCCCGCTTGGTGATGTCGACATGCTCGCCGAGCGAATGATTCAGTTCGCGCAGCTGTCGCCGAGTGAGCGCGCGGCGATGAAGCGACGCTCTCGCGAGATCGTCGCCGACTTCACTGTCGCTGCTGTCGCCGACGCAGCGGAAACAGCCGTCCGCGCGGCACGCGGACAAGCGGGAGCTGGGCGATGACTGCCCCCGTGGTCGGCCGGCGCCGAAACGCCGTTTCGGGCGTTCTCGCGATCTTCGTACTGCTCGTCGCATTCACGCCACTGCTGCTTTTGAACGCGCCATCCGAACTTGCTGCGGACGTGCGCGCGAAGGGGGCACTGCTGTGGGTGCTCTGCTATGTTCCGGCGTTCGTATATGTGCGACGCGACCCGCGGAGACGGCAGCCGCTGCCGGTCTTCCCGCTCGTCAGCGTCGTCTTCGCGATTTACTATGCGCTCCCGGCGTTACTCGGAGCGGTGAATCTCGCGTATTCGCCAAATCAGTTTCGAATTGCGCTTCTCGATCCGCGGCACGACTACGGAGACGCGATCGATCTCGCCCTGCTCGGCGCGGTGATGGTCCTCGTCGGGTACGCTCTCGTCGCCCTCTTCTATCGGCCACGCCTCCGGCGTGAGCCTCCGCTCCCGAGAGAAACGCTCCTTCCCTTGCTCTCGTCGTTGGTGATCCTGGGAATGCTCGCGGAGACGCTGCAGATCGTGTTTGCCTTGCCCACGGTCATCGCCGGCGGGGTCGGCTTTCTCGCTACGCTCAACCGGTTTGGCATCGCGGTGTTCGTGGCGTATCGCGCTCGCGGACTGCTCCCGCGACGACAGAACCTCCTTCTCGCGATCGCGATCCCGGTCGAGCTGATCGTGCTGCTCGGCTCCGGTTCAATCGCTAAGGTCTTTCTTTTCGTCCTGGTGCTGCTGATTGCGCAATACGCCGCCGGCGGGCGGATCCGCCTGGCTTGGCTCGCCAGCGGGATCGTGATTGCACTCGCGCTGATCGCTCTGAAGGGTGTGCTCGGCGAGTACAGGCGCGAGGTCTGGTTCAGCAGCGTCGAGCTCAGTATCCCGGAACGCGCGATGGTCATGGAAAACCTCGTCGCGGATCAGGTGCGGAGTGACGGCGTCGCGGGTGCCATCGAAAACGGGTGGAGCGCGGCGATTTCCCGGTCGGCGACGCTCGATCTTCTGGCCGACATCGTCCGCCGAACGCCGAGCGAGATCCCATTCTGGGGAGGCAGAACCTACCTGTCGCTCGTGGGGCTCGCGATCCCGCGTGTTCTCTGGCCCAGCAAACCGGTCAAGATGCTCGGTCAGGACTTCGGGCATCGCTACTCTTATATCGAGCCGTATGACCGTTCGACTTCGATCAACTTTCCGTTTCTGATCGAATTCTACGCGAACTTTGCATGGACGGGGGTTGCCCTCGGGATGCTTCTCACCGGAATGATCTATCGTGTACTCGACACCATGCTGAACGTGCCGGGGCAATCGATTATCCGTTCGCTGGCAGGCCTTTCGATCATGCTGCCACTGCTAAACATCGAATCCGATTTCTCCCTCGTATTCGGGGGTTTGTTCCTGAACATGGTGGCCTTCAGCGTCGTTCTGGGCTACGTGGCACGGCGTGCGCGCCGCGGACAACGGACGTCGCCCGCGCATCGCGCGCCCGGGTTGAGGCTCGAACCGATAACGAAGGGCTGAGCAATGTGCGGGATCACGGGCGTCATCGGTGGCGGCGCAGGGGTTGGCGTGGCGCGGGAAATGAACATCTGCCTCGCGCATCGCGGCCCGGACGATGAGGGACTCGCCGAGCTTCATGATGCGCGAGGAAATTCATGCGGCGCGCTGGCGCAGCGTCGCCTGGCCATCATCGACCTCTCGCCTGGCGGACACCAGCCGATGCCGAGCGCGGACGGCCGGTACTCCATCGTCTTCAACGGCGAGATTTACAACTACAAGGCGCTCCGCGCAGAGCTGCAACGGACCGGTGCACGGTTCAGCTCCGACTCCGACACCGAAGTCGTACTCACCGGGCTCGCACGCGAAGGTCACGCATTCGTCGCGAAGCTTCGCGGGATGTTTGCGTTCGTGTTCTGGGATCGCGACGGCTCGCGCGCGTTGATCGGTCGCGACCCATTCGGCATCAAGCCGCTCTTCATCGGTAGTCGTGCAGGCGCATTCGCCTTCGCCAGTGAGCTTCGCGCGCTGAAGACCGGCGGATTTGCGAGTCACTCCATCGATGGGGACGCGATCGCGGCCTACCTCGCATCCGGCTCGCTGCCCGAGCCGGCATCGATGCTTCGCGGAGCGACAATGCTCCCCGCGGGGTGCGTCGCCGAAGTCGCCCTGCGCGAGGGCACCGCGAGTGCGCCGCGGATCCTTGCGCGCTACACGCCCTTCTCCGCGGGCGGGTCGTTCCCCGACAAGGAATTTATAGCGTCCGTGCGAGACCCGGCGGCTGCAGCGACGCTCGTGCGGAACGCACTTCGTGATTCGGTCGGCCATCATCTGATTGCCGATGTCCCCGTCGGGCTGTTCCTGTCGGGCGGTATCGACTCGTCGGTCGTCTGCGCGCTGGCCACGGAAGTCAGCGAAACGACGCTCGACAGCTTCACCATCGCCTTCGAGGAAAAGGGGTTCAGCGAGGCAGTTTACGCGCGCTCCGCCGCGGAACGCTTCGGGACACGCCACCACGAGATCCTGTTGGGCGGCGACGAATTTTTTCATTCGCTCGACTCTGCATTCGCGGCGATGGACCAGCCATCGATGGATGGCCTGAACACGTACGTGGTCAGCCGAGCGGTGCGCGACGAGGGGATCAAGGTGGTGCTCTCGGGGCTCGGTGGCGATGAGCTGTTCGCGGGGTATCCATCGTTTGCCCGGGCGTCGCGGCTCGCGCCGTGGTGGCCCCTGCTGCGAATGTCGCGGGAGCTGGTCGGAGCGACCCCATTTCGCGAGCGGAGCGTTCGCGGGGCGAAACTGGCCGCGATGGCGCGCGCGTCCACGCCCGCGCAGGCGGCGTACAACGGATCACGGATGCTCTTCCCCGACCATGTGATAGAGGCGCTCACCGGCCGCAAGCCGCGCGCTGTCGTCGACGATGCGCCCCCGATGATCACGCAGCTGCAGCGGGTGAGCTGGTACGAGCTCACGGGCTACATGCGCAACACGCTGTTGCGAGATTCCGACGTGTTCGCGATGGCGAATGGTCTCGAGCTGCGCGTGCCGTTCGTCGATCGTGAGGTGGTGGCGGCCTCGCTCGCAGTCGCTGACTCGCTCAAGCTGCAGAGGGGCATGTCGAAGCCGCTGCTCATTCACGCGCTTGGCGATCGGCTGCCGCGAGATGTATGGGACCGGCCCAAGCGCGGTTTCGCGCTCCCCTTCGAACATTGGATGCTCGGTCCAATGCGCGGCGACGTCGAAGCCGCGCTGACCGACCCAAATCGTGTCGAGCGCGTCGGACTCCGGGTTGCGGCGACGACGGCGATCTGGCGTGCGTTCGCCTCGGGAGCGCCCGGTATGACGTGGAGTCGGCCGTGGGCGCTCTACACACTCATCCGCTGGGCGGAACGAAGCGGCGTCGCGATTGGTGCGCGCGCGGAAGCGGCCGACGCCCAGCTATCGGCGTTCGCCTCGTGAGCGATGGCGAAGGGCTGAACATCCTTCACGTCATCGGCTCGGTTGCTCCGCGCGACGGCGGTCCGACAGTGGCAATCAAGGGCATGTCGGCGGCGCTCGCGCGGCTTGGCTGCCGCGTGACAGTCGCCACCACGAATGCAGATGGACCGCATGGAGTTCTCGACGTGCCACTGACTCGACCGGCCGTCGTCGATGGCGTTTCGTACCGCTATTTCCCTCGCACGCTCCCCGGGACGTTCGGACTGTCGCTGTCGCTATCGCGTTGGTTGCGCCGGAACATCTCGGACTTCGACGTCGTCGAGATTCACGGGCTGTTCGTCTTTGCAACGAGGGCGGGGTGTCGATCGGCCGCCCGCGCCGGAATCCCGTATGTCGTCCGGCCGTTAGGCATGCTCGACCCATGGAGTCTGTCCCAACACTCGTGGAAGAAGGCGCCATACATACGGTTCGTCGAACGCCCGCAGCTCGCTGGCGCAGCGGCGATTCACGCCACTTCGGAGAGCGAAGCAGACGGCGTGCGGGCGCTGGGGTTCGGTGACCGGGTGCACGTGATTCCGCTCGGCGTCGCGGCTGTTACCCACGAGCGCCGCGCAGATTCGACTGACGCTGATGTCGAACTCCTGTTCCTCTCGCGGTTGCATCCGAAGAAGAACATACCGTTGCTGCTCGACGCGCTGCGGCGCGTGCGCAGCGAAGGCGGACAACTCAAGCTGACAATCGCTGGGAGCGGCACCGACGCCTATCGTGCGGAGCTGGAACGTCAGGTGCTCGGGCTTGGCCTCGAGAAGGTCGTCCGCTTCACGGGCCATGTGGACGGGGACGCGAAGGATGCATTGTTCGCGAACGCCGATGTATTCGTTCTCTTGTCGAACCAGGAGAACTTCGGAATAGCCGTCGCCGAAGCCCTCGCAGCGGGACTTCCAGTAGTCGTCTCGGACCAGGTGGCAATCGCGCCTGACGTGCTCGCGGCAGGCGCGGGGCTGGTGGTCCCGGTCGAGGCCGTGGCCGCGGCAAAAGCACTCACCATGCTCGCGAGCAGTCGTGAGCGTCGCCTCGACATGGGGCGCCGAGCGGCACAGCTCGCGCGTGATCGGTACTCGTGGGATCGAACGGCGCACTCACTGCGGTCACTGTTCAGCGATTTGGTAGCTGTGCGCGGCAACCGCAAAGTCTCGGGGGAAGCGCGGCATGCGCGAGCGTGATATGATGATGCGTTCTGGCGCGAACGCCTCGGAGGTCGGCGAGTCACCGCGTACAGCGCCGACACCATCGGTGGCGATCGTCGTCGGCGGCCGGTTCATTGCCTTCGACTTGGCTCGCTCGCTGGAACGTCGCGCTGCACTCGCGGGAATCGTGTCCGCTTACCCGCGCGCTCGGGCTGAGGGAATTTCCCCGGAGCGCCTCCGCTGGAACCCGATACTCGGTTACGCCGATGCGCTCTCGCGCCGGCTGCGACGCGACCGGAGTGGCCGAGCCGCCTACAGTCGAGCGGTTCAATTCGGACGATGGGCTGCAAAGCATCTCCCGGTCGCCGACGTGGTGCAGGCATGGACGGGATATGCACTCGAACCGGTTGCGGCGGCGAAGCGCGGGAGGATGGCCTCCGTCGCATTCCGCGCCAGTGCGCACATCGAAGCGCAGGCCGAGCTCATTCAAACGGAGTACGAGGAGTTCGGCTTCGCTGCTCCAGCCGTCTATCGCCCGATGATCGAGCGCGAGCGCGAAGAGTACGCGGCCGCCGACGCGGTGAACGTGATCTCCACCTTCGCGTACCGGACCTTCATCGAGCGGGGACATCCGGCGTCCCAACTGATCCTCACTCCGCTGGGAGTCGATGTCGGCGAAGTGGCCGGCGCGCCTCGCACGCCGCGGGGTGCCGGCCCGCTACGCGTGTTGTTTCTCGGCACAGTGTCGCTGCAGAAGGGGGTGCATTACCTGCTGCAGGCGGCGCACAGCTTCGACAGTTCCGGATTGAAGCTGTCGCTGATCGGCGGCGCGACCGCCGACGGGCATGAGCTGCTCCAGCGCTTCGCGCATCCCGGTGAGTGGAAAGGGAGAGTTCAACGTGCGGAGCTTCGGACGATACTTTCCGCGCACGACGTGCTGGTGTTACCGTCCGTGCAGGATGGATTTGGAGCGGTGATCTGCGAGGCGATGGCGGCGGGGCTGCCAGTCATCGCGACGGAAAATACTGGCGCGCCGGATGTGATCCGAGATGGGATCGACGGATTCATCGTTCCGGCGCGGTCGGTTGACGCGCTGCAGAAGGCGCTCGCGGTACTGGTGAGCGATCGTGACCGATGCGTCGCAATGGGTGAGGCGGCGGCCAGCGGGATCGCGACCCAGCGGAGCTGGGACCGCTTTGCCGACGATATGCTGAACGAGTATGCGGAGCTCGCGAAGCGCGTCCGACGTGGGTGATCAGAGCTGACCTATTGCCTGGATACTCGGCACAAATCTTGACCTTTCTCTGCCAGCCTGAACCACGCGGTCGCGTGCGCCTCGCTGGCGAATGCGAACGTGGTCGTTTTTCTGCTCCGATTTACACGAGATAAATGAAGCCGACCTACATCATCGGTATCAACGCGTACCACGCCGACGTCTCCGCCGTCCTCGTCAAGGACGGCCAGCTCGTCGCCGCCGTCGAGGAAGAGCGCTTCCGCCGCATCAAGCATTGGGCGGGGTTTCCGACGCTGTCCATCAAGAAAGTTCTCGAGATGGGTGGGATCACCGGCGCCGACGTGTCGCACGTGGCGATCAGCCGTGACCCGAAGGCCAACCTGGTGAAAAAGGGGATGTTCGCCCTGCAGAAGCGGCCGGACCTCAAGCTGATCCTCGACCGCGTCAAGAAC
>JAICJQ010000066.1 GCA_025928335.1 Gemmatimonadaceae bacterium
ACACGGGCCGCAAGACAGAACGAGAGCGGCAAGCAGCGGCGAAGGCGACCGCCGAAGAGACCTCGAAGCGGATCGTCTCGGAGGCCGAACGAGAAGCGGAGAACGTTCGGAAGAGCGCCGTCGTCGCCGGGAAGGAAGAGCTCATCAAGCTCCGCGAAAGCTTCGAGGTCGAGGTCCGTGGGCGGCGCGAAGAAGTCGAACGTGAAGAGCGCCGCATCTCCGAGCGTGAAGGCGTCCTCGACCGCAAGTTCGAGTTACTCGAACAGCGTGACAAAGAGCTCGGCCGCCGCGCTACCGATTTCGGTCGTCGCGAAAAAAGCATCGGCGAGCGCGAGCAGGAGCTCGACCGTCTCGTCGGAGAAGAGCGGCGCCGCCTCGAGCAGATGGCCGGTATGTCGGCGCAGGACGCCAAGTCCGAGCTGATCCGGCGCATGGAAGAGGAAGCCCAGGCCGACGCGGCCAACCGAATCCGCGAGATCCGTGAATCAGCGAAGCGAAACGCCGAGCGCGAGGGAAAGAAGATCGTCGCCTTGGCGATTCAGCGCATTGCCGCTGAGCACACGGCCGAAACGACAGTCTCGGCGGTGTCCCTCCCGAATGACGAAATGAAGGGGCGCATCATCGGACGCGAGGGGCGCAACATTCGCGCGTTCGAGCTCGCGACCGGCGTCGACGTGATCATCGACGACACACCCGACACCGTTGTCGTCTCCTGCTTCGATCCGGTGCGGCGCGAGGTGGCGCGGCTCGCCCTCGAGAAGCTCGTATCCGATGGACGCATCCATCCCGGGCGAATCGAGGAGGTGGTCAACAAGTCCCGGAAGGAAGTGGACACGCAAATCATCGAAACCGGTGAGCAGGCGGCGTACGATGCCGGCGTGCACGGCTTGCATCCTGAGTTGGTGAAGCTCGTCGGCCGAATGCGCTGGCGGACGAGCTACGGGCAAAACATCCTGCAGCACTCCAAAGAAGTCGCATGGCTCGCGGGCATCATGGCCGCTGAGTTGGGCCTCGACGTGCCAATGGCTCGGCGCGGCGCGTTGCTGCACGACGTCGGCAAGGTGCTCACGCACGAGCACGAAGGCACGCACGTGCAGCTTGGCGTCGAGGTCGCGACGAAGTACGGCGAGAACCCGCTGGTGGTGAACTGTATCGCGGCGCACCACGACGACGTTCCACACGAGAGTGAAGTGTCCGTGCTCGTCCAGGCGGCCGACGCAATTTCCGGCTCACGGCCGGGCGCGCGTCGCGAGGCATTCGAGACGTACGTGAAGCGTCTCGAGGGACTCGAGAAGATCGCGTCCAGCTACAAGGGCGTGGAAAAGGTCTTCGCCATCCAGGCGGGCCGCGAAGTACGCGTCATCGTTCTGCCCGACGACGTCGACGACGTGCGAATGACGTCGATGTCCGAAGAGATTGCACGCCGCATCGAGGCGGAGTTGCAGTATCCCGGCCAAATCAAAGTGGTACTCATTCGTGAAACGAGGGCGGTAGATTTTGCTCGCTAACGGAACGGTTTCGCCCGTGTCGGTCGCGAAGAGCAACATCATCGACGGCGCGGCACTGGCCGACAGCGTGAAGACCGATGTCTCCTCGCGCGTCGCCGCGCTCAAGGCGCGCGGCATCACGCCGGGACTCACCGTCGTCCTCGTCGGCGACGATGCCGCGAGCGCGGTCTACGTCGGTTCCAAGGAGCGGACCTGCATCGAGCTTGGGATGAACGGTGAGACGATTCGGCGACCGGCCAACATCACGCAAGCAGAGCTGATCGAGATCGTGGATCGTCTCAACGCCGACCCTGCGGTTCACGGCATTCTCGTGCAGATGCCGCTGCCCAAGCATCTCGACTCCGACGCGGTGGTTCGGCGCATTCGCCCGGACAAGGATGTCGACGGTTTTCATCCCGTGAACGTCGGCAAGCTTCTCATCGGGGAACGCGATGGCTTCGCGCCCTGCACGCCGGCCGGCGTGTTGTACATGCTCCAGGCGCACGGCGTTCAGACGGCCGGCGCACACTGCGTCGTCATCGGCCGCAGCAACATCGTCGGCAAGCCAATGGCCGCCCTGATGGTCCAACCCGGCGTGGATTCGACCGTCACCATCTGTCACAGCCGCACGCGCGATCTCGCCCGACACACCCGCGACGCGGATATTCTCATCGCCGCCGTGGGCCGCGCCGAGATGGTCACGCGCGACATGGTGAAGGCCGGTGCCGTTGTGATCGACGTCGGCATGAATCGCATTCCCGACGCGACGAAGAAGAGCGGCACGCGCCTGGTTGGCGACGTTGCGTTCGGCCCGGTGAGCGAAGTTGCGTCGCTCATCACGCCCGTGCCGGGGGGCGTCGGCAAGATGACGATCGCCATGCTGATGACGAACACCGTTCGCGCCGCCGAGCAACTGTCGTCGTGACCGCGCGCCGGGGCGCTCGCTCCGACGGCGCGTCGGAGCTCGATCTCTTTCCGGCGGCGGAGCCGCCGTCCGCGCCACGCGTCGTCGAGGAGCCGCTGCCGAGTTACGTGAGCGCGGCGACCTATCCGGGCGAGACAGCCGAAGCGGCGATCTCGGTCTCGATCCTGACCGAAACGGCCCGCGACATTCTCGAGGGCGCATTCATTCCGATCTGGGTGCGCGGCGAAATCACCGACTTCAAGGCGCACCGCAACGGGCATTGGTATTTCTGTCTGCGCGACTCGGCATCGCAGATTCGTTGCGTCGTGTGGAATCGCGACCAACGGCGCATTCCCGCGCCGCCCGATGACGGAATGCTCGTTGCCGCGTTCGGCCGGCTCACCGTGTACCCGGCGCGCGGCGAGATGCAGTTCACGATCGTCCGCATCGAAGCCGAAGGTGACGGGCTTCGTCGCAAGGCGCTCGAGATCACCCGGGCGCGTCTGGCGGCGGATGGCCTGCTCGCTCCGGAGCGAAAGCGCGCGCTTCCACGATTCCCGAAAGTGATCGCCGTCGTGACGAGCCCGGACGGCGCCGCGCTGCACGACATCGTCGCCGTCGTTCGGCGACGGCGCGCCAACGTGCGCGTCATTGTCATAGCGGCGGCGGTGCAGGGCGACTCCGCGCCGGACGAGCTGTGCTCCGCGCTCGATCAGGTCAATCGATGGCGCGGCGCAGATCTGGTCATCGTCAGCCGCGGCGGCGGTTCCCGCGAAGACATGTGGGCGTTCAACAACGAGCGCGTCGCACGCGCCGTGGCGGCATGCTACGCGCCGACCATCTCGGCGGTCGGGCATGAAGTCGATCTCTCGATCTGCGATCTGGTGGCCGACCATCGGGCGCCGACGCCGTCCGCGGCCGCGGAAACGGCAACGCACTCGAAGGCCGAATTGGAAACCGAGCTTCGGCGTGCCGCGCACCGCCTCAACGCGTCGATCACCGCGAAGTTTTCAACCGATCGCGATCACCTTCGACATGCGACGCGCGACTTGGTCGCGGCAGGCGTTCGCCAAACGAGCGTGCGGCGTGCGTCGCTGGACGAGGTTTCCGGCCGACTGCACGCGCTAAGTCCTCTCGCGACGATGGCGCGCGGCTATTCCGTCGCCCGCGGCGCCGACGGTCGCGCGCTGACGTCAGTCGACCAGTTCAGCCCAGACATGCCGTTCGACCTCGTGCTGCGTGACGGCACTGTTCCCGCCAAAGCATGGCCGCGAAACGATCCCGGGGTTTGACCTTCGAGGAGCGCGTTGCGCGCCTCGAGGAGATTGCCTCCGAGCTCGACGCGGAAACCGTCGACCTCGCGAAGGCGCTGTCATTGTTCGAGGAAGGCATCGAGCATCTTCGGGCCGCCGCCGCTGAACTGGCATCGGCGGAAGCGACGGTGCAGCGACTTGTCGAGCGCGCCGACGGAACGTTCGGCGTCACCGACGCCGAGTAGGCGGCATGATCGACTGGTCCCCGGATCGCGCGGCGGTCGACCGCGCGCTCGCTCGGATCTGCGATCACGCCGCGTCGCACTTTCCTCCAAATCTTCTCGAGGCCATTCGATACAGTCTCGCCGGAGGCGGGAAGCGATTCCGGGCGTTGCTCCTGCTGGCCGCCTATCGTGCGGCGGGCGGCCGTGCCGATGCATCGACGCTCGCGGCAGCCGTCGAGGTGGTGCACGCGTACTCGCTGATTCACGACGACCTGCCGTGCATGGACGACGACGACGTGCGCCGCGGCCGCCCCACTGTGCACCGCGCGTTCAACGAGCGCGTCGCCACGACGGCGGGCGTCGCCATGGTGCCTCTTGCCGCCCATACGGCCTTCACCGGAGCACTCGAGGTGGGCCTCACGCCGTTCGAGGCCGCGGCTGTCGCGCGCGAAGTGATGATCGCCTCCGGCGCCGGCGGCATGATCGGCGGACAACTGCTCGATTTGGAGAGCGAAGGAACGAGCCTCGACCTCGATGGCCTCGAACGAATCCACCGGGGAAAGACCGGTGCCCTGATTCGCGCGTCCACGCTGGTTGGTGGAATGGCGGCGCAGGCGACCGGCGATCAGCTCCACGCCCTCGCGGAGTTTGGCGAAGCAATCGGCCTTGCGTTCCAGATCGCCGACGATGTGCTCGACATCACACAAACCACGGAACGGCTGGGAAAGACCGCCGGTCGCGACCTGGACCTCAACAAGGTTACCTACCCCGCACTGCTCGGTCTCGAATCGGCCGCCGAACGGGCCGAAAAGCTCGTCGATGACGCCGGCGGGGTACTCGCGCACGTCGGGCTTTTGACTCGCGAGCTCGAGACCCTCGCGCGCTTTGTCGTCGAGCGTGAGTCCTGATCCGTCGCTAGCTTTCTAATGCGAAACGCATGAGCCTCCTCGACCGAGTTCAGCTTCCCGCCGACCTGCGCGGGCTGTCCCGCGACGACTTGCCCCGACTCGCGGAGGACGTCCGCGCGCGCCTGGTCGACGTCTGCTCCCGGACTGGAGGCCACATCGGCGCCGGCCTCGGAGTCGTCGAGCTGACCATCGCGCTCCACTACGCGTTCGATACGCCGCGCGACCAACTCGTCTGGGACGTTGGCCATCAAGGCTACCCGCACAAGCTGCTCACCGGACGCAACGACCGACTCGAGACCCTGCGCCAGGAGGATGGCGTTTCGGGCTTCCTCAAGCGCAGTGAGAGCGACTACGACGCCTTCGGCGCCGGCCACGCCGCGACGTCCATTTCCGCGGCACTCGGCATCGCGGCGGGACGCGATGTGCTGGGCGAGGACTTCAAAGTCGTCGCGATTCTCGGCGACGGTGCACTCACCTCCGGCCTCGCCTACGAGGGACTGAACAACGCGGGACACTCCGATCGCGACATCGTGGTCGTCCTGAACGACAACGAGATGTCGATCGCGCCGAATGTCGGCGCGATGTCGAAATACTTGAATTCCATTCAGCGAAACTCGCTCTACAATCGCGTGCGCTCGGCGATCGGTGATTTCGTCGATCACGCGCCCGGACCATTGTCCTCCATCAGTACGCTCGTTCGCAAGTGGGAGGAGAGCGTCAAGACGTTCCTCACTCCTGGCGTGCTGTTCGAGGAGCTCGGGTTCAGATACTTCGGTCCGATCGACGGCCACGATATCAACGGCTTGATCGATACGTTCGCCGCGGTGCGCGCCCTCAAGGGCCCTCGGCTGGTCCACGTCATCACGCAGAAGGGAAAGGGATTTCCCGCCGGCGAAAAGAGCCTCGAGAAATGGCATGCGCTCCCGCCCGGACATGATCCGGCGACCGGCGCGCAACGAAAGCCGTCGACGGCTAATCCGGGCTACACAAAGGTCTTCGGAACGGGTTTGGTCGAGCTGGGCGCCGACACGAAGGACCTCGTCGTGATCACGGCGGCGATGCCGAGTGGGACGGGGACCGACGCGTTCGCGAAGCAATTTCCAAGTCGATTCTTCGACGTCGGCATCGCCGAAGGCCACGCGGTGACCTTCGCGGCGGGCCTCGCCACGCAGGCGGTCCGCCCGGTCGTCGCGATCTACTCGACCTTCCTCCAGCGAGCGTTCGACGGCATCGTTCACGACGTCGCGATTCAATCGCTGCCGGTGATCTTCTGCATGGACCGCGCGGGGCTCGTCGGCGAAGATGGCGAAACGCACATGGGACTGTACGACATTGCCTACATGCTCGCTGTCCCGGGCATGACCGTCACCGCGCCGAAGAACGGCGAGGAGATGCTCGGATTGCTGCGGACGGCGATTGCGCATACCGACGGTCCTTTCTCCATTCGCTATCCGCGCGACGCATCCACCGATCGTCCGCGCAACGCCGCGTCGATCGAGGCGGTGCCGTATGGCACGTGGGAAGTGCCGCGGCGCGGTGGCGAATTCGCCATCTTTGCCGTCGGCACAATGGTCCTCCCGTCGCTTCAGGCCGCGGAGCAGCTCGCGGCCGACGGGATCAACGTGACCGTCGTGAATTGCCGATTCCTCAAGCCGTACGACGAGGTCACGCTGTCGGCGGTTCTCGCCGATCACAAGCATGTCCTCGTCGTCGAGGAGGGCACCGTGGTCAATGGATTCGGAGCATTCATGTCGACGGTCATCGCCCGGCATGACTCCGCGGTTCGTGTGTCCGTGCACGGAGTGCCTGACAGAATCATTCACGCGGCGCCGCGCGCGCGTCAGCTCGCGGCATGCGGGCTCGATGCCGCGGGGATCGCCGAACGCGTACGGGCGCTGCACGAGAGTGAGGCGATGGCCGGGTGATCCGCCTCGGCGTCGTCGGGCACCTCGGTTATAGCGACCTTCCGGCGGTGCTGCGAACGCTCGGAGAGCTCGCTCCCGCGCTCAATTTAGAGCTCCATTACGAAGAGGAGCTTCACAACGTCGCCGGCGGGCACCGTCTGGACGACGCGTCTTCACTCGACGCACTGCTCACCCTCGGCGGCGACGGGACCCTCCTTCGCGGCGCGCGCGTCATCGCGCCGCACCCGGTGCCGATCCTCGGCGTCAATCTCGGGCGGTTGGGCTTCCTGACGTGCTGCAACGCCGACCAGTTGTCCAACGCGCTGATGCGTTTCGCGCGACGCGACTACGTCGCCGAATCGCGTATGGCGCTGCATTCCCGCGTGATCGACACCCGCGGCTTGGAGCGGCGGAGCTGGATCGCCCTGAACGACGTCGTGTTGCACAAAGGCGGATTCGCGCGCGTCGTTCGGTTGACTGTCGCGGCGAATGGCGAGCCCATTGCGACCTACGGCGCTGACGGCGTCGTGCTGTCGACGCCGACCGGTTCGACTGCCTACAGCTTGTCAGCCGGCGGTCCGGTGGTTTTCCCGACGCTCGAGTCAATTCTCGTTACGCCGGTTTCCGCGCATACGCTGGCGATCCGCACGGTCATTCTGCCTGCGACCGTCGAAGTCACGCTGCAAGCGGATGCTGGTCCGGAAGAGCTTTTGGTGACGGTCGACGGCCAGGTTGGCACGAGCTTTCTCTCGGGCGAGACACTGAGCGTACGCCGCGCCGATCGCGGGGTGCTCATCATTCGCTTCCCGGGTATGGGTTTCTTCAACACGCTCCGACAAAAGCTCGGATGGGGTGGACTCGTCGAGCGCGACGGATCGACCTAGATGCTGACCGAGCTCCGGATAAAGAACTTCGCGATCATCGAGACGTTGACGCTGCCGCTCGCGCGCGGATTCAACGTGCTCTCGGGAGAGACGGGGGCGGGCAAGTCGATCATCGTCGGGGCGCTTGGATTGCTGCTCGGCGAGCGTGCTTCAGCGGATCTGATTCGCACCGGCGCCGAGCGCGCGACCGTCGAGGGCGTCTTCGACGTGAACGATCGACCGGAAATTCGGACGGTGCTCGACGAACACGGGATCGACGTCGAGGAGGGCACCGTCGTCCTCAAGCGCGAGATTGCTCCCGGCCGCGCGCGTGCATGGATCAATGGCACCACGGTGAACGCGGGGTTGTTGGCGGAAGTGGGCCGTCTCCTCGTCAACCTGCACGGGCAGCACGAGGCGCAAACGCTGCTCGAGCCTGACGCTCAGCGTCGTATTCTCGATGCATTCGCCGGGGCGACCCAGCAGGCCGCCGAGGTTCGACACTCGCACGACGAGCTGTCGTCGATCATCCGCGAAATCGCCGAGCTGACGAAGCGGCGAGCCGACGCCGAACGCCGCGCCGACTATTTGAGACATGTCGTACGAGAGGTGAGCGACGCGAAGCTCACCGAGGGAGAAGACGTTCGCTTGGAGGACGAGGCGCGGCGACTCGAGCACGCAGAGGAGTTGCGATCTCTCGCGTCGGGTATCGCCGCCGCATTGGATGGGGAAGAGGAGAGCGTTCTCCCCAAGCTCGCCTCACTGTCACGTCACCTGTCGTCGATCCAGCGGATCGATCCGACCTTGGCGAGACTTCAGGACTCGTATGACGCGGCGTACTACGCGCTCGAGTCGCTGGCTGGCGAGTTGCGAGAATATGAGTCGGCTGTCGAGCTGGATCCCGCCCGGCTCGACGACGTTCGCCGGCGGCGGGATCTCATTTTCCGTCTGACAAAGAAGTACGGTGGTTCACTGGCCGAGGTCATACGTGCCGGTGACGAGGCGCGCGCCGAACTGGACTTGGTCGACTCGGCGGGGCTCGACATCCGCCAACTCGAGACGCGTGAGCGCGAAGCGCGGGCAACGCTGAACGAGCGTGCCGCGGTGCTGACGAAACTGCGCCGCACCGGCGCCAATCGGTTGGCCGACGCGGTCGATGCGATACTTCCCGATCTCGGGATGCCCGACGGACACCTATCCGTGTCGCTACAGCCTGGGAAATCGATCGGCGCGTCAGGCGCCGAGGACGTCGAATTTTGCGTGTCGCTGAACGCCGGTCACGAGCCGCGCGCGCTGTCACGCGTCGCGTCAGGCGGCGAGCTCTCTCGCGTCATGCTCGCGCTCAAAACCATTCTCGCGCGCCTCGATCGTGTGCCGACGCTGATCTTCGACGAAGTCGACGCTGGTATCGGTGGTAAGGTGGGCCTCCAGGTGGGAGAGACGATGCGGCGCGTCGCGTCTCACCATCAGGTCTTCGCGATCACGCATTTGCCGCAGATCGCCGCTCGCGCTCATCACCATATTCTCGTGAGCAAGGGAGCGCGAAGCGGAGTGACCACCGCGGATGTCGCCGTCATGCGCGACGACACCCGCGTCGCCGAGGTCGCGCGAATGCTGGGAGGCGATCCGGAAAGTGAAGTGAGCCGCGCCCACGCGCGTGAGTTGCTCGACTCGGCCGCGGTGCCGTCGCGCGCGACAGAGCGCGCTACCGAAGGAGAAAGGCGCGCACCCCGATCTGCTCGCGCCAAGCCTTCGCCACCGGCCCGCCACTCCCCGTGATCGTCTCGAGGTGGCTGAAGGTGAGCTCAACCGGCAGCGCGCGTCCCATCGGCCCGCCGAATCCAACGCTGGAATAGGCAAAGCCAAAGCCGAGCGCTTGGCTGGTCGAGGATCCCACGCCGGCCGTGCCGTTGCCATTCGAATTCGGCGAGTACTGATCCGCACCAACGTGCGTCAGCATGTATTGCGCATTGAGCGACAGGAATCCCGTAATGCGCACGCGCGGCGCGAGCCACAGCCAAAGGATATCGCCCGCCGAGAAGGTGCCCGGGTTCGGATCGCTGAGGGGAAAGACCGCGTTCGCCGCGTTCGGGACGCGAACCACATCGACGGAACCAATTTGCTTGGTGAACGACCCAACCGCAGTGGCGGAATAACGTCGGTTGAAGACCGCGTCGGCGGCGCCGCCGATTTGCAATCCCGGTTGCCCGTACCCAGTGGGGACGGCGAACAGCGTGTTGCGACTCCCAGGCTGGCCGGTGGCGAAGCGAAAACTTCCACTGACCGATGCGCGGTAGCCGCGCGTCGCGGCGGAATCGACGAGGCTATTCACCAATTGCATCGTTATGCCCAACGAGACATCGCCGATCGACGCGCGATCGACCAGCCCGAGCGTGTCGTACCCCGCGTTGACGAGAAGGGCTTGGAGAGCGCCCAAGGCCGCCGGGCCGCCGGCGCCGACAACGTTCCCGTTGATTTGTGCGGTCGGCAGGTACTTGCCGTATTGCGCGACCATCCCCTGAATTCGGGCATAGATCGCTTGCTGTGCCGGGCTGTCGTTCAGCGGCACGAGCGCCTGGCCGGGGTGGTCGGGGTCCGTTCCGTACAGCGTCTCGACGCCGGTGGTGAACGATCCGGTCGACTGAATCAGAGCGGTGACGTCGGTCTGCTGAGCGAGGATGACGTCGCAACCGCTGCCCGACGGAGTTGCAGTGCATTGCGTGAGCTTCTGCTGCAACTGAGTCGCGGCCGTGCGAAATGACGACACCAGCGTGGCGGCGGCGGCTTGCGCGGTTGAGTTGGTGAGCGTCGGGTTCGGTCCGACATTGGCCAAGCCGAGCTTCGGATTGAGGCGCGCCGAGACCACTGACCGCGTTTCAACGAGAGGTATGACGGCGCCAATCGTGACGCGACGCGTAATGCCGTATTCGAGAATCAGCGGCGCGGTGACTACGCGCGAGTCGGCCGCGGCAACGATGTTTCCGGCCGTGAGACGAAAGCTCGTTAGGCCGGAGAGGCTGCGAATCGCCGTTTGGCTTTCGGTGAACTGCGGCACTGCCGCTGGACCGAGCGAATCGGTATTGAGGCTCCATGCTACATTGCTCGACGAACCCGGCGGGACACCGTTGAGCTCATCCCATCGCGTCCAGCTCGTGAGCAGCCGAACACCGAAGGCGTGGCGCGGAAGAACGCGAGCGTCGGGCTGGAGGGTCGTCGTCGGTTGGGCGGAGGCGCGATGCCCGAAGAGCGCCGCGACGCACAGAGCTACGACTCGAAAGATCCGTCGAACCGACAATCGATTGCTTGCCTCGCGCCGTGGTCACACCGTTCGGGGCGGTTATCATTCCACCCAATCGCCAACAAAGATACACGAGCACTCGTGACGCTGCTTCCGCTGCCGACCGTCCCCTGGCAGATCACCGGCAACCACTGGTTGTCGCTGCCCTGCATTCACCCCGCCGACGCGTCGATCCACGCGATCGGCATGCTGCACCGCGCTGCGCGCTCGGCCATCGAGTACGCCGGCGCGGCCGACTTCCTCGCCGGCACTGGACAGGCCCTCGCGCGCCCGACGCTCGAGGTCAATGGCGTACGCCACGAGCTGTCCGATGTTCCCATCGCCTGGGAACGCGCGCTTGGATGGATTCCGACGTTTACCTGCTCGATCGGGGATCTGATACTTCGCGGCACCATCTTCGCGCCCTACGGCCGCGACGCGGATGTCTCCGGCGCCGTGTACGCGCTATCCATCGAGAACCGGGCGTCGAGCGATGCGGCGGTGAGCGTCACGCTCGCCGGGATGCTGGGACATCGGCAGTTGCGTGTGCGCACGCCTCGACGCTTCGACGACGCAGCAGTCGTGAGCGTCGGCTCGTCGGGCGCCGTATTGCTCGAGGGCTCCGCCCCTCCCGGCTTGGCGAGCGTCGCGATCGTCGCGGATGGGGACTCGACCACCGAGGTCGATACGGATCGCTACGCGATCCGTCGGTCGGTGTCCGTGGCGGCGAAATCGCGTGAGCAGATCGCTTTCTATCTCGCCGTCGGTCCGGAGCGAGACGGCGCCGAAGCGACGGTGACCGTGCTGCGACGGCGTGGATGGCGCGACCTGCTGTCGGCGACTCGCGACGCGCTTCAGAGTCTCGAGCAGAGCACGGGCAACGAAGCGATCGATCGGCTGATCAATCGCAATCTGTTATTTGCATACTTTTACGGCGTCGGCCGCGCGCTCGACGACGCGCAATACTACCTCGTCCGGACCCGCGCGCCGTGGAACGGGCGCGGCGTCACCGTGCGCGACTGGGATGCGCTGATGTGGACAATCCCCGCCGTGCAACTGGCCGATCCGCCGCTCGCGCGCGAGCTCCTGTTACGGATGTGCGAGCTGCACGGTTACGCGCCCGGACGCGGTGTGCACTATCTCGACGGCACCTTGTTCGAGCCCGGCTTCGCCCTCGAGGGCGTTGCCAGCTATCCGCTCGCCGCCGATCGCTATATCCGCGATACCGGTGACGACCGCATCGTCGACGAGCCGGCCCTCGCCGACACACTGTATCTCGCGGCCGAGGATCTGGACACGCGCCGTGACAAGCGCGTCCCGCTGTACTCGACCGAGGTCAGTCCGTCCGGCGTGCCGGCCGCGCACCCCTTCACGCTGCACGCCAATGCGGCCGTGGCGCAGGCGCTGGATGTTCTGAAGCGCACGCTCGACGAGGAGACGGCGCGCAACTTGGAGGACCCGGAGGCGGTCCGCGCCGCGATCACACGGCATTTCGTCGTGGACGCCGCGGGAAAATCGACCTTCGCCTCGGCGATTGATTTGGCGGGCGGCACGTCGGTCCTCGACGATCCCGCGGCGTCGGCGTTCTGGTTGCCGCTGTACGAGGCCGCGTCGCGACAGGACTCGACCTACCGACGCACCGTGAAGGCAATCGATGTCACGCCGCAGTCGCTCACGCAGCAGTGCGCTCGCCTGATGGGTCCCGACGGCGCGGCTGTGTTGCAGTGGCTTCGCCGCGCGCCACTGGATAGCGGGTGGGCCGCCGAGATTGTCGACGCGGAAGGCCGCGCTGCGATGAACGGCGCTGACGCGTCGCTCTCCGGGTTGCTTGCATGGACGGCGTGGTACGCGGTCAATGCGCTCGGCGAGCGGCCGTGACGAATCAATGGACCGTGTTTCATTCCACGGCGTATATTGGGGACGCCGCTGTGCGCCCGGATGGCGAAACGGGTAGACGCGAGGGACTTAAAATCCCTTTCCCGCAAGGGAGTCCCAGTTCGAGTCTGGGTCCGGGCATCAGACAATTGGCAGACGCGTAAGAAAGCGCTGTCTTCGTAGTAGCGAATTGAGTTACCGCGCCCCGGCATTGTACGCCGCGATCCATGCGGCCGCGGGCCGGCGCGACCAGTCGGTTCGGAAAAGCGCGAACTCGCCGTCTTCTCCCGTCCAGAGCGCATAGACGTAGGCCCGCGCGTATCCAGGCGCCGCCGCCACCGCCGCCGCGATCTGCGTCGCCTGGATCGAGTCGTACTGCGCCCGCGAGAAGCGGCCCGGGACCTGGGTGTCGTTCATCCCGAATTCAGTCGCCCAGATCGGCAGATCCGGAAAAACGGTGTGGGCCTCGGCGTATTTCGATCGGAACTCTCCAACGACGGGATAGCCGTAGGCATGCACGGCGATTGCATCGAGGCGCGTATCGGCGGACAGCGTCGCTTGGACACCGCGCAGGAACGCTCCAGGATTCAGGTTGATTCCAGCCGTTACGATTCGCGCCGTGGGATCCGCCATCCGAAGACGCGGCACGACCACGCTCAAGAAGCGCCCATAGTGTTCACCCGCGGCGCGCTGTACGCTCGCTGATCCGACACTCGGGTCGGAGATGCTGACAGTCGTGAACAGATTGTCGAACCCGTCGTTGTCAATTTCGTTGAACAACTCCCAGTTCGTGCCTGGCAATTGTTTCACGACGGGCGCCAGAAAGTCCGCGAATGCGTTCACGCGGTCGGCCCATGCCAGCTCTCGGTTGGCTCGCGGCTCCTGATGCACCACCGCGAGAACGTCGAACCCGTGAGTCTTGAGGTGGCGGACATCGTCGCAGAACTGCGCGAGGATCTTCGGATCGGACGCGGCGAGCGCCCAATAGAGAGTGACACGCACGGAGGTCACATGAGTGGCTTCGAGCGCGTTGAGGCTGGCGTCACTCACTCGGTGCACGACCATATCGATCGTCGTAAGCCGCGTCGCGTTTTGGGCCGCGCTACTGGAACCCGAACTCTGTGTTCGCGCGGCGGTGGGCGCGAGGACGCTCGAGCAGGCGGCGAGTGCGATCGCGCCGATCACCACCGGGTCGGGCAGAATCGCGGTGCGTCGGAACGGGCGGCTGCGAAATGGATTGAGGTGTGCGCGCTGAGAGACCACGCCGGCTGAGCGCGGCGCGTCGACGGAACGACGGGACATGGCGACGAAGCGGAAGCGGAGCGGAAAGAAGGTGGGCGAGGCGCTGCGCTTGGTCGGCGGCGCAGGCGCCGCTTGGGAGGGCAGTTCGGACTTCGACCAATTCGCTTAAGCGATTCCGACGACACGCCGCCGGGACTGCTTCACGCCGTTAGACGAGCCCAACAATATAAGCGAACTCTTCCCTGCGCAACCTGAGGAATTTTCCCAGCGCTCGCACCGGCATGTGCTGGCGGAGCGAGGCGCCGGAGACCGCCGCTGGCGCGTTAGTTACCGGCCTCCTCATCCTCGGGCCGATGCGGACGATACATGATCACTTGGGCTCGTTCGAGCGTAATCAGACCGCCGCCGATCATGTTGTCGAGTTCTGGCAAGATCGCCTTAATCCGCTCCTCGGTCTCGACGCATTCGACGACGATCGGCAGATCGGTGGAGAGTTCAAGAAATCGGTCGGAATGAACCTTGGAGCTCGCCCCAAACGACATGATCCCACGAAACGCTGTGGCGCCGGCGTATTTCTTTTTTCGCAGGAGCTCGATGATCTGTTGGTATAGCGGCTTCCCATCGAACTTGTCGCGCTCTCCGATATGAATTCGCATGAGAACGCGTTCGCCTTTGAATCCGTGCATAATGGGATCCTCCGTGCAACGAAATCGGTGCAGAGCCTAGGCGCGTTGAGCCGTAAGTAGGGCGCGAGCGAGCGCGAATCCCACGAAGGTTCCGATGAGCGAGACGGCGACGCTGGCGACGACATACGCAACGCCCCGCGACCACTCGCCATCTTCGAGAAGCCGCGCGGTCTCGTAGGAGAACGTCGAGAACGTCGTGTAGCCGCCGCAGAAGCCCGTCGTGAGGAGCAACCGGACCTCTGGACTCGCCGAGGAGCTTTCCAGCCCGTAGCGCATGAGGAAGCCGAGCAGGATCGAGCCGCTGACATTGATCAGAAGCGTTGCACTCGGAAAGGTGCTGGTGCTTCGCGACTGAACGAACAGGGCGAGCGCGTATCGCGCCGCGGTCCCTAAGGCGCCGCCCGTCGCCACATAGACAACCAGGATTGCGCGACTCATAAAAAAACTCCCACGCGAAGTTGCGTAGGAGCCATCAGCCGTGGCGGCGGTTGTCGGTGAGCCCCATCACCGTAGACGAAGATTGGCGCGTCCAAGCCGCATTGTCCAGCGAGACTCAGCGCTCGGTACCGCGCGGGAAAAAAGAGGGCCCCGAGCAATCCGGGGCCCTGGTCCATGGTTCTTCGAGAACAGACTAGAACGGAATATCGTTGGCCGCCTCTCGTTGATCGGCAACCGGGACGTTCGCCGTATCGCTATTTCTTTCCGCACTCGATGTTCGCGCCGGCCAGATTACGCCGTCGCACGACCGGTTGCGGCATTTGAAGTCCGGCGCTTTCGGATTCCGCTTCGACAGCCGGTTGTCCCACATGCGACCCCCGCACTTCGGACAGGTCGGCTCGTCGCTCGCCAGCGGCCCAGTGGCGGACGGAAGTTCGTCCGTGACATCAGCCAGCTCGTTCGAGCGCGCGACCGAGAGTTCCGGGCGCGATCCGCGACTCGTTCGCCGTGCATAGGCCTCCGCGGGATCTTCGAGCGGCTTCGCATACTTGCCGTCGCCGTCGACGTGCACCCAGTTCTGCTCGTAGGCGTACAGCTCGTGCGCGACGCCGAAGCGAACCGCGGCGCGCTTGAATGCATCGGTCGCGGCAGCCTTGTAATCGCGGCCCGTTCCCACGTCCTCTCGGATGACGCCGAGGATTTGAAGTCGCGCCTTGAACGAGCAAGTGGTCTCGTCCTGTTCGTCCGACGGCAGGGTGGGGAGGAGCTCCAACGTGAGATCCCACTCGCCGGCCACCACGCTGTCCAATCGCTCGCGCACCGTGTTCGCGTCGACGTACGCGACAAATCGCGCGAAATACTTCCCGTCGCGCTGTACCGCGCGACCGTCCTGCCGCCACGCAATGACTCCCGTCGGGAGTGGCGCCGACAGTTGTGCCCAGATGTCCATCTTCTCCACAGTCGCCTCGTGTCTCGCAATCATGCTCTCATCCTTCCGTTGTCATTCGGTCCAAGTGGTCGTGCGCCATCACCAGTCTTGCGAACCTGCTTCACCGCGGGACAATCGCGGCCGTGCTCGCAGTACCATCCGTGCCGGTCAAGGAAAACCAAATGCGCTCGCACTTCGCCGTCCGCGTGCTCGTCGATCCGAAATAATCGCTGCACGGACGTCCCCGATCCGCACTTGGCGACGGGGTCGAGCTCACGAATTTTGAAAACCGGTTTCGCCTCCTTATGTGCACCGGATGGTGCATGCTTCCTTCGTCCTGCCCTCCTGGTGGCGGACTTCCCAACTCGGCCCCGTTTCTTGACTTTCGCCACCTGCGCTCCTAGTCTCAGCAGTAACAGATGTTGCCGTAATTCGGGGTCTGTTCGGTAACTCAAATGTAGCATTTGTTACAAGGACCGTCAATGGAAGCCGCATCCGACCACTTGCTCCCTGCGGGCGCGCCAGAGCTCACCGAGCTCGGCAAGCGGATCGAGAAGCTTCGCATTGACCGAGGCCTGTCGAAGCAGCATCTCGCGCGACATGCCGGCACCTCCCGCCAGCAGCTTTGGCGCGTCATGACGGGAAAGTCTGAGCTCAGCGGCGGCCTGAGCGCTCGGCTCACCGACGTCCTCGGCACGTCGGTCTTGTCGGGATTGCCGATCGGCCAGCCGCTGACGACCAGCACCACCGCAGCGCTTGGCGACCCATTCGCCGAGTACCTTGCGGACGCCTCCGCGGTCGCGCGTACACTCGCAACGATTCCCGGCGGAGCTGACGGTCGTCGCGTCAAACGTCGGGTGCTCGATTCGCTCGAGGATGAGGCGATCGCACGCGGCATTGATCTCGACGCTGCGTTCTTCGACCTGCGACGCCGCGTGCTCGCCGGAGAACTGTGAGGCGCTGACGGGATCGGCTAGCTTTGCCGCATGACCGACGTCGTCGCGCTGGCTGCGGAGCTCCTCACGATCGATTCCTCCACAGGCGCCGAGAGCGCGGCGGTCGATTTCGTCTCGAAATGGCTCGTCGCGCGCGGATGGAATGTCACACTTCAGGAAGTGTCGCGCGGCCGCGCCAACGTCTGGGCATTCCGAAGCGGAGGCGGCGTTACCCTCTCGACGCACCTCGACACCGTCCCGCCCTACATCGCACCCAAGCTCGAGAGCAACAAACTCTACGGGCGCGGCGCGTGTGACGCGAAGGGGATCGCCGCCGCGATGATGGTCGCTGCTGAACGATTGGCCAATGCCGGCGAGCAGCGCGTCGATCTACTCTTCGTCGTAGGCGAGGAGAAGGGCTCGGACGGCGCGCGCGCGGCAAATCGTTTGGCGGCGACGAGCCGATTTCTCGTCAATGGTGAGCCGACGGAGAGCAAGCTCGCCAGCGGCGCGAAAGGCTCGTTGCGGGTCACGGTTCGCACGATGGGGAAGGCCGCTCACTCGGCATATCCGCACCTCGGCGCCTCCGCGATCGCACCGATGCTGTCGCTGCTGCCGACACTGAGCGAGATCGACATGCCGGTCGACGACGTACTTGGTCAAACGACGTATAACATTGGAACGCTGCGCGGCGGTACCGAGGCGAACATCGTCCCGGCGATGGCCGAGGCAGAGGTGATGTTCCGGCTGGTGAGCGACGTAGCGCCGATGCGATCCGCGATTCAGAAGTGGGCGAAAGGCAAAGCCGAGCTCGAATTCGGCTCGCATATCCCGCCGCAGCACTTCCATACGATCCCTGGCTTCGACACCGCTCCCGTGGCGTACACATCGGACATTCCATTGCTTGGCCGGTGGGGAACGCCGCTGCTCTTCGGCCCGGGGTCGATCCATGTTGCGCATACGCCCGACGAATACATCGACGTCAAGGAACTGCGCGCCGCCGTCGGGGCCTATGAGCGAATTGTGAAGGCGTTGCTCGCGACATGAGGACGCGACTGGACGGACCGCCGGGCGGCGAACGCCGCAAAGTTGCCGTCCTCGGGGCGACGGGCGCTGTCGGACAGGCGTTCATTCGGCTGCTCGAGAATCATCCGTGGTTCGAGCTCGCGGAGATCGCGGCGTCCGAGCGGTCGGCGGGTAAACCGTACGCGGAAGCGGCGCGCTGGATCGGCGGAGATGCTATGCCGTCGCGTGTCGCGGGCATGACGGTGCGTGCCTGCGATCCCGCCGAGATCACGTCGGGTATCGTCTTCTCGGCGCTCGATTCCGCGACGGCGGCGACGGCGGAGCCGGCGTTCGCTCGCGCCGGCAAGACGGTGCTCACGAATGCGAAGAACTTTCGCATGGAGCCCGACGTTCCGCTCGTGATCGCCGAAGTGAATCCGGACCATCTCGACGTCATCTCGGCGCAGCGAAAGGCGCGCGGGTGGGACGGCGCGATCGTCGCCAATGGGAACTGCTCGGCCATCGTCACCGCGCTGCCGCTCGCGCCGATCCATCAGACATTTGGCATCACCAAGCTCGTCGTCGCGACGATGCAGGCGATCTCCGGCGCCGGGTACCCAGGGGTGGCTTCCCTGGACATCCTCGGCAATGTGATCCCGTACATCGGCGACGAGGAGCCGAAGATCGAGGGCGAAGTTCGGAAATTTCTTGGGACGTGCGACAGGGATTCTGTTCACAGTGCGGATTTTCCGGTCAGTGCGCACGCGAACCGCGTCCCCGTCGAGCATGGACACACCGTGGTGATGTCGATCGGACTCTCGCGCCATGCCCGTCCCGATGAAGTCATCGACGCGATCGCGGACTGGCGCGGGGCCGAGATTGCTCGTGGCCTGCCAACCGCGCCGGAGCGGCCACTCGAGGTCAGTGCATCGCCCGATCAGCCGCAGCCGCGGCGACAGGTCGATCGCGGCGGCGGAATGACGGTCACGGTTGGCCGGGTTCGCCCTGACCCCATCTTCGACGTGAAGCTCGTCGCGATGGGGCATAACGTGATTCGTGGCGCCGCCGGCGCCTCGGTGCTGAACGCCGAGCTGATGGCGCGCCGCGGGCTACTCGACGGGCTGTGATCGTCCTCAAGTTCGGTGGCACCTCGGTCGGCGACGCCGAAGCCATCGCGCGAACCGGCCGTATTGTCTCGACGCGCGTCGATCAGGGAGCGGTGGTCGTGGTGTCCGCGCTCGCCGGTGTGACGAACGCGCTCATCGCGCTCGCCGAACAGGCGGCGAAAGGTCATCTCATCGGCGCCCTCGGTGCGGTGGAGGCTCTCCGCGCCCGCCATATGGAGCAGGCGACGCTTCTCCTCGGTGAAGGCGAGCGCGCAACGGAGACCATCGCCGAGTTGAGCGCTATGGCCGACGAGCTTGCGCACCTCGCCGAGGCGCTCGCGACGCTCGGCGATCTCACACCGCGAAGCCTCGACGCGATCGCGTCGTTCGGAGAGAAGATGTCTTCGCTGCTCTGCGTTGCCGCGTTCCAGCAGCAGGGAATTCCCGCTGTCCATGTCGACGCGTGCACCGTGATGATCACCGATGCCACGTTCACGCGCGCCGAGCCACACCCCGACGCGATCGCCGACGCGTGTCGCCAATCGGTTCTTCCGTTGGTCCGTGACGGCAAGGTACCCGTGCTCGGTGGATTCATCGGGTCCAGCGAAGTCACGGGCATCACGACGACACTCGGGCGGGGGGGAAGTGATTTCAGCGCGTCGCTCTTCGGTGCCGCGATGCGTGCCGATGCCATCGAGATCTGGACGGACGTGGATGGGATGCTGACCGCCGATCCTCGCGTCGTCCCGGAGTCGAAGGTGCTCGAGCAGATCGCATTCGATGAAGCGGCGGAGCTGGCATCGTTCGGCGCCAAGGTGCTGCATCCGAACACCATCGCGCCCGCGGTCCGACTCGGCATCCCCGTGTATGTGCTCAATTCGCGGCGTCCCGAGGGCAAAGGCACGAAGATCACCTTCGAGGCGCCGAAGCGCGCCGTCACCGCGATCGCCGGCAAGAACGACGTCACGCTGATCAAGGTCGGCTCGCCCCGTATGCTGCTCACGGAAGGATTTCTCCGCTCGTTGTTCGACGTGTTCGAGCGGCACCGGACCTCGGTGGATGTCGTGGCGACGTCGGAGGTCTCGGTGTCTTTGACCGTCGATGAGGTTTCCCAGATCGACGTGATCGTAAGCGACCTTCGGCGGTTGGGCGACGTCACGCTCGAGCGAAATCGAGGGATCGTGGCGGTCGTCGGGGGCGCCATCGCACTGGGGGGCCACGCGATGTCTCGCGCGCTCGAGGCCATCGGCGACGTGCGCGTTCACATGCTCTCGTTGAGCGCGACGGGCATCAACCTCACGATGGTCGTGGACGACGATCAGGTCCAACCGGCGATGCGCCGCTTGCACGCCGCATTTTTTGGTGGGCGCGCGTCATGACTCGACGATTAGCGATTGTCGGCATGGGAAAGATGGGACAAGCGATCGCGCAGCTCGCTCCGGCCCGGCATTTCGAGGTCGTCGCGCGGCTCGACCAGGCAGAGATGCGCGCCGGTCTTACGAAGCAGATGCTCAACGGCGCGGACGTCGCAGTCGAGTTCACTGCGCCCGAGGCCGTGCCCGGGAACATCCGCGCGATCATCGCGGCCGGTTGTCCCGTCGTCGTCGGCACCACCGGATGGTACGACCATCTCGACGATGTCCGGCGCGATGTCAACGCGTCGAATGGCGCGCTTCTCGCGGCCACGAACTTTTCGCTTGGTGTCAACATCTTCGAGCAAGTCCTCGCCCGAGCCGCCGAGCTCTTCGCATCCGCTCCCGGATTCGAGGCGCACATGATC
>JAICJQ010000257.1 GCA_025928335.1 Gemmatimonadaceae bacterium
CCATCGCGGCCGTCGCGTGCGTCGCGCTGATCGCCGCACACTTCATCGCGCGCGATCGTCCGATCGCCGAGCCGTTGCCGACTGCCCGCTTTGTGCCGGATCGGCGAATTCATGCGCGGACGACGTCGTTTGCCCTGACCGACCTGTTGCTCCTCGCGCTTCGCATCGCCGCCGTCGCGGCGATCGGATTGGGGGTCGCCGGGCCGATTGTCGGCGGGGCGCGCGGGCGCGTCGTGCGCGTCGTACTCATCGATCGGTCGCGCAGCGTGTTGTCGCTCGCCGAAGCGCGCGACAGTGTTCGCTCGATCGGCACGCCCGACGTGCTCATCGCCTTCGACTCGGCGGCTCGGACTCTAACCACGTCCCGATCCCTCGATTCACTCGAGAAGACTGGCGCGGTCGGCTCCCTCTCGGCTGCAATCGCGGCCGCGCACGCTGCCGCCGATCGTGTTGCGTCGCGTGCCGATTCCGTCGACGTCGTGCTCGTGAGTCCGGCGAGTGGCGAGGAAATCGACGCGGCGACACCGGCGATTCGCGCGTTGTGGCCCGGCCGTCTGCATCTGGTGCGCGTGCGCGCGGAAACAACCAGGACGGTGTTGGGAGGCCTGGAGCTTGGTCGCGATTCGAACGACGCAGTCATCGCCGGGCTGTCACTCATGCCGTCGCGGGAGATTCGAGCGCCGGTGCGCGTCGTTCGCGGACGGTTGAGTCCCGCCGACAGCTCGTGGGGCAGAGAACCGGGCCGCGTACTCGTCCACTGGCCGGCGGCGGATTCTGTCGCCGATTGGCCGAAGCGCGCGACGATTGACGCGATCGGTGGCGTCGCGTCGGCGACCGGCGCGCTCGTCGCGCGTCTGCCGAGGGTGTGGGCCGTGAATGGGCGCGCGATCGCGCGGTGGGCCGACGGCGAGCCGGCTGCCGTCGAGCGCGCGTTCGGAGCCGGATGCATTCGTGACGTTGCCGTCCTCGTCGATCCGGCGAGCGACGTTGCGCTTCGCGCGCCGTTTCGCGATTTCGCTCGCGCTCTTTTCGCGCCATGCGGCGGGACACCCGACTTCGCGACGTTGGATTCGCGGACGCTATCGAGTATTTCCGGTGCAGGTCCGCTCGCCGCGGCGCGTGCGTTCCGGAGCGCGACGAGCGAACGATCGCGTTACGGGCCTTGGCTGCTTGTCGTCGGCGCCGCGCTGCTGCTCGCCGAGCTTGGACTCCGCCGAACTTCGACCGCGGCGGCATGAACCCCTTCATCCGGCTTCGTCTGGTGCGAACGGTGCTCGCCGCGGGCACGACGGTTCGTGCGCTTGCCTGGGGCGCCGCGGCGGGACTGACGGTGTTGCTCGCCGCGGCGGCAGTCGATTCTTACGCACCCCTGCCGCTCTCTACGCGCACCGAGCTTCAGTACTTGGCGGTCGCCGGAGGCGTCGCCGTACTCGGCGCGCTCCTCTGGCGCGATCGTCGCGTCTGGACGCTTCGACGCGTCGCACTCTGGCTCGAGGAGCACGATCCCTCGATCGGGTACACACTCGTCACTGCCGTCGAAACGGGCGATGCCGCGCTCGTTCGCGCCACTCGCGGCGAGTCGTGGACGAAGACGGCTGGCGCCGGTGCCTTGCGCGCGCCCCTCGCGGCGATCGCGGCGATCGCGATCACGTTGGTCGCATTGCTCCTGCTTCCGACCGGCGTCGTGGCTCGCGTTCGATCGCCCCGTCCGGGCGACTCGATTCGCGGCGCCGCGCCCCGTGATGCGTCGCGGAGTCGGCTGTCGCCGCTCGTCGCGCGCATCGAGCCGCCGGCGTATCTCCACGCCGCGCCATCCGTCGTCGACAATCCGACCGAGCTTCGCCCGATCGCCGGCAGTGTGATCACGTTCTCGGGGCAGGGGAGTCCGCAGGGAATCCTCGCACGCGTGAATGCTGAATCCGTCGCCGCCAATGCGCGCGACGACGAGTGGTCGATCCGCCTCGTTGCCGGCGCGCGACCGGCTGCCGTCCGGCTTACCGACCGTTCGTTCGAACGGCTGGTCGTCATCAACGCTCAGGCGGATGCCGCACCGAGTGTTACGCTGCGCTCGCCCGCCAAGGACAGCGTGCTTCGGGCGCCAACGGGTCGAGTGAGGTTGACCGCCGACGCGACCGACGACTTCGGCATCGCCGCCGCGTCGTTCGAGTACATCATCAGCTCGGGCGAAGGCGAGACGTTCAAGTTTCGCTCGGGCGTTCTCGGCGCCGTGCAACCGAACGCGCCGCATGCGTCGGTTGACGCCACGCTGTCGCTCGATTCGCTGAAGCTCGCGCCGGGCGACATCGTTCACATTCGCGCCGTGGCTCGTGACGCGAACAATGTGAGCGGACCGGGCGTCGGCACGTCAGAGACCCGTGCGCTTCGCATCGCCCGGACCGGCGAGTACGACTCGCTCGCGGTCGAAGCGGCGGCGCCGACCGAGGAGGCGAAGAACGTCGTCAGTCAACGCATGCTGATCATGCTTGCCGAAGCGCTCGAGCGTCGGCGGCCACGCCTCGTGCGCGATTCGCTCGTCGGTGAGTCGCGTTCGATCGCCGCGGATCAGAAGCGGCTGCGCCGAACGGTCGGCGACGTCGTCTTCATGCGGCTCGGCGGCAATCAGTCCGCCGAGGAACATAGCGACGACGACGCGTCGGCCCGCGCCAAGACGATGCAGGAACTTCTCGCCCGCGCGGACTCGGCGACCAACAAGTCGACTGATCCTATCGACTTTCAGGGCGGTGAAAGCCCCGTCCTCGCCGTCAACAAGCCGCTGCTCGAGGCGTACAACGCCATGTGGGACGCAAGCACGCAACTGGAGATCGGCGAGCCCGGCGCCGCGTTGCCGCACATGCGGCGGGCACTGGTGGCGATCGAGAAAGCACGACAAGCGGAGCGACTGTACCTGCGCGGCCGTGCGCCTCAAGTCGTCATCGACATCGACAAAGCGCGTCTCAAAGGCAAGGACAAGGGAAGCTCGGCGACGCGTGCGTCGCTCCCGATGGCCGACTCGGCGACACGCGCGTTCGAATCGCGCCTCGTTCGCGCGATCGACCTGTCCTCGCGCAACGCCTCGGCGGCGATCGATTCGCTGACCCTGCTCCGCATCGACGCGCTCGCCGACAACCCGGGCTTCGCCGCGACGCTTGCGCAAGCGATCGACGCCATGCGTCGCGCTCGCGGCGCCGATGCAACGACCGCGCTCGCCCGCGCGCGGCGCTCGCTTGCCGGCCCGTCGATCGTTCGCGACTCGATCGCGCGATGGAACGGCGTCCCATGACCGCCGAATTCGTGTTTGCCACGGCGCAATACGATTCCGGCGACTGGGACAGCGCGCCGCTCTTGCCCGCGAACATCATCGACACCCTCGCGCGCTATACCGAGATCAACGTCGCGCCGACCGGCGTGGTCGCACCGCTCTCCGACGCGCGCATGCTGCGCTATCCCTTTCTCTATCTCACTGGTCATCTCCCCGTGCGGTTCAGCGACGCCGAGCGTCGCAACGTGCGTCAGTTCGTCGACCGTGGTGGCCTGCTCTTCATCGACGACCACAACCACGACGTCGATGGAGTATTTCATAAAACGGCCACCGAGGAGATCGCGCGCACGGTTGGGCCGCTCGCCGAGTTGCCGAACGATCATCCGTTGTACTCGACGTTCTTCAAATTCGACGGTCCGCCGACGACCAGTCACGAGCTGAATGGCTGGGGCGACAATCTCGTCCACAAGCACTTGCTCGCCGTCCAGCGGCACGGGCGCATCGCCGTGTTGTTCAGCAACAAAGACTACAGCTCCGAGTGGAATTACCATCCCGACAGTAAGCGCTTTCTCTCGGTGGATAACACGCGCTTTGCCGTGAACCTCGTGGTCTATGCCCTCACCGCGTAGACGCCTCGAGGTGGGTTGTCGTGTCGGCGCGTTCGCGCTGCTCGGCTGGTTGATCGGCACGAGCGTCTTTCCGTCGCCGCGCCGGGTCGTCGAACGTGCGTCATCGTCGGATGTGGTGACGCGACTCCCGTCATGGACTCGAACGTCATCGAGCGTTGCGTTGCACACGACACTCGACGCGGCGCCATCACCGTTCGCGCTGGCGTGGTTGTCGGCGCTGCGCCATGCCGGTCACGCCGTCTCATGGGACGGATCGCCGCCGCCGGCCGTCGTCGTCGCCGACCC
>JAICJQ010000089.1 GCA_025928335.1 Gemmatimonadaceae bacterium
ATCGAACGAATTTATGTCGAAGAACGCGTGGAAGATCGGGTGCGAGGGGTCCATGTCGATCGGACGCAGGCCCGGCAGCACGAGTTGGAGCATCGCCTCGAGGTTCGACCAACCGCTCCGCCCACGCTGATAGTCCTCACGCGAGTCGTCGATGATGAGGAAGCCGCCCTTGAGTAAATACTTACGAAGCGCTGCCGCCTCCTTCGGGGTCAGCGTCAGATACCCGCCCTCGACGAGAAACGCCACCGGGTAGCGGAACAACTCGGGATCGTCGATCGCGATGACGTTGGTCTCGTCGCGATGCGGGCGAAGCAGGCTGACATCGGACGTGATCTTCATCAGGTTCGACTCGGCCGTGCCGTTGGAGGTGAAGCCGAAGCCGTGCGCCCACGACGGCTCTCCGCGGTAATAGCAATTGCCCGGACCTCCCGTGTACATCAGGCGCGCGAAGGTGAAGCGGCCGTCGTAGGGGATGTTGTGAAACGCCGGGCTGCCGCAGCCGAAGTAGTCGGACATGCGCTGGGCTCGCGCCGGCGACGCGGCGATGAGGGCGAAGAGCCCGACGAGGAGGTGAATCGCTCGACCTGATGAGCGGCGATTCCCGATCATGTGGTCAAGCTAGGATGCGGATCCGGCCATCTCCATCCACGGTCCGCTAAGAATTCTCAGCTTTCACCGCGTGGTGTCTTATGGTCGCGCCTCGCTCGACGCTTGACGGCCGCGAGACCTGGTCGTATTCTAACCTAAGATTCTTAGGTTTGGAGCCGCGATGCCACGACACGCCCCCGGCCCGCAACAGAGTGGAGACGTCGGTCTCCTGCGCGGAACACTCGACCTCTTCATCCTCAAGACGCTCTCGTGGGGGCCGATGCACGGCCTTGCCGTTCTGCAGTGGATCGAGGCCGTCTCGAAACAAAGGCTCCAGATCGAAGAAGGCGCGCTCTATCCCGCGCTGCATCGCATGGAAGAGAAGGGCTGGCTCGAGGCGGAGTGGGGACACACGGAGGCCGGGCGCCGCGCGAAATTCTACCGGCTCTCGACCGGCGGCCGCCGCCAACTCTCGGCCGAGCTCGCGCGATGGAACCACTATGCCGAGGTCGCCGCCCTCATTCTCGAGGCACGCGAGGGAGCGACATGAGCGAAGGCGAACGGCGATGGAGTCTGCGACGTGTGTTCCGGCTTCCAACCACCCGTCGCCGACTGCGCGATGACGTCGAGGCCGAGTTGGCGTTTCATCTCGACGGGCGCGTCGAGGAATTGATGCGCGCCGGTATGAGTCGCGGCGACGCCGACCGCGAGGCGCGCCGGCGATTCGGCGACTACGGACGCATCGAACGGGAGGTCGAGGAGATGACGATCAAGTCAGAGCGCCGGCGAACATTGCGCGACTACGTCGAGAGTATGATCGCAGACCTGCGGTATGCGACGCGGTCGCTTGCGCGCCAACCGATCTACGTAGTCGTCCTTGTCCTGACCTTCACGCTCGGCGTTGGTGCGACGGCGGCAATCTTCCACGCGGTCGATCGGGTGATCCTCCACCCGCTACCATACCCCGACGCCGATCGGATCGTTTACCTCGGCACGCGCTGGGGAAAGGGTGGGCCCACCGGCGCGCTATCCGCCGGACGTTTCCAATTCTTTCATGACAACAGTCGCATCTTCGACGGGCTGGCGACGCTGAGCCCCATCGAGGCGACGCTCGGCGACGAGGATGCGGGATTTCCTGTGGAAGGAATCGGGGTGACGCCCGAGTTCTTCGGCGTGCTCGGCGCGAAGCCGTTTCTCGGGCGCGCGCTCGTGGCGAGGGATTATCAGCCCGGCGCGCCGCCGGTCGTGGTGCTCGGCCACGATGCGTGGATGACCCGTTTTGGTGCCGACTCCGCTGTCATTGGACGCGGGATGCGGCTCGAGGGAGTTCTGTACTCGATCGTCGGCGTCCTGCCCACGTCGTTCGAGGTCGCCGAATTGCCGTCGCAACCGACTCCGGCGTTCGTGTTGCCGTTGGTATTCGCGCCGAATCAACTGTCCGACCGCGGCGCCAACTACACGGCCATCGGCCGACTGCGCCGAGGCGTGACTCGCGAGCAGATCACCCAGGACATCGCATCGGTGTTCGCTGCCTACCGCCGGCAGTTCCCGGAGTTGGTAGAGAAGGATGACGCCATCGTCCCGATGACCTTCGAGCAGATTTTTGCGCCGGACCTCGTGTCGCAGCTGTGGATCATGCTCGGTGCGACGCTGTTCGTCTTTCTGCTCGCCTGCGCGAACGTCGGGAACATTGTCTACGCACGCGCTCTGACGCGCGCTCGCGAGTTCGCCGTCCGTGCGGCGCTCGGCGCCGGTCGCGCGCGCATCGTGCGGCAAATCCTCGTGGAGATGATCCTCCTCGGGGTGGTGTCGACGGTGGCAGCCACGGCGGTAAGCCTCGCCTCTGTTCGCGGTCTCGTCGCCCTGGCGCGCGGCGCGCTGCTGCGTGAGAGTCAGCTCCATCTCGATCCGCGCGTCGTCGTCGCGACGACGATCGTCGCTTTGGCGGCGAGCTTGCTGATCGGGCTGGTCGTTGGATTGGCGGCGACCCGCGCCGGCTTCACGCGTTCGCTCGTGGGAAGCACGCGAACGAGCGGGCTCGGTGGGTCGGCGGCCCACCGCGGTGCGCGCGGTGTGCTCGTGGGGATGGAGTCCGCGATCGCGATGGTGCTCCTCGCCGGCGCTGGACTGCTCATCACGAGCTTCTGGAACGTGCTGCACGTCGACGGCGGCTTTCGCCGCGACGGCATTTACACGGCCACTATCCCGCGCGCGCCGCGCGATTACTCGAAAGTCGAAGTCTCGCAACAGTTCGAGCGTCGAGTGCTCGAGTCTTTACGCGAGACGCCAGGGATCGTGAGCGCGGCGGCGACAGCGACGCTGCCACTCCGCCGCGGCTGGAATCTGCCGACGACGGTCGAGGGCCACGCCGAGCTCACCGAGGGGGCCACTGAATGGCGGTCAGTGAGCCCGGGTTATCTCGCGACGATGGACATTCGCCTCGTCGCCGGGCGTGACGTCAGCGAGTCGGACGTGGCGGCGAGTCCGCCAATCGCCCTGGTCAGCGAAGCGTACGCGAAAAAGTTCTTGAGCGACGCGAATCCGATTGGACGGCGAATTCTCATCGGCTGCTACAAGGGTTGCCCCGAGCGCCATCCGACGCCTGTGGAAGTGGTCGGCGTCGTGCGCGATCTGCGCGACATGTCGCTCGATCAGACGCGACCGCGACGGACCGTATGGGTAGCGCGGGCACAGGCCGATGGCCATTTCGCGACGGTGCCGGCGTTCGTCGTGCGGGCAAACGACCCGGCCGTGGCGTCGTCGGCGCTGCGGCGCGCGATGACCAGCGCCGACCCACGCATCGGCAATCCGACAATCGCCGCGATGACGGACGTCGTTTCGGCGTCGCTGTCATGGCGTCGGTTCAGCATGGTCCTGATGGCGTGCTTCGCTGGTCTCGCGCTCGTGCTGACCTGTGTGGGCATCTACGGCGTCGCGTCGTACGCGGTCTCTCAGCGCGTGCAGGAGATCGGGTTGCGCATGGCGCTCGGGGCGCGACCGGCCGGCGTCGTTGCGCTCGTCGTCAGACAGGGGGCAACGCCGGCGGCGGTGGGGCTTCTCGTCGGACTCGGCGTGGCGCTGCTGCTCACACGGGTGCTGTCGAAGCTGCTGTTCGGGATCGGACCGCGCGACCCATTGTCGTTCGCGGCGGTTAGCGTCGTGCTGCTCGGCGTGGCGGTCGCGGCGAGCTACATCCCGGCACGTCGTGCCGCGCGCATCGATCCGGCCGGCGCGCTGCGCGCCGACTGACGCCGTTCATCAACCGTCGATGTAGCCGCGCAAGCGCGTCAGCATGAGCGCGTCGGTCGCCGTCGGATCCGTTCCCTTGGGTGTTTCGATCACTTTGGGCACACGCGCCAGTCGTTCGTCGTTCATGATGCGACGGAACGGCTCCTCGCCGAGGAAGCCCTCGCCGATCTTCTCGTGGCGATCGCGATGGGACGCGAACGGCGTCTTGGAATCGTTGAGGTGCATGACACGCAGGCGGTTGAAGCCGAGGACGTCGTCGAAGCGACGCCACACGTCGTCGTACGTCTTCACGAAGTCGTAGCCGGCGGCGTAGGCGTGGCAGGTGTCGATGCACACACCAAGTCGTGAACGAAGTTGCTCCGGGACGCCGTCGATCAGCGCGGCAAGCTCCTCGAAGGTCGCGCCGATCGCCGTGCCGCTGCCGCAGGTGATCTCCATGCACAACACCGTCTTGCCGGGAACACGCGACAGCGCCTCGGCGATGCCGTCGGCGTTACGCGCGATGCCGCTGGCGCGATCGTCGATGAAGTTTCCCGGATGCGACACGAGGAAGCCGACTCCGAGCGCTTCGCAGCGTTGCAATTCCGCGACGAACGACTCGACGGACCTGCGACGAAGAGCAGCGTCCGGGCTGGCGAGGTTGATGAGATAGGAGTCGTGCGCGACGGTCGAGCGAACGAGCGTCGTGGCGAGCGCGGTGCGGAAGGTCTTGCACTCGTCGTCGGCGCAGATCCGTTCGGCCCAGCGGTTGGCCATCTTGGTGAAGACCTGCATCGCCGTGGCCCCGATCGCCTTGGCGCGTCGCGGCGCCTCGTGGGTGCCGCCGGCAATGGAGACGTGAGCGCCGAGGAGGACATCGTCGTTCCAGACCGGCGCGACCCAGTCAGGGTGGTTGGCGCTGTCGTGCTTCGGGTTGAATGGCGGCTTTTTGGCGAGCTGCTTTTTCGCCGCGGGGAGAAGCGTGACAGTCGTCTTCGGCGCGGGCTTGTTCTTGGGCGCGGGCTTTTTCTTCGGGGCCCCCTTCTTCGGCGGCGCCGGACGTGCTTTCAGTTTGCGCGGAGACTTCGGCGCGCGCTTACGCTTCGAATTCTTGCGACTTGCCATGGAAGGCCCGCCCGCAGCGCGGACAGTGAATCGATCCTGATTCGTTCAGTGCGTAGTCGAATGCTCGGCCGCAGGAGCACTCCGCCTCGAGCGCGTCGCCGCCGCAGCCGATGCAGAATTGATCGTCGGGGTCGTAGGCGCGGAATCGGCCGCAGACGCTGCAGCGCTTGGTGACGCGATCGGGCATAAGATGAAAGGTATCAGTGGTCGGGAACGACGCACCTCGGGCCACCGTCGCCTTTCCGGCTGTTCGACGTCGACAGCGAGTCCAGGCTCGAGAGGTCAGTGGCGAGGTCACAGGCGTGAGGCCGTCGTATACGGAAAGCCTTCTGGCGTCTTGCCTCTCGCGACTGACTTCTCGACCCTAGCCTCGATGAAAGTCGAGTTGCTACGGCTGTCGCGACATCCTCAACGCTACCGCTGTTCCCGCAACCAGATCGCCGGATCGACCGAGGCGGGGCGGCCATCGCTTCCGCCGTGACGGATCTCGAAGTGGAGGTGTGGAGGATAGTCGGGATCAGAGATGCCGACGCCGCCGATCACTTGGCCCTTGGCGATTTGCTGGCCCTGCCGGACGTCGGCGCGGGAGAGGGAACCGTAGATCGAGTAGTCACCGCCGCCGTGGTCGATGATCACGGTGAGGCCGTACGTTCCCAATGGCGCGGCGCTCACGACCTTGCCCGCGGCGACCGCGGTGACCGCCGTGCCGACGTTTGCCTTGATGCCGACGCCGTTCCAGCGGATCGTCGTGTTGCTCGCGGTCTGCGCCTTGCCAAAGGTGTAGACGAGCGGGCCGTCGACCGGCCAATCGAGGCGCCCGTAGTCGGTCGTCTTGATGCTGCTTCCCGAGCGCACGGCGGCGGGGCGCGCTGCTTCGGCGCGACGGCGCTCGGTGTCGAACACGGTGATCGCGTTGGTCAGCTGGCTCTCAGTGGCGCGAATCTTCGACAGTCGCGCTTCGGTGAGCTGGACTTCACGCTGCGTGCGAGCGAGGTTCGCGCCGCGATCCTGCTCGAGCTCGCGGAGCTGCGCTTCCTCGCGCGCCTTGTCGTCGCGGTTCTGCTCGACGGCGCTTTGCAGAGAAACAAGACGGTCCTGATCCTTTCTGACCTGCTGGTGCAATTGCTCGACGCGATGCACCAACGCCCGATCGTGGAGCGCGAGGAGGTGCAGATACTTGTATCGGGCGACGAGCTCGCCGAATGAGCGCGCCGACAGGAGGACCTGGGTCGTGAACAACGGGCCGCGCTTATAGATGTCGACGAGCCGGTCGTGCAGCGCGACTTTCTTCTGCGCGAGATCCCGCTGCGTGATGGTCACATCGCGGGTCGCATCGACGACCTCCCCATTGATCGTCTCGAGCTGCGAGTCGAGCGCGTGCACGATGCGCGACGTGGCTTCGGCGCGCCCTTTGAGGTTCGAGACTTCTTCGCTGAGATCGTGGACGGTACTCTGCAAGTCGGCGGCGCGACGCTCGAGTTGTTCGCGCTCACGACGCAGACGCGCCAGTGTGTCTTGTTGCGCGCGAAGGCGCGCGCTCTGGTCCTGCGCGCGGACAGACGACGCGCCGAGCAGCAGCAGGCCTAGCGCGAGGAGGACGCGCCCGCCCGGCCTCATACCTTGCGGAGGTGCCGCCCGACCGACACCGCGCTGCCGCCGAGACCCATCAGCGCGCCCGAGGCCACGCCGAGCATCGCCATTCGCTGGTCGAAGAATGCCGTCTCGAGGTGCAGATACTGTTGGAGCGCGCGCATCGCGACGTACGAGAGAATGAGGGCGAGCGTGCCGCCAACGATTCCCTTGATCGACCCTTCGATGAGGAATGGGCGGCGAATGAACCAGTCGGTGGCGCCGACGAGACGCATGATCGCGATTTCCTTGGCTCTCGCGAGCACTGCCATGCGGATCGTGGCGCCGATGATGATGATCGCGACGGCGGCGAAGGCGAGTCCGAGCACGCCACCGGCAACGCCGGCGATGTTCCTCAGGCGATAAAGCTGCGTGATCCACTCGTCGCCATAGCGCACGTCGTCCACGAACTCGAGCGCGCGCAGGCGATCGGCAATCCGCCGGACTGTGTTTGGGTCGCGGAAGCCGGGCTTCAGCTTGACGTCGAGCGAAGCTGGGAGAAACTCGGACTCGAAGACATCCTTGAATTCGCCGAGCTCGCGCTTGGCGCGCGCCAACGCCTGCTCCTGGGTGACGACGTCGACATGCTCGACCTCGGGAAACTTCGCGATGTCGTCCGACGCCGCGGCGATCTGTTCCACCGGTGTCTTGTCGGCGAGGAAGGCGCGGATCTCGACGCGTTCTTCGACGGTGCGCAGGGCGTTGCGGATGTTGAGCGCGACGAGACCGAACAATCCAAACGCGAAGAGCGAAAACGCGATGGTCGTGACGCTGAGGAGGCTGAGCAAGGGCGCGCGGCTGAACGCACGGAAGGCAGAACGCAGCGACAGCATCAGCCGGCCTTTCGCTTGGCGTCGGCGGAGTCGTATACGACCTCGCCGTGATTCATCTCGATGCAGCGGTAGTCGCTGGAGCGAACGAGATCGAGGTTGTGGGTGGCCATGAGCACCGCGGTGCCCGAGGCGTTGATGTCGCGCAAGAGCTGGAAGATGCCGCGCGTGGCGCGCTCGTCGAGATTTCCGGTCGGCTCATCGGCGATGAGCACGAAAGGGTCGTTGACGAGGGCACGCGCGAACGCGACGCGCTGCTGCTCGCCGCCGGACAGCTCCCGCGGATAGGCGGTGGCTTTCGACGCCAGGCCGACCGCGGTAAGGGCGCGGGCGACCTTTCCTGGGATGAGTGGGCGGGGAACGCCTGTCACCTCGAGCGCAAAGGCGACGTTGCCCTCGGCGGTGCGATCCTCGAGCAGGCGAAAATCCTGGAAAACGATGCCAAGTCTCCGCCGGAGTTTGGAGATGTCCCGAGGCGAGATGTCGGCGGAGTTGTAGCCGCTGATTCGGACTTCGCCGCTCGTCGGCCGCTCTTCCATATAGAGCAGCTTGAGGATGGTGCTCTTTCCGGCCCCACTCGGGCCGGTCAGGAAGGCGAACTCACCCTTCGCTATATGCAGGGTGACGTCGCGTAGCGCGGCGGATCCTCCGGAGCGCGGATAGATCTTGGTGACGCGGTCGAAGCGTATCATGGCTAAAGTTCAGACGCACTTAGCCTCCCGGCGTCACCGTCATCATCCGTCCAGTGCCATCCTGGCTGCGACGTGATCGTGTCGAGGATGGCCTTGAGAAGCCCAATCAGCATCGGTCCGAGCAAAATCCCGACGAGGCCGAAGGTGTAGACGCCCGTGATCAGGGCGACGAGCATCCAGTAGAAGTTGAGCACCTTCGACCGTTCAGCGGCGATTTTCGGCCGCAGGAAGGTCGAGATGTAGATCGTGTTGACGACGACCCCAATGAGCACCATCGCCAACGCCTGGCCGGGCGCATTCCGGAAGACTGCCAGCCAGCCGGCGACGGGCAGGTACACGCTCCATGACCCGACGATCGGGAAGAATCCGATGATGAACGAAACGATTGCCAGCACGCCGGGCAGCGGTACGTGGAAGGCGAGGTTCATCCCGAGGATGATCACCGACTTGACCGTTTGGGTCAGGAACGTGGAATAGATCGCGCCGTAGAGCACCCCCCGCATGTTCGCCTCGAGCGCGGTGGCGAGCTCGCCATACCTTGGCGGTATTCGAGTGCGGATGTACTCCATGATCTGTTCCGAGTCCACCATCACGTAGTAGGCGGTGAACAGGAAGATCGTCGCGGCGACGGCGATGCTCGCCATCGTTTGGCGCAGGCTGCTGAGAAGGTCCGTGCCGTAGTTCGACGCGGCGATCACGTACCGGTGCACCGCCTCGCTGGTGTTCGCCTCCTGGAGGAACGGCAGCGTGTGGAGCGACGTATCGATCTTGGCCGCGATTTCCTCGCGGTGCGCGCTGGCGTACTGCGCGACGTCGGCGATCTCCTCGTAGCTGTAGACGGTCAGCGCGAGCACGGGACCGATCAGCAGCGTCAGCGTCAGCGTCGACGAGACGATGCTGTTCGGGAAAAAGCGCTTGAGCCAGAGGTAGACCGGACGCATGTACATCGCCACGATGATCCCGAGGATCGTCGCGATGATGACCGTGCGTACCATCCAGAGGAACAGCACGAGAATGATCACGAACAAAATCGTCGTGACCATCATGCGCCGTAGCTCGGGAAGCGTCAGCTCGGCGAGCGTCGGGGTCAACCGGCGCTCGAGCCTCCGCCGGTCGGGTCCGCCAACAGGGATCGGTTCGGCCATCTAGTGCAGAGCCTGTTCGATATCTCCGATCAGGTCATTAGCACTTTCAATGCCGATGCTCAGCCGTAGAAATCCATCGGGAATTCCGGCTTTCGCGCGGGCGTCGCGGGTCAAATGGGCGTGTGACGTGAACCGCGGCTCGGAAACCAGTGAATCGACGCCGCCCAAGCTCGGGGCGTGCCGGAAGATGCGCAGCTTCGCCAGGAACCGCTCGGCGGCCGCGCCGCTCGCCAGCTCGATCGCCATCATCCCGCCGAAGCCGCGCATTTGCGAGGCGGCCACCGCGTAATCGGGATGGTCCGGCAGGCCGGGGTAGTGGACGCGACGGATCCCGTCCTGCTCGTTGCACCACTCGGCGACGGCCATCGCGTTCTCGTTATGGCGCGCGATACGAACGTCGAGGGTCTTGAGCCCACGCTCGAGTAGCCAAGCGGCGAATGGGTCGGGCGCCTGGCCCCACAGCATCATCTTCTGCCGGACTTCCTCGACGTACGACGCCGTCCCGCAGACGACGCCACCGAGCACGTCGTGGTGCCCGTTGAGATACTTCGTCGCCGAATGCACGACAACGTCCGCTCCGTGGTCGATCGGCCGGAAGTTGATCGGGCTGGCGAAGGTCGAGTCGACGACAAGCGCGATGCCGTGCTCACGGGCGAGATAGCTGATTGGCTTGAGATCGAGAACCCGGCACGTGGGATTGACCGGACTCTCGACGAAGACGGCCCGCGTCGTCTTGCGTATGCGCTTGCGCCAGACACGCGTCTCGAACGGGTCGATGAAGGTGACGTCGATGCCGAGCGACGGAAATTCCTTCGTGAGAAGCGCGGTAACGCCGCCATAGATCGTGCTGCTCGCAATCAAATGATCGCCGGGTCGAAGGAGGGCGATCAGCGCGCACGCGACGGCGCCCATGCCGCTCGACAACAGCACGGCGCTCTCAGTGCCCTCGAGCGCCGCCATCCGCTCCTGGACGATTTCCGCGTTGGGCGAATTCCCATACCGCGGATACCGGAGCCCGTCGCCCGATCCGACTTCCTGAATGAAGTTGACCGACTGGAAGAGCGGGCGAACCACCGGCGCGTCCACGTGACGCGCGGCCGTACCGCCGTGAATCGCGATGGTTGCCGGCGAGAGCGGTTTTGGCTCGTCAGAGTCTTTCACGGGAGAGTTACGCGTACGCCGTAGGAGGACGCCTGCCTCGCGAGTCGAGATCGGGCTTCACAATGCGAACGATCTCCGACGGCGCGACGCCGGCGAGGTCGCGCACGTCGACGTCGCCGAGGCGCATCCCCGGTTCGATGTGCACCGTGGCCAGCTCGTGACGCCGCGGGCCATAGACCCACGCCAGCTCGCCGTCGGTGAGGAGTCGTGAGCGGGCGTCGTCGGGGTGCATGAACACCGCCGGGCCGCGATCATCATCTCCCGAGCGCGTGGCGATGAAGCCGGCGACGCGCAATGGACGGTTCAGTGTCTCGCTATCCATGGCGACGCGTGCCGCCCACAGCGACGTACCGTCCGTTGACCCGCATGACGAGCCGGCGGCGCCAAAGCGCCTCGAGCATATCGCGGGCGTCGGCGCCGTCGGTGCCGGTTTCCGCCGCGACGTCGTCGGCGTTGGCGTCGCCGAGGCGATAGGCCGCCTCCCAGGCACGACGCTCTCCGTCGCTCAGCGCTCCGACGACGCGAACATCGTCGCCGCTCTCCAGCGCGAGGGCGAGACCGTGCCGCTCGAGCACCGCTTCGATCGCGTCCCAGTGGTCCTCGGTCACGCCGCGAAACAGGAAATACACCTCGCTCGCCTGATCGTCGTCGGCGTAGCGCAACAGCAGCTTGGCGACGACTTCATCGGCGCAGGAGAAGTCGATCATCGACACGTGCGAGAAGTCGATCACCGTGAGGGCGCGGCCATCGGCCGGCGCGTCGCCGAGCAATTGCTCGATCTGGCCGCGCACGGCGGCGCCCGTTTTCCGGGTGACGAGGTTGGAGTAGAGATCGCAGGCGAGCGTCTGTCGCAGCACGCTACTGATGTCGATGTGTTGCATCATCACTCAGCGTCCCTCCGTCTCAGGCACGGCTTCCGGAATGATGACTTGCACCTGCGCTCCAGGGAATGCCGGCAGTCCCTCGGCGAGCGGAACGTCATCGTCCCAACCGGGCACAATGGAAATCCGTGCCGTGCCGCTGCGGACCGACAGCTTTCCCTTCCACCGTCCAACATAACTCCGTGTGCCGGCCAAACCCTGCCCGCGTCCGCGATCGCGGAAGCGACTGACGCCACGGATCACCGCCGCCTCGAGCGCAGCCGCGTCGTCCCAGCGATCGGTGGGTACGTGGCCCGGGGTGGATTCGAGTGACTTCCGGAAACCGAGGCCCGCGTCGCACACGGCGATCACCACGACGCGGCGACCCAGCCGACGCGCCCAGTTGTAACTCTGCACCGCCACCCAGCCGCCCTGCCCGGCGTGCTCGATGATGTTCTGGCAGACCTCGGAGAGGGTCATCGCGAAGCCGATGATCGCCTTCGACTCGAGCTTGAGCTCCGACTTGATAATGCGTTGCGCCCGTTCCTGCACCCGACCGACGACGTCGTGGACGTCGTCGCTCTTGGCGATTGGCGTAATCTCGAGCAACACGCTCGACTCGCCGGCGTCGCGCCGCTTGGGATAGGTGCCCCGGAGCTCGTACAGCTCTTCGGCATGCTGGAAGAAGGCGGTACGCGCCCAGTACGACGCCGTGTCGTCGAGCTCCGGCACGGCGAGGGTTGGCATGACTTGGCGCGTTTGGGCGAAGGTCAGGAGCGCCGTGAGACCATACGGTGAGGCCCAGCGCACATGGCGCGCGTCCACCACGAGCTTTGCGTCGTCAGGGAGAGGCGCCACCTGCTCCAGCACTTGTTCGAAGGAGTGATCGTCGAGCGAGGGCGGAACAGTGATGACGTGAGTCACGTGAGGCTGATTCTTCCCCTGAGATGGTTGGAGAGCCCGGAGGCCCCACGATGCTCGACGTTACGAGCCGCCGCGCGATTTGCGGCAAGGATGGCGACGCTCAAGTTATCACCGGCAAGCAGTCTGGAGAAATAGGTCGAGCCCCAGACGTCGCCACAGCCGGTCGGATCGCCGCCTTCGACCACATGCTCCGTTGCCACGAGTGCCGTTCGCACCGGGCCGACGGTGCTTCCGACTCCTAGCGTACGCGGCCGGCTCATGTCGTCGATCCGGTCGAAGTCGGGCGCGGCGAAATACACGGCCCCGCGCCGGCCCAGTGTGACCGCCAGGCACCGAACGCCGGCGTGGAGCGCCGTGGCGGCCAGGGTCATCGAGTCGGGCGCCATCGTCGTGAGCTCGTCCTCGTTCAACTGAAGAAAATCGAAGCAGCCACACCACTCGCGCGCGTCGGTCATCGGTCGCAACGTGCGGAGGCCGGAGGGTTGTACCGCCCACGCGAGCATGTGGAGGTCGCAGTAGATCGGACCCTTGAAGTGGGCGCGGATCAGCTGCGTCGTCTCGAGGTCGAGCTCCCAGCCGCTCAGGAAGTTGATGTACAGTGCGTCGAGGCGTGCTGCATCGAGTGCCGATTTGAGCCCGAGCCAGTTCCAGCCCGGCACGCCCCCCGTGAGGATCTCGCTGCGACGCTCGTCCGTGTAATAGCGCAGCTCGACGCGGTTATTGGGGTAGGGAACCTCGATCGCCCGGGCATCGGAAGCGATGTGGTCGAGCGTCGACAGGAGGGTCGCCGCGCGCGCCGCCAGATCCTCGCCGACCTTGATGATCGGCACGATCTCCCAGTCGTCGGAGAGCGCGGCATCGAGCCCGCCAAGCGCGTAGGCGATGCCGCCCCACTCTTCGACCGGCGCCGAGCGCGGGTCGCGACCGTGGATCACGTCCCAGACGAACGAGCCGATCACGCCGACGCGTCGCCGGCTCATCGCCCGTGCTCGACTAGTGCCGGAACTGGCGCTTGCCGGTGAAGATCATCGCCATGCCATGTTCGTCGGCGGCCGCGATCACTTCGGCGTCGCGCACCGAGCCGCCCGGCTGGACGATCGCCCGCACGCCCGCTTCGGCGGCTTGGTCGACGCCGTCGCGGAAGGGAAAATACGCGTCGGAGCCGAGGACAGCACCGTCCGTGATGTGGTTGGCGAGGTTCGCCTTGTGGACGGCGAGGAAGGCCGCGTCGACGCGCGACATCTGTCCCGCGCCGATGCCAATCGTCGCCCCGTCGCGCGCCAGCACGATCGCGTTCGACTTGACCGATGCCACAGCCCGCCACGCGAAGATCAGATCGCGATACTCCTCGGCGGTTGCCTGACGCTTCGAGACGGTCGTCCAACCTTCGTCGCTGATGTCGACATCGGCGCGTTCCTGGACGAGAACGCCGCCGCGCACGCGCTTGTAGTCGAGATTGATGTCGTTGCCGAGGGGCGCGTTGCCTTCGAGCATCCGCAGGTTCTTCTTGCGACCGAGAATCTCGATGGCCCCGGCCGAAAACTCCGGCGCCACGATGCACTCGACGAAGAGGCTCGAGACGACGTCGGCGGTCGCGTCATCCAGCGGGACGTTGAACGCGATCACGGAACCAAATGCGGAGACCGGATCGCAAGCCAGCGCTTTTCGATACGACTCGAGGGCGGTATTGCCGACGGCCAGCCCGCACGGCGACGTATGCTTCACGATCGCGCACGCCGTCTCGCCGCGATACGGATCGATCGCGAGCAGTGCGCCTTCCAGGTCGAGCAGATTGTTGAACGACAGTTCCTTGCCGCCCTTTTGCACGAGCCCGGAAAGCCCCGCCCCCGGTCGCTCCCTATAGAAGGCGGCGCCCTGACCCGGGTTCTCGCCGTAGCGGAGTTTCTGCGCGCGCTCGAACGAGACGACGATCGTCTCGGGGAACTTGTCGCCGCGCTCCTTGGCGAACCACGCGGCGATCGCCGAATCGTAAGACGCGGTGTGCGCGTAGACTTTGCCGGCCAACAGCCGCTTCAGGTCTTCATCCGAGTCATTCGCTTGCAACGACGCGAGGACGCGCGCGTAGTCGTCCGGATCGACGATCACCCACACGGACTCGAAGTTCTTTGCCGCCGAGCGCAGCATACTCGGGCCGCCGATGTCGATGTGCTCGATGGCGTCTTCCGGCGTGACGCCCTTGCGCGCGACGGTCTCGCGGAAGGGATACAGATTCACCGCGACGAGATCGATCGGCGTGATCTTGTGTTCGGCGAGCGCTTGCATGTGATCCGGCACGTCGCGCCGGGCGAGGAGCGCCCCATGGACGGCGGGATGGAGGGTCTTCACGCGGCCGTGCATCATCTCCGGGAACCCCGTCACCTCGCTGACATCCCGCGGCGCGAGGCCCGCGTCGCGGAGCGCTTTGGCGGTGCCGCCGGTGGACACGAGGTCCCAGCCGAGCGCGGCGAGCCCGCGAGCGAAGTCGATCAAGCCCGTCTTGTCGGAAACCGAGAGAAGTGCGCGAGGCATCGCGAGCGAAGGGTTGGTGCTATGGTCGAATGGCGTGCGTCGGAGCCTTCGCGAGCGCCGCGACGATACGCGTGAGAGATCTCAGATCGCGGAGGTCCATGACTTCCGCGGGAGAATGACTGTAACGCAACGGCCAGGCAATCGCGACATTCACCGCGCCCATGCGAGCGAACTCCGAGCCGTCGTTGCCGCCGTTGGTGATTCCGACCTGCAGCGGAATGCCGTTCGCTTTCGCGAGCTTCACGACCTGATCGATCTCTTCGGGCGGCGTGACACTCGAGTTGTCGAGCGCGCGCAAGACCGCGCCCGAACCGATCGGCGCGTCGGCGAAGCGTTGGCTTTCCACGGGTGAATCGGACGATACGAAGGTATCGATGGCGTAGACGCGGTGCACCGACTTCCCGAAGCTCGCGGCGGCGGCCTTCGCACCTTCGAGGCCGCCTTCTTCTCGCACCGACCACATGAAGATCACTTTGTGGTCGAGGCGGGCGGGATCCATGTCCTCGAGCGCGAGCAACAGCGCGGTGACGCCGGCGCGATCGTCGATCGAACGAGCCGCGATTCGCACGTCGCCGACGCGCGCCGAGCATTTGAACCCGGTGATCGGTGACCCGATGCCGATCCCGCCGCCTACCAGCTCGGCCGAGTCTCGCCCGAACCACGCGGTGAGGCCTCTCGGTTCACGCTGGGCAGAGCTGTCTCGCGGGACGAAAACACCACGCAATGGTCCATCGCGCATTGCGCCACATCCCAGACGGCCGTCGCGATTCGGAATTCGGTCGCTGTCGCGATGCAGCAGCGCCGGCTGTCCTTCCCAGAGGAACGGAAAGAATGTCCCGCGAGGCTTGAGCGAGACGGTGCCGTCCTTCGCGATCGAGGACACGGTGAAGCTGATTTCGTCCATGTGGGCGACGAAGACGCTCGTGTCGCGATTCGGTCCCATCGCGAGCAACAGGTTCCCGGCGGAGTCCATCTGCACGGCATCGTGCGCCCAAGGGGGAAGCATGCCGCGAATGGCGTCGCGCATCGGCTGCTCGTGGCCGGATGGCGCATAGACGTCCGTGAGTTTCCCCAGAATATCCGCGTAGCGCGATAGCGAGTCGCGCGTGACGAGCGGCGGCGCGGCCGCCCATCCATGCGGAAGCATGACCGGCCGCATCGTTGGCGAGCCGAGGCCCGCTGCCTTTGCTATGGCCTGGTGCAGCGTTCTGATGTCCGATTCGTGGACGGCTTCGCTGAGCGTTCCGCTGAAAAACCGCGGAAGACCGAGCGCGAGCGTCGCGCCAACGTCCAAACCGCTCAACGCCGGCCAAGGCGGCCGAATCCCGTGCGGCGAAGGATCGCTTGCGCCCAAGTCGGCATCGGCGATGAAGAGCGAATCCACGTGACCGATCCGGGCCAGCGCGCCGGTGAGTCCAGCCCAGTTGAACGATTTCTGCGCGGCGATGATGAAGATCGTCTCCCCATCGAGCACGAGACGGCTCATGTTCGCCGCCGACGCGAGCGCGGCACACCCCGCGCGATTCACCGCCGCCGGCCCCGCGACGTAGTCGCTGAATACCCACTCGGGCCAGTCGCGCACGACGGGGTTCAGCACGTCGATGCCCATGCGCTCGGCTTCGGCGCGCGACCGGGCGCCTACGTCGATCCAGAGATTTTCGATCGTCGTCGGCGTCTCGTCGTTCTGGCGCCGACGCCACAGATGATTGCTGCGCACGGCGAATACCCCCGGGACGTAGCGGGTGCGTCCCGCCACCGCGCGATCGACCGCGGTGACGACCACGCGTTGCCCTTCATGATATTGATCCCAGAGCGCGGGATGCTTGCCGTTTCCGATGGCGTGGACGCGCAGATAGCCGTCGTCGCCAATTTGGCTGACGACGTATCCGGTTTCATCCAGGCCGCAGGCGACGACGCGTCGCGGTCGCGCGTCCGGTTCACCCGCGCGCTTGATCAGATTCCCCATCGAATCGCGCGACCAGCCCAACTGCGTCGCCATGATGCGGTCGGTCGCGACACGCTCGTAACCCGGAGCCGCGATCAACGAGATCCATGTGGCGACGGCACGCGAAAACGGCGGCATCGCCGTCGTGTCCTGCGCCGCACGCGGCGCCGACGAGACCAGCAAGGCGAGCGGCGCGAACAGCCTAACAACCCAGCGCGAGCTCGATGTTTTCAGCAAGACGTGAGTCCTCATGCGACAACAGTGTAAACGAGGGGCGAGCGTCGACGAACGCGGATCCGATCGTGCCGCAACTTTCCAGCGTCATCCTTCCCGCGGCGACGGCGTCGACGACGCGCGGGTAGAGCAGGTGCTCGACGCGCAGCACGCGCGCGCCGAGTGATGCGGCCGTGTCGCCGTCCGCCACCGGCACCGGCCACTGTGCGATGATCGCGCCG
>JAICJQ010000220.1 GCA_025928335.1 Gemmatimonadaceae bacterium
GATCGGAGGAATGGTTGGCGCTTTCCTCGGCGTGCCGGTACCGGTCGTCGGCTCGATCGTCGGCGCGTTCGTCGGCGCGTTCGTCGGCGCGTTCGCCCTCGAGTACACCCGCGGAACGGGGCACGGCACGGCGACGCGCGTCGCCTGGGGCGCGTTCATCGGCCGCGTCACCGCCGCGGCGATCAAAGTCGCGATCGGACTGATGATGGCGGTGTGGATGATCGCCGCAGTGGTGCTGTAGCTCGGCGGCTCGGCGGCTCGGCGGCTCGGCGGCTCGCAACGGGCATCGGCAAGGTTCGCCGAGTCGTCAGTCACGCGTCTACCGCTAGACACGCGCCTGCGCCGTCCGGGGGTCCGCGGGCGACCGCTGGCCCATTTGCCGATACACCCGGCAAAATCGCTCAGCTCGTCGATGAAGGCGAACGCGAGTCTTCACGTGGGCTCGGCCACGCGAGGGCTTCGCCACACAATAGCCGCCGAGTCGCCGAGTCGAGTAGCCGACTAGCACGCGACCGCATAGATTCATTCAACGCCCCGGGAAATCCCGCGGGGCGTATTTTTTTGCCCCCCACTGACCTCCTCGCCGAGTCCATGTTCAGCCAAGAGAATCGCACCGTCGTCGTGGTCGGCGCGCAGTGGGGAGACGAGGGAAAGGGAAAGTTGGTGGACGTGCTCGCCGAGCGTGCCGACTGGGTCGTGCGCTATCAGGGCGGCGCCAACGCGGGGCACACGGTCGATCTCGGCCAGCACTCGTTCGTGCTGCACCAGATTCCGAGCGGCATTCTGCATGAGGGCGTCCGCTGCGCGATTGGGAACGGCGTCGTGCTCGATCCGGAAACGCTCTTCACCGAGATCGATGAGCTGGTAAGCGACGGCATCGACGTCGAGGGACGGCTCTACGTCAGCGACCGCGCGCATCTCGTGTTGCCGTATCACAAGATTCTCGACGCGGAGAGCTCGCACACGCAATCGCTGGGAACGACTGGCCGCGGAATCGGGCCGGCGTACGAGGACAAGATCGCGCGTCGCGGAATCCGGGTGCTCGACCTCCGACATCCGGACCGGCTGCGCGAACTGGTGAACGCGGGCGTCGAGCGGGCGAATCACCTCCTCGCTTCGTTCGGCAGCAGCAAACGGGCGGACGGCGTTCTGACGTGCGAGCTTCTCGGACGTTTGAGCGAACGACTCCTCCCGCTGGCCGAAGATGTCGGTCTGATGGTGCACCGCGCGGTGAAGAGTGGCGCGGCGATCTTGCTCGAAGGCGCCCAGGGCTCGCTGCTCGACGTCGATCACGGTACGTATCCCTTCGTCACATCGAGCAACACGACCTCCGGCGGCGCGGCGATCGGCGCCGGCATCGCCCCAACGACGATCGACGCGGTGCTCGGGGTCGTGAAGGCATACACGACGCGGGTCGGTACCGGGCCGCTCCCGACCGAGATGGACGACGCGATGTCGGAGCGAGTGCGCACGCTCGGCAACGAGTTCGGTGCGACCACGGGGCGGCCCCGCCGGTGCGGGTGGTTCGACGCGGTGGTGGTGCGCTACGCGACGCGCATCAACGGCCTGACCGACGTTGCCGTCACGAAGCTCGACGTGCTCGACACCCTCGATCGCATCGCGATCTGCACCGGCTACGAGTACGAGGGCGATTTGCACACCGAGTTCCCCGGCGACGTCGCGGCGCTCGATGACAGCGAGCCGCGGTACGAATGGGTGGAAGGATGGCAGCGCTCGACAGCCGACGCGCGCCGTCTCGAGGATTTGCCGACGCAAGCGCGACAGTATCTGGACCGTCTGCAGGAGCTGATCGAGACGCGAATTACGTACGTCAGCGTCGGCACGCGTCGCGACCAGATCATCGGGTTGTAGACGTCAATGAGCGAGGTCTTCGACCTTGTCATTGTCGGCGGCGGGCCGTGCGGCCTCGCGGCGTCGATCTCGGCGCAGCGCGCCGGGTTGAAGACGGTGGTGCTCGAGGGCGCGTCGGTCGTCAGCACCATTGCGCACTATCCGACGTACGTGCGGTTCTTTTCGACGGCCGAGAAATTGTCGCTTGGCGACCTGCCGTTCATCATCGCGACGGAGAAACCGACGCGGCGGGACGGGCTCGCGTACTATCGCGCGGTGGTGACGCACTTCGGCATTCCACTCCAACAGTACGAGCGGGTGACGGCGATCGAGCGTGACGGTGACGCGTTCATCGTGCGCTCCGATTCACGATCTCGCGGCCAGTGCTCAACACGCACCAAGGCAGTGGTTGTCGCGACCGGCTACTTCGGATCGCCGAACTATCTCGGTGTTCCCGGTGAAAATCTTCAGAACGTCACGCACATCTACCGGGAAGGCCACGAGGCGTTCGACCAGGACGTCGTTGTCGTCGGCGGCGGCAACTCGGCGGCCGAGGCGGCGCTCGATCTCTGGCGATCGGGGGCGCGAGTCACGCTGACGCACTTCGGCCCGACGTTCGACAAAAAGATCAAGCCGTGGGTGCTGCCCGACTTCGAGAATCGCGCCAAGGAAGGAAGCATCGGCGTACGGTGGGAATCGCGCGTGAAGTGCATCGAACGCGATGCCGTCGTGATCACCTCGCCGCGCGGCGAGGAGCGGCTCAAGGCGGATTTCGTCTATATCATGACCGGCTTCGCGCCGAACATGGATTTGTTGCGGCAGGTAGGAGTTCCGATCGATCCCCGGACGGGAATTCCAGCGCACGATCCCGAGACGCTCGAGACATCGGTGCCGAATCTGTTTATCGCCGGCGTGGTGATCGCGGGCTTCGACGCGAACAAGGTGTTCATCGAGAACGGGCGGTATCACGGCGACAAGATCGTCGCGCGCATTCTTGGCCGGACCGCCCCCGCCGAGCCGAAGCTGAGCGCCGAGCTGGACACCTGAACGACAGGCGACTCGGCGACTCGGCGACTCGGCGACTCGGCGACTCGGCGACTCGGCGACTCGGCGACTCGGCGACTCGCCCGCGCGTGCGCGGAACCGTACATTCCCGCGCGTGAGCGACCTTCGATCGCAGTTACAGGAGACTTTGAGCGGCTCCTACACCCTCGAGCGCGAGCTGGGCGGCGGCGGGATGTCGCGCGTCTTCGTCGCCGACGAGCTACGGCTTGGACGGAAAGTCGTCGTCAAAGTCCTGTCCCCCGAGCTCGCCGCCGGCATCAGCGCCGAACGGTTCGAGCGCGAGATCCGCACGGCGGCTTCGCTGCAGCAAGCGAACATCGTCCCCGTGCTCGCCACGGGCGACACGGACGGCCTGCCGTACTACACGATGCCGTTCGTCGAGGGCGAGTCGCTGCGGGCGCGGCTTTCCAAGCAGCAGCCGCTCTCGATGTCCGACACACTTCGCATTCTCGGCGACGTCGCGCGAGCGCTGCAGTACGCGCACGAGCACGGCATCGTGCATCGCGACATCAAGCCCGACAACGTGCTGCTGTCCGGCGGCACGGCGGTCGTTACTGATTTTGGTATCGCCAAAGCACTCAGTGACTCGAGAACCGGCGGAGACGGCGCAACGCTGACCGCGCTCGGCACTTCGATCGGGACGCCTGCCTACATGGCGCCCGAGCAAGCCGCCGGCGACCCGGACATCGATCATCGCGCCGACATTTACGCGTTCGGTTGCATGGCGTTCGAGCTGCTGACCGGAAAGCCGCCGTTTCACGGTCGGACGGCGTCGCGAATTCTCGGCGCGCACATGGGCGAAGCGCCGCCATCGCTTGGTGAGGCGCGGCCGGACGCTCCGGTGGCACTGACCGAGCTGGTGATGCGGTGTCTCGCCAAGGATCCCAGCGGTAGGCCCCAGAGCGCGGCGGAAATCATCGCGGCGCTCAACGGCGTCACGAGCGGCAGCGGCATGCCCTCGCTTCCCCCGGTGCTCCTGCATGGGCCGGCGGCATTCCGCCGTGCCCTTGCGATTTATGCTGGGTCGGTTGTTTCGGTGGCCTTGGTTGCGAAAGCCGCGACGGTAACAATCGGGCTTCCGGGCTGGGTGCTGCCGGGAGCGCTCGTCATCATGGCGCTCGGACTGCCGGTCATTCTGTTCACTGGATACGTGCAATCCGTGGCTCGTCGAGCGCTCGTCGCAACGCCGGCTCTGACCCCAGGGGGCGGCGCCGTACCGCAGGGGACGATGGCGACGATCGCGCTCAAGGCGAGCCCGCACGTCTCCTGGCGCCGAACCACGCGCGGCGGCTTATACGCGCTCGGTGGTTTTGTAGCGCTGATCATCGCGTTCATGGTGATGCGCGCCTTCGGCATCGGCCCCGTCGGATCGCTGTTGGCCGCTGGAAAGTTGAATCAGCGGGACGTCGTGCTCGTGTCGGATTTCGGGGTGAGCCGCGCCGACTCGAGCGTTGCGAGCGTCGTCGCCGAGGGCGTGCGGGCCAATCTCGCCGAGTCGCGTTCGATCACGCTGTTCAATCCGGCGAACATCGCCGCCGCATTACGGCGGATGCAGCTTCCACCGACGTCGAAGCTCGATATCGGGTTGGCTCGGCAACTTGGCGTTCGCGAAGGCGTGAAGGCGATCGTGACGGGTGACGTCACGGGCCTCGGCAACGGCTACGTGATCGCGCTCAAGCTCGTGGCGGCGGATTCCGGCACGGTGCTCGCCGCGTTTCAAACCACCGTCGATGGACCGAGCAAGCTCGTGGCCGGCGTTGACGAGCTCACGCGAAAGCTTCGCGGCAAGATCGGCGAGTCGCTGAAGAGTGTGCAGGCGAGTCCGCCGCTCGAGCAGGTGACGACGTCGTCGTACGAGGCGCTCCAGGCCTACACGGCGGGAGCTCGGGCGTTCGACGTCGAGCACAACTTCTCCAAGGCGATTCCATTGCTCCGCCAAGCGGTGACGATCGACACGGGATTCGCCACGGCGTGGCGAAAGCTTGGGACGGCGCTGAACAACGCCTTTTACCCCGCGTCGTCCGCTGATTCCGCGACAACCAAGGCGTACCAGCTTCGCGATCGGCTCTCCGAGAACGAACGCTATCTCGCGGAGGGCTATTACTTCCAGAACGGTCGAGGGAACGATCGGCGGCGAGCGATTGCCGCTTATCAGGCACTGCTCGATCGTGGCGACACCGCGTACGCGGCGAATAACATCGGCGTTGCTTACGCCTCGATGCACGACTACGAGCGGGCCGAGATGTACTTCCGGATGTCGATGCGGGCGAATCCGGACAACAATATCCCATTGCCCAATCTGGTGAACGAGCTGATCTCGGAAGACAAGCGTGCGGCGATCGATAGCGCGCTCGCACTGGAGGCGAAGCGGCTTCCGAACAGCTCGACGTACGCATTCCACCTGTTCACGGATGCTTACGTCAGCGGACAGTACGATCGAGCGGAGCGCCTTCTGGACAGCGCGCATGCCGCGACACAATCCGTGAACGTACGGTCGATGTCATCGTACCAGACCTTTGGACTTCTTGCGGTGCGCGGGCAGCTTGCCGAAGCGGAGCGACGATACGCGCGCTGGATGAGCGAGGCGAAGGAGGTCGGCAATCAGAATCCGCCGATCACTGATTCCCTCACCGTCGCGGTTTTCGACGCGGCGGTTCGGGGCCAACCGCAGCGAACGGTGCAGCGGCTCGACGGCGCGCTCGCCGCTCACCCGCTGGCATCGATCCCCGAGCGAGACCGACCATACGGGTGGCTCGCTCAGACATACGCCATGGCCGGCCGCCCGGACAAAGCACGCGCGATCTTGAGCCAGTTCGCTCAGATCAAAGACACGTCGTATTACCGCGGCCGCCAGCCGGTCGTGCACGAAGTACTCGGGGAAATCGCACTCGCCGAGAAGCGCTATCCGGACGCCATTCGGGAGTTCCGACTGGGTGATCTGGGCGCCGACGGAAAGCCGGTCAACGAAGACGCGGTTCGCGTGCATTTCAATCTTGGGCGCGCCTTCGATCTGGCGAATCAGCGCGATTCGGCGATCGCCGAGCTCGAAGAATATGCGACGAGCCACTACTACAGCCGCCTGGACGACGACCCGATCTCATTGGCCGGCTCGCTGAAACGTCTCGGTGAGCTCTACGACGCCAAGGGCGACCGCGACAAGGCGATCTCGTATCTGTCGCGATTCGTCGAGCTCTGGAAGAATGCCGACCCGGATCTTCAGCCCTTCGTCGCCGACGCC
>JAICJQ010000059.1 GCA_025928335.1 Gemmatimonadaceae bacterium
CCTGCGCACCGCGAGCACGCATCGCCGTGAATGCTTCGTGACCCGGCGTGTCGAGGAACGTGATGTTCTTGCCGCTCGGCAGCGACACGTGGTACGCGCCGATGTGCTGCGTGATACCGCCCGCCTCGCCGGCGACGACGTTCGCTTTGCGAACGTAGTCGAGCAGCGATGTCTTGCCGTGGTCGACGTGGCCCATGATGGTGACCACGGGCGGCCGCCACACGAGGTCTTCTGGCTTGTCCGTCTCGGTCTCGGCGCCGGCTTCGGCCGCCTGGTATTCGTCTTCGCGGATGGCCTGGAAGCCAAACTCGCCGGCGATGAGCTCGATCTGGTCGAAGTCCAACCGCTGGTTGATGGTGACCATGAGGCCCATCTCCTTGAACGCGAACGCGACGATCTGGGTCGCGGGCACTTTCAGGATCTGGGCGAGCTCGCTCACGGTGATGAATTCGTTGACGCGAACGGTTTTGCGCTCGCGCTCGGCCTCGGCGGCACGCGCCGCCTCCATCTCCTCGCGCGTTCCACGACGCATGTCGCTCGCATTGCGGCGCGACGGCGCGCCACGCATGGCGGCCATCGTGCGGGAGATGTTTGCATCCACCGCCTCTTGATCGACCGCGCCGCGTTTCCCTTTCTTGCGACGACCACCGCGGTCGGCGACGCCACCGGGTGCACCACCGCCTCCACCGCCTCCGCCGCCACCACCTTGTCCTCCCCCACCGCCGCCACCACCACCACCTCCGCCCGGACGCCGATCATCGCGCCGCATGGGGCCGCCGCCACCGCCCGGCGCTGCCGAAGCGATTGGCCGCGGCGGAAATCCTCCACTGCTGGCGACGGGACGTGGCCGCGGTGCTCCCGGTGTAACTGGCCGGGGACGGGGACGCTCGGGTGCGGCTGGATGCGCCTGCGACGCGGGCGCGGGACGAGGAGTTTCGGCAGCCGGTTGCGAACGCGCTAGTTCACGCTCGGCGGCGCGACTTTCGGCGCGTTCCTCGGCTTGCGCGGCGGCAATTTCCGCCTGAATTCGCGCGAATTCCTCGGCGCGGTGACGCTCCTGCTCGGCACGTTCGGCCTCGATGCGTGCGGCTTCCGCCGCTGCGGCCTGCTCGGCGGCGGCGGCTTCGGCTGCCGCGTGTGCCGCGGCGGCTTGTTCTTCGGCGGCGGCTTGGACATCGGCGGCCTTGCGTCGACGGCGAACGGGCGCTTCGGCGGTGACGACCGGCGCGGGCGACGGCTCGGGTGCGGCGTTCGCGCGACGGCGACGCGCCGTCTGTGCGGGCGCCGCTGTCGTACGTTCGGCGCGCACTCGTTTCTCACGCTCCCAGCGCGCGCGAATGCGAGCCACTTGATCGTCGCTGAGCATGCTCATATGGCTACGAACCGGGATGTCCATCTGCCGAAGCAGACCGACGACCTCATCGGCTGGAACCCCGAATTCGTTCGCCAACTCGCTAACTGTGAACTTGCTCAACCGTCCTCCCCCATCTTGCTGGCCCGCGGTGGCTTAGGTGCCACCAGCTCACGTACTCCCGCAGCTAACTGCCGATCTGTAATTCCAACGACTGCCGTCTGATCTCGACCGACGGCCCCACCGAGCGCCACCGCGGAAGGCACTTCGATAAACCTAACGCGCCGGGCATTCAGTAACGGCACGACCTTCTCGAGACTATTCGCGGATGCGTCACTCGCGACGACGGCAAGAAAGACTTTGTTTCGCCGCGCCGCCTCACGCACCTGCTTCACACCAACGACTGCCCCACGACTGCGCACTCCCAAGCCGAGCAGACGAAAAACTCGCTCCTCCGTGTCGCTCACCCGGCGCTCTCCTCGATCTCGCGATCAGGCAGCGTTGTTGCCTTCGCTTTCGTCGCGATCCTGATCACCACCAGCATCTTCCGTGGTCAACTCGTCGATCATCGCCATGATGCGATCGGCTTCTTCGGGCGCGATGCCCGGCAGCTTGAGGAAGTCTTCACGCTCGAGATCGATGATGTCGTTCAACGTGCGGTAGCCGGCGTCCTCGAGCACGGCAACCGTGGCCGGCGGCATGCCCGCAATGTCGGAGAGTCGAACGTCGGCCATCTGCTCGCTTTCCTCGGGGAGCGGCGCGAATAGTTGCTGCTCGCCGCCCCGCTCCATCCATTCCCGGCTCGAGTAGAGGTCGATTTTCCAGCCCGTGAGCTCGGACGCGAGGCGCACGTTCTGGCCGTTGCGACCGATGGCGAGCGAGAGTTGATCTTCGTCGACCACCGCCTGAATGGTCTTCGAGCCTGGATCACTGAACACCCGCGCGACTTTCGCCGGCGCGAGAGCGAGTTTGGCGAAGCGCTCCGGGTCGGGCGACCACGGTACGATGTCGATGCGCTCACCATTCAACTCGTTCACGACAGCCTGGACGCGCGAGCCCTTGAGGCCCACGCAGGCGCCGACCGGATCGATCGAGTCGTCGCGCGAGAAGACGGCGATCTTCGTGCGGCTGCCCACTTCGCGCGCGGCTGCCCGAACCTCGACGATGTTCTGCTGGATCTCGGGCACCTCGAGCTTGAATAGCGCCTTCACAAAGAGCGGGTCGCCCCGACTCAGAATGAGGCGCGGACCCTTGGGCGTTTCCTCAACGCGCTTGAGGACGGCGCGCACGGGTTCGCCCTGATGGAAGTGCTCGCGGTGGTTTTGCTCGCGGTACGGAATGATCGCTTCCGCTTCGCGGAACTTGTTGAGCATGACGACGAGCTTGCCGCGCTCGATCTGCTGGACCTCACCCGAGAGCAAATCGCCGACGCGGGTGGCGAACTCGTCGCGGATGCGCGTGCGCTCGCCTTCGCGGACGCGCTGGATGATGCGCTGCTTGGCCGCCTGTACGGCGGCGCGGCCGAAGACGGCGAAGTCGACCGGCTCTTCCATGACGTCGCCGGGCTCGAAGCTATCGTCGAACGACTTGGCGTCGTCGACAGAGATCTGGTTGCTCGAGTCTTCGACGGTCTCGACGACGGTTTTGAGGAGGACGATGCGGATATCGCCCTTGCCGTCGTCGATGTCGACCTCCGCCTGAACATTCGGACCGTATTTCTTGGCGAGGGCGGCGAGGATCCCGTCCGTGAGGAGGGCATACAGTTCCGCGCGATCGAGCTGCTTGGTGTTCGATACCTCGCGAAACGCGGCGAGAATCTCTGCAGAACTGACCATCCCGTGACCCCTCTATTTCGATTAGTGCGGTCGAATTACACGTGAAACGCCAGCCGCGCCTCCTTGACGTCAGCCAGCGGGATACGACGCTGGACCTTCGTTTTTCCGTCCGGCTCCAGCACCGCCACCTCCGATCCCTCCTCTCCCTCTACCGCGATGATCCGTCCTTCGATCCGTCCGCCGTGAGCGGGCGTGAGCACATTCGCCCACTGTCCCACGAACCGACGCCAGTCGCCCGGATTGCGCAGCGGCCGCTCTCCGGGCGATGAGACCTGTAACACATACGCGGGCGACACGAGCTCGGAGCCATCCAACCGGGCTTCGAGCGCGCGCGATGCCCGCGCACAATCATCCACCGTGACCGCGGTCCCGTCGCGCCGATCGATACGAGCTTCGATCAGCGGCCGATGCCGCGTCCCGCCATGCCGGAGCTCGATCAGATCGTACCCGATCGAATCAAGCTCCGCCACGACAACAGCTTCCAGCGCGTCCTTCACATGCAGTCGAGGCAGTCGTTCAGAACAAAAAAATGTGGGGAGCCTCCCCCACATTTCACTCGCGATCACGAGAATCGCGCAGCACTGTGAACCTAGAGGTTCGAGGGTGGAGCGTCAAGCTCTGTCGCACCGCGGCACCGAACTACTTGACCGAGAGGGCGCGGAGGCGCGGCGGCGCAGAGTGGGTTCGGGGCGCGACCAAGAACTCTTCCGCTACGAGCCGGGAATTTTCTTTGGGACTGCCGCTCGGGACGCCAAGGAATGCGTCGCGAGCGGCAGTCCAAAAAAAAGTTCGTTCGGGCTCGTTGTGCATGGAGCCAGGACGGGGTGGAGGCCCTTGCCGCGACCTCCGCCGCTCTGCGACCTCTGCGTCTAGCAGTTCAGGCGCGGGGCGCCCTGGGCTAGTCTCGGTCGGCGATGATCACACCGAGTTGCCGCCCAGCGTCACCCGCGCGATGCGAGTAGAAGCGGTCGTTATCACACCGCGTGCACGACCCGGAAACCGAGATGTGGCTGACGCCTGCCGCCCGTGCATGATCCGCAATCAACGCGCGCAAATCCACAGTCGTTGGCCGACCAGGATTGATCCCGGTGAGTTGGGCGTACACATCGGCACTGACCTCGTAGCACTTTCCGCAGATGCCGGGGCCGAGGTGAATTCGAAGCTCGGACGCGGATAAGCCTCGGTGCGTCAGAGCCTCGATCCCGCGCTCGACGATTCGTGCGGCCGTTCCCCGCCAGCCCGAGTGCAGCGCGGCGACCGCGCCGGACGGGTGCGCGATGAATACGGGAACACAGTCGGCGATGGTCACTCCGAGCGCGGTGCCGCGGTCCATCGAGACGTGTCCGTCGGCCCCGTCCGAACGAAGCCAGCCCTGCCACCCGGCGTGGTGAACCAAGACCGTGTTCCCGTGGACCTGTCCGGCCGTGGCGAGCCGATCGCCGCCGGGAAACAGTTCGCGACGCAGCTCGGCCCACCGACCCATCACGGCGCCCACCGGCTCGTCGGTCATCAGCCCGAAGCTGCCGACAGCGCGCGTCGTCGTGAACGCGCGGATGCCGAACTCGAGCCACTCGGTCACCACTTCCGAGCGGTCGACGACGCTCATTTCGCCGGCGGGGCCTGAGTCGGATGGACCGGAGTCGCCGAGCGGCGATCTTCGACGCGTTCGATCTTGGCGCCGAGTGCCTGAAGGCGCTCGTCGATCCGCTCGTAGCCTCGCTCGATTTGCCCGACGTTGTTGATCGTGCTCTCCCCTTCGGCACAGAGCGCGGCGAGGAGCATCGCCATCCCGGCGCGGATGTCCGGTGAGTCGACCGTGCTGCCGCGCAGACGCGACGGGCCGGCGACGAGGGCGCGATGCGGATCGCACAAAACGATTCGCGCGCCCATGCCGACCAATTTGTCCACGAAGAAGAGCCGCGACTCGAACATCTTCTCGTGAATGAGGACCATGCCCGTGCACTGCGTGGCAGTCACCAGGGCGATGGACATCGTGTCGGCGGGGAACGCCGGCCAAGGCTGGTCTTCCAGCTTCGGCACGTGCCCGCCGAGATCGGACTGGATGGTACGATCCTGAATCGCGGGAACGATCAGGTCGGGGCCATCGATCGTGCACGAGACTCCGAGACGCGCGAACCCCATCAGCGTCGATCGCAAATGCTCGACGCCGGCGTCAGCGATCCGGATCTCCGATTCGGTGACCGCCGCGAGCCCGATGAACGACCCGACCTCGATGTGGTCGGGTCCAATCTTGTGCGTCGTACCCCCGAGGGTTCGGCCGCCCTCGATGGTCAGCTTGTTCGTGCCGATTCCCTCGATCTCGGCGCCGAGGGCGACGAGGAAGTGACACAGGTCCTGGACGTGCGGCTCGCTCGCCGCATTGCGGAGGATCGTCGTACCACTCGCCGCGACGGCGGCAACGAGGGCGTTCTCCGTCCCCGTGACACTGGGCTCGTCGAGAAAGACGTCGGCGCCGCGAAGGCCGGGGGTCGAGAGGTGGAAGCTGTCATCCAATTCGAACGAAGCACCCAGGCGCTCGAGCGCCAGAAAGTGCGTATCGACGCGTCTCCGTCCAATGACGTCGCCGCCCGGTGGCGGGAGCTCGATGTGCCCGCAGCGAGCAAGCAGCGGCGCGGCGAGGAGAATCGACGCCCGAATCCGCCGGCAGAGTTTCGGATCGAGACTCGCCGACTCCACGGTCTTGGCGTGAATCTCCAAGCTGTTCCGCTCGCACCATTTGACGTGAACGCCGAGGGTGGCGATCAGCTCGACCAGCGTCTCGACGTCCCGTATGCGCGGAACGTTCTGAAGGGTCACCGGATGATCGGTGAGCAGCGCCGCACAGATGATCGGCAGTGCGGCATTCTTGTTCCCGGAAGGCCGGATGGTGCCCGACAGGCGATGGCGGCCTTCCACGACGAACTGCGTTGCGTTCATGAAGTTCCGATTTTTGGAGCTAGACGATTCAGCCGAGCGAAGATTACTGCGCCGGAGAATGACGACCAACCGCCGCGCACATTCCGTGCACAGCGAAGGGCAACGAAGAACGCCTGTTCTTGCCGCTCGGTCCTGTTGCCTCTAGCATCCGGATATGGCTCACCTTGGTGTGATGCTGCTCCAATCCACCGCCCGGCTGGGCGACACCCTGGTCATCAAGCAGCTCCCGCCCGACCGCGGGACGCTCGATCTGATCCAGGTGGCCGCGACGGTCTTCATCATGCTGTGCCTCGTCGCGATCGTCGCGATGCTCGTCGCGGCGGCTCTGAGGATGCGCGCGGCTGCCAATAGGACGACGCAGGCGCTGCACAAGATTTACACGGACTTTGGACCGCTCCTCAAAACGGCGGGCTCCATCGCCGAGAACATCAACGCGATGAGCGCGTCGATCCGCAAGGACGTCGACCGGGTGTCAGCCACCGTGACGGCGGCCAACGACCAAGTGCGCGAAACGATTGCCATGACGGAAAAGCGCATCAACGAGCTCAACGCGCTCCTTTCGGTTGTGCAGTCCGAGGCCGAGAACCTCTTCGTTTCGACCGCATCGACCGTTCGCGGGGTCCAAACCGGCGCGGCGAGCTTCGGCCGTCGCGGTGGGATGGACTTTGCGTCTGAAGAGCTCGATGTGGCCGACCCGGCCGAAGAAATCGAGATTCTGGAGGAAGACGATGGCGACGACGGCAGCACCGAACCAACCCCGCCGGCGCTCCCAGCAGCCCCGCGTGTCCGGCCAAGAACGCGCAATCAACGGTCGTGACGCGGAGTATGACCTGCTCACGGCCGCGCTGATCGGAGCGACAATCGGCGCCGGCCTGACGTTCATGCTTCGGCGTGGGCCGTCCGGGCGACGTCCCGGGACGCCGATCGTGGTCGGCATGTCGCGTGGCGCCGGATGGGCGGGCAAGCACGCGCTTCGACTCGGCACGCGGGGCGCCCGCTGGGCGGCCGACCGCGGCGAAGACCTGTGGGACCGCGTTCCCCGCGATGAGATTCGAGAGCATGTCTCGGATTACATGGGACGCGCGCGCGAGGCGATCGACGACGCGGTCGAGTCGGAGCTCAAGATGCTCCGGCGCGCCATCCGTCGACAGCGGAAGCGTCTTGGGCTGTAGTTCCACGGTCGGCCGAAGGGCGAATCCGCGAAGGCGCTTCGGCTGGCTGGCGCGAGGCGCCGCGTTCGCGTTGCTCGCTGTGATCGCCGCGCCGGCCGTCGCCCACGCCTGGACGCCGGGGACGCACGTTTTCCTCGGCGAGGCGATCATTCGCTCGATCAGTCTCTTGCCGCCGGCAGTGGCCGCACTGCTCAGCGAGTTTCCGTACGACTTTTTGTACGGATCGATCGCCGCCGACACGAGCATCGCAAAGAAATACGCGCCGGTGGGACGTCATTGTCATTCGTGGAACGTCGGTTTCGAGATCTTCGATGCCGCGAAGGACGACCGACTTCGCGCGTTCGGTCTCGGATATCTGTCACACCTCGCGGCTGATGCAGTCGCGCACAATTACTTCGTGCCGCGACAACTGGCCGTCACGTCGAGCACGTCGTCGCTCGGCCACTCTTATTGGGAAAGCCGATTCGAGACGCATCTGGGCACCGAGTGCGCTCGGCGAGCTCGCGAGCTCATTCTCATCGACCATTCGCGAGCCGACAGTCTGCTCGACCGCGTGCTCAGCCCGACGATCTTCAGCACGCCGACGAATCGACGGATCTTCCGCGGCATGGTGATCGTGGCGGATAATGAGTCGTGGCAGCGGATCTTCCAGCTGATGAAGGAGAACAGCCGGTGGGATCTGCCGGACAGCGACGTGGGCCGTTACGTCGCGCGATCGTACGACTATATCATGGACCTGCTTCGCCGCATGGATCACGCAGAGCCGTTTCGTCTCGATCCCTCTGGCGACGAGGCGCTGCGGATGGCGAAACGCGTTCGGCGCAAGGTGCTGCGAGAGGGAAACGAGCTCCGTTTGCATGAAGAAGCCGATCGGTACTTCGGCATGCCGGCGACCGATCTGACGTTCGCCGCCGAGCTCCCGCACCCCCTCTACTAACCAAGCCGGGCGGCGAGCAACTGATTCAGACGCTTCGGATCGGCGGCACCGTTCGACTTCTTCATCGCGTATCCGACGAGTACGCCCTGCAGGCGCTTTTCTCCGCCAAGAAAGCGACGCGCCTCGTCGGGATTGTCGGCAAGCACTTCGTCGATCCAGCGAGTCAGTGAGTCGTCGTCGCTCACTTTGAGCAGCCCATCTCGCTCGGCAATTCTGGCGGGGGGATCGCCGGTTTTCCCCATCGTCAGGAAGATCTGCTTCGCCGCGCTGCGGCTGATCGTGCCGGCACCGACGAGCTTGAGCAGATCGGCAAGATCGGCCGGCCGCACGGTGAAATGCTCGATCGTTTGACCCGTCGCTTTCAGCGTGGCGAACAACTCGCCCATGATCCAGGTCGCCGACGTCTTTGCATCACCGCTGCGATGCGCTACGCCCTCGAAGTAGTCTCCCATCGCGCGCGACGCCGTGAGCACACCAACGTCGTACTCGGTGAGTGCCGGGTACTCCTTCGTAAACCTCGCACGACGCGCATCGGGAAGTTCGGGAAGCTCTCGCTTGATGCGCTCGATTCGCTCGAGGGGAACGATGAGAGGTGGGAGATCCGGCTCCGGGAAGTAGCGGTAGTCGTGACTGCCTTCTTTCGACCGCGTCGGACGCACTTCGCCGGCGTCGGCGTCCCAGAGCATCGTCTGCTGCTCCACCTTGTCACCGCGGTCCAGGACCGCGCACTGCCGCGCGAACTCCACCTCGAGGGCGCGCACGACGCCGGAGAAGGAATTCATGTTCTTTACCTCGGTCTTGGTGCCGAGCTTGGTCTCGCCGCGCGGGCGAATGCTGATATTCGCGTCCACACGGAGACTTCCCTCCTCCATGCTGACGTCGCTCACCGCGACGTACTCCAGGATCTGCTTGAGCGTTTTCAGATACGCGTCCACTTCGGCAGTGGAGCGCATGTCCGGCTCGCTCACGATCTCGACCAGCGGCACCCCGGCGCGATTGAGATCGACGGCCGTCGCGCCGGGAAACCGATCGTGGATCGACTTGCCGGCGTCTTCTTCCATGTGCACGCGTGTGATGCCGACGTTCACCTTCGATCCATCGCCGCGCGTGCCGATCGTGACGCAGCCGTCGGTCGCGAGCGGCTTGTCGAACTGCGAGATCTGGTACCCCTTGGGAAGATCCGGATAGAAGTAGTTCTTGCGGGCGAACACCGAGGTCGATTGGACGGAACAACCGAGGGCGAGCGCCGCGCGAGTCGCCAAGTCGACCGCGTAATCGTTGAGGACCGGCAACGCACCCGGAAGGCCAAGGCACACCGGACAGGTGTGCGCGTTCGGGGCCGCTCCGAAGTCCGTCGAGCAGGCACAGAAGATTTTCGTGGCCGTCTTGAGCTGAACGTGGACCTCGAGGCCGACGACCATCTCGTATCGATCCTCGTTCGTTCGCGCGTGGCTCACGACAGCGGCTCTGCACCGAGCGCGCGCTCGAGGGCGTACGCCGCGACGAACATCTGCCGCTCGTCGAAATGACTGGCCATGAACTGGCCACCCACGGGTAATCCATTTACCCGTCCGATCGGCAGCGACACCGCCGGTACGCCGGCGAGATTCGCCGTGCAGGTGAAGATGTCGCTGAGGTACATCTCGTAGGGATCGGATTTGGCGCCGAGCGGGAACGCCGGGCTCGGCGTGGTCGGCGTGAAGAGCAGATGGACTCCGGACGCAAACACTTTCGAGAAATCTCGCGCGATGAGCGTACGCGCCTGTTGTGCTTTTTTGTAGTAGGCGTCGTAGTAGCCGGCGGACAGCACGTACGTACCCAGCAGAATGCGACGCGTGACTTCGCGACCGAAACCGCGCGACCGCGTTGCTTCGTACATCGCTTGTAGCCCGTCGCCCTCGATGCGCAATCCGTATCGTACGCCGTCGAAGCGGGCGAGGTTGGACGAGGCCTCCGCCGGCGCGATGATGTAATACACTGGAATCGCCAAGCTCGTGTGCGGTAGCGAGACATCGCGAACCTCGGCGCCAAGGCGGCGCAGCGTGTCGAACACCGCGTCGCAGCGCTCTCGAATGTCCGGATCCAATTCGGGCGGGAAATACTCGCGCGGCCGACCAATCACGACGCCGGCCAGTGATCCGCGGGCCGCCTCGCAATAGGAGGGTACGGGTTCGGCGGCGCTCGTCGAGTCGAGCGGATCGAGACCGGCGATGGATTCGAGGCCGAGCGCGGCGTCGTCGACGGTGCGACCGAACACGCCAATTTGATCGAGCGACGACGCAAAGGCGACGAGCCCGTACCGGCTCACCCGTCCATATGTCGGTTTCACACCGACGACGCCGCAGAATGCGGCGGGTTGCCGCACGGAGCCGCCCGTCTCCGAACCCAGCGCAAGCGGAACGATGCCCGCGGCAACCGCGGCGGCCGAACCGCCCGAGGAACCGCCCGGTACGAGCGACGGATTGAGTGGATTTTTCGCCGGCCCGAACGCGCTGTTCTCGGTCGACGAGCCCATGGCGAATTCGTCCATGTTCGACTTCCCGACGATCACCGCGCCCTGTCTCAGGAGCCGCGCGATCGCTGTTGCCTCGTACGGACTGACATACCCCTCGAGAATTCGCGATCCGCACGACGTCGGCATCTCGAGCGTGGCGATGTTGTCCTTGACGACGACCGGAACACCGGCGAGCAGGCCTTTCTCCCCCGTTTCGATCTTCTCATCGATCGACCGCGCTCGTGAGCGCGCGACCGAATCATCGCGATGCAGCAGGATATTCAAGCCGTCGTGTCCCGCCCTGACCGCGTCCGCCTGATCGATCGACGCCTTGGCGAAGGAGAGCGACGAACGCTCGCCGCTCATGACCGAACGCAGGATCTCCCGCGCTGTCGGCGACGTGGTCATGCCGCACCGGGCTCTTCGTGACTCGACAATCGCGGGACGAGAAAGAATCCGTCCTTCGTTGTTGGGGCGAAGTCGTCAATCGTGCGCTGCAACTCGACGGGCCTGTGGTCGTCGGGGCGCAGCGGCGTCCCGGCAGCGCCGACCCCGGCCGCCGGGTCTACGCCCTGAGTATCGACACGTGACAACACGTCCATGTGTCCGAGAATCGTATTCAACTCGCCGACGTACGACTCGAGCGCTTCGGGCGCGATTCCGAGGCGAGCGAGCGCTGCGACGTGTCGGACGTCGTCGGGGGTGACGGCCATCAGTCGTCGGCGCGCTCGAGGTTGGCCTGCGCGATGACCAGCGTTTTTCTGCCCACCGTCTCGTCGTCGAAATCAATCTTGACCTTGGCGTCGCGGCCCGCGCCGGCCAACTCGGCGATCGTCCCGCTGCCGAACTTGCGATGCTTCACTCGCGCGCCGACGATGTAGCTCGGCGCGGCCTGCGACTCGTATTCGGCACCGGCCCCTCCGGTGAATCCGACTGGAATGCCGGGCCGGCGCGAAGCGGCCGACGGGCGCATGGTCATTTCCTCGAGATCCATCTCGAGGCGCGAGCGTCGCTCGAAGCCAGCGCTGCCACGACCGTAGCCACCGCGGCCGCCGCCGTATCCGCTCGAATCGACGCCGGCGCGCATGAAGGATCGTCCGGAGCTTCGCACCTTGATCGTGCTGCGTTTGTCGAGCATCGCCGGCGGAATGGCGTCGAGAAAGCTCGACTGGCGCGCGCCAAGTAACTCGCCATTGCGACGACGTTCTTCCGCGTGCGACAGATAGAGCTTCTTCCGCGCTCGCGTAATGCCGACGTAGAAGAGCCGGCGTTCCTCCTCGAGCAGCGGCGGGTCATCGAACGCTTTCGCCAACGGGAAGAGCCCATCTTCGAGCCCGGTGATGAACACGACGGGAAACTCGAGCCCCTTCGCATTGTGCAGGGTCATCAACGTCACGGCATCAGCGTCGCCGCCGAGCGCGTCACTGTCGGCGACGAGGCTGGAGCGCTGGAGGAAATGATCGAGCGGGCGCAGGCCGACCTCGCCCAATTCGTCGGCGACCGTCTCGGCGGCGCCGGTGATCAGTTCGCGGACGTTGTCCAGACGCTCGGCGGACTCCGGACCTTCGGCGCGAAGGTAGTCGCCGTAGCGAATCGATTCGACGATCTCGCGCAACAGCTCGTCGACCGCCGCCTCCGCCGCATGATCGCGAAGCGTCGCAATGAGACGCACGAACTCACCGAGGGCGACGCGGGCGGCGGCGCGAAGCGTGGTGACGATCGACGGATCGTGGGCCGCGTCGAAGAGAGAGACACGCGCATTGCGTGCCCCTTCGGCCAACAGCTCGATCGTCGTCTCGCCGAGGCCGCGCTTGGGCACGCTCACGGCGCGCCGAAACGCCTCGTCATCCGACGGATTCGCGATCAGCTTCAAATACGCCATGAGATCACGAATCTCACGGCGGTCGTAGAAGCGAACGGCTCCGACGAGCCGATACGGGATTGCATTGCGTCGCAGGCTCTCTTCGAGCGCGCGGCTCTGGGCGTTCGTCCGGTACAGCACCGCGACATCCGCGTTCATCAGCGAGGATGATCCTGAGCGGCGCGCCGCCAATTCGCCGACGACAACATCGGCCTCGTCGCGCTCATCGAGCGAGCGCACCAGCGTGACCTGCTCGCCGGACGGGTGTGTCGCGCGAAGGGTCTTCCCCATCCGGCCGGTGTTCGCGCTGATGACGACGTTGGCGAGATCGAGGATCTGGGGTGTCGACCGGTAGTTCTCCTCGAGTCGAACGACCGCGGCGTCGGGAAAATCCTTGTTGAAATCGAGGATGTTGCGAATGTCGGCGCCGCGCCAGCCATAAATGGATTGATCGTCGTCGCCCACGACACAGACGTTGCCGTGCTCTCCGCCGAGGAGCTTGATCAGCTCGTACTGCGCGCGGTTCGTGTCCTGGTACTCGTCGACGAGAATGTATTGAAACCGCCGCCGGTAGCTCTCGAGCTTGTCGGGATGCTGCTGCAGCATGCGAACGGGGAGTACGAGCAGATCGTCGAAGTCGACGGCGTTCGCCGTTTGGAGCGTTTCTCCGAGCGAGTGGTAGATCGGCGCGATCGTTTTGGAGAACGGCTCCATCGCGAGTCGTTCGTACTCCTTCGGCGGCACGAGCGCATTCTTGGCGTCCGAGATCGCGCCTTGCACGGCACGCGGCGAGAACTGCTTCGTCGAGACCTGATGGCGCTCCATCAATCGCTTGATGACGCCGAGCGAATCGTCCGCATCGTAGATCGTGAACGAGGGCGTGCGCCCGACGAGATGCGCGGCGGCGCGCAGCATGCGCGCCCCGACGGCGTGGAAGGTTCCGATCCACATGCCGGCCGGGTCATGGCCGAGCAGGCGTCCGACCCGCTCGCGCATCTCGCCCGCCGCCTTGTTCGTGAACGTGACGGCGAGAATCGCGCGTGGGTCGACGCCCTCGATGTCGATCAGGCGCGCGATGCGCGTCGTCAGCACGCGCGTCTTTCCCGATCCCGCGCCGGCAAGGACGAGGATCGGTCCGTTCACATGCAGCACGGCTTCGCGCTGCGCGGGGTTCAGGCCCGCGGTGAGTTTTTCGTCAAGCAACGTCGACAAATGTTATCCTGATGCGAGCGGAGCGAGCGGAGGATCACTGAAGAATAATCTCGAACGTCGCGCCCTGCTCCGACGGCGCGAGCACGAGCTTGCCGCCGTGGTTTTCCTCGACGATGCGCTTGGCGAGGGAGAGGCCAATGCCCCAGCCGCTCTGTTTCGTGGAGAACCCCGGCTCGAATACGCGCGAGCGAATCTCACTCGGAATTCCGGGGCCATCGTCGGCGACGCGGATCACGACGGACTCGGGCTCGACGCCATGATCGGCGGTGAGCGACACGCGGCCTCCACGGCCGGCGAGTGCGTCGATCGCGTTCTTCGTGAGGACCTCGATCGCCCATTCGAGCAGCACGGGGTCGCCTTGAACGGCGTGAAGATCTGGCGCGCCGGTATTTTCGATGGCGATCGTGTTGGCGAGCGTCGGCACACGCGCCTGGAAATAGCGCGCGACACGCGCGACGATCTCGGCCACGTCGAGCGGTTCGTACTTCGGTTCACGGCCGATGCGCTCGAACCGGTGCGCGACTCGGTCGAGACGCTCGAGATCGCCGCGCATATGCCGTGTCACGGTGCGCGTGGATTCGTCATCGCCGCGATCCTCGAGCAACTCGACCCAGCCGGCGAGGCTCGAGAGCGGAGTGCCGAGTTGGTGCGCCGACTCGCGCGCCATGCCCGCCCACAGACGCTCGCGGGCCGCGTCGCTGCGCGTGCGAATCACATACAGGCCGGCAATGAGCAGGATCGCGCCGGTAATCGCCTGGAGAACGGGTACGATGAGCAGCCCGCGAACGACGGCGGCGTCACCGTAGTAGATCTTGCCGCCGTTTGCGTCGACAATCGGCGCATTTAACGCGGCGAGTTGCTCGATGTAGCTTCGCAGCCGTGGATCGTTGCCTTCGACCGGATGACTTGGATCCTCGAACGGGATGTTGGCGTGTGGTCCGATCTCGCCGGTTGGAGAGATGACGACGATCGGCACACCCTGAGCGATGATGCTTTTCGTGAGGTCGAGCAGCGCGGCGTCGGTCGCTCCGGGCGAGGTGTCGGCGTACGCACGAAACACGCGCGCGTACATCTGACTGGAGCGACGAGCGTCGCTGCGCAAATCATTGATCACCCGCCGCGTGTACCAGACGTACGACGCGAGGAGGATCAAGATCAGCGCAGCGACAAACAGCTCGGGCTTGCCGCGTCGCATGGCGGTTTAGCGGAGCGCGTCGGTTCCGAGATACGACCGAAGCACCTCGGGAACGGCTACGCTTCCATCGGCGTTCTGATAATGCTCGAGAATGCAGGCCAGTGTGCGCGGAAACGCGAGGCCACTGCCGTTCAGCGTGTGGACGAAGCGCGGCTTCTCGCCTTTCGCCGGGCGATAGCGGATGTTGGCGCGTCGTGCCTGGTAGTCGGTGAAGCAGCTACACGACGACACCTCGAGCCATGCGCCGACGCCGGGCGCCCACGCTTCGAGATCGTACGTCATTGCCGAGCTGAATCCCGTGTCACCGGCGGCGAGGAGCTTCCTCCGGTACGGGAGCCCAAGGCGCTCGAGCATCGTTTCGGCGTGCCGGGTGAGCAGCTCGAGCTGGTCGCCGGACGCTTCCGGCGTCGAATAGCGAACCAGCTCGACTTTGTCGAACTCGTGCGTCCGCAACACGCCGCGCGTGTCCTTTCCCGCCGAACCGGCTTCGCGCCGGAAGCACTTGCTGTAGGCGACAAAACCCATCGGCAGCGCGCTCGCCTCGAGAATCTCGTCGCGATACAGATTGGTCACGGGGACTTCCGCCGTCGGGATGAGAAAAAGCTCATCGCCGCGTGTGGCGTAGGCATCGTCCTCGAATTTCGGGAGCTGGCCGGTGCCGGTCATGGTGGCGCGATTGACGAGGAGCGGCGGCCAGACTTCCTCGTAGCCGTGCTCGTCGCGATGCACATCCATGAAGTAGTTCAACAGACTTCGAACGAGACGCGCCCCAGCCTTTCGATACACTACGAAGCCGGAGCCGGAAATCTTCGAGGCGCGCTCCAGATCAATGATGCCGAGCGCGGCGCCGATCTCCCAGTGCGGCCTGACGCCGTCGCGCGCCCGGGGCGTTCCCCATTCGCGGACGATGGTGTTGTGCTCTTCGCCGCCTTCGGGCACGGCGGGCAGCGTGATGTTCGGAATCTCGAGGAGGAGCCGCTGCAGCTCGGCCTCGACGCCGCCGAGCTCTCCCTCGAGCCGTCCGATCTCGTCGCCGAGGGCGCGTCCCTGCGCGATCAGCTCGTCGGCGTCCTCCTTCGCCTTCTTTCGCTTGGCGACTTCTTGCGCGTTCGCGTTCCGCGCCGCCTTCCGTTCTTCGACCGCCTGGATCAGCGTGCGACGCTCCTTCTCGAGCGAGACGCCGCGATCCAGCACGGGGGCGAGCGCGTCGAGAGCGCCGCGACGGCGCAAGCCATCGCGGAGCAGATCGAGCTGCTCGCGAAAGATTTTGAGGTCGTGCACCGATCAGTTTTTAGGGACGCCCGATTGGAACGAAACGAAGCCGCAGTTGGGATCGGCAGTCCAGCGAATCTTGAGCTGCCGGGTCAAGCGATTCACTTCGGTGATTTCGAACTTGGCGTACATCGACGTGCCGGTGAGCGACAGACCGCAAACGCCCTGGTCGTTCGCCTGCACGAGGACGACGACGTTGCGTTGCGTCACGAGGGCGGTATCAGCCCGATATCCGGACTTGGGCGCCGAGAGTACCGCCTCGAACGTGTCCTTGACCGTTAGAAGCCCGACCGAGTGTGTCGTCGTCGACAGCGCCGTGGCGACCGTTCGCTGCGGATATACGACGATCGCTCCGGTCGAATCCAAATCGAAGCCAACGTCGAACGCAAAGCTTTGGTCGACAGGAACGATCGTGCCCGTGAACACGTGCAGACCCGACGGAGCGCCGGCGGGCGCACCGTTGAGAGCGTACACGGTCCCGGTATCGGTGATCGTCGGGAGCGAAGCTGGAACGCCGGTGAAGTCACCGCAGGCAAGGCCGAGCGTTGCCACGACAGCCGCGGCGAGCACGGCGACCGGGCGCCGCTTCCGAGAGTCAGTTCGACAAGTCATGTCAGAGGGGTCAACGGCGAAGGATATGAAGGGGTTAGACATACTTCAAGCGATTGGCTTCGCTTGACTTCCATTATTTTGAACTCTAGCTTCGCCACGACTTTCAACGCGAGCCGAAACGCCGGAATGGCCCCCGCCCACCCACCGCCCAGCATCCGAGATCTGGTCGCCGTGATCCGGCAGCGCGAAGGAGTCGATGCCGCGGTCGTGCTGGGGCGCGACGGACTCCTCATCGACGGCCAACTCACGGCAGGACTCGACGCTGAAGACATCGCAGCGCGCATCCCCGCCATTATTACCTCAGCGGACGAACTCGGGTCCGCGACCAACCGTGGAGACTTGCGAACCGCGGTTCTCGAGCTCAAATCCGGCACCGCAATTGTTTCCGTGCTGTCCGCCGACGCGGTCCTGCTGGTTCTCGTCGCGCACGGCGCGAACATCGCCCAACTGCTGTTTGAGCTCCGCCGGCACCGCGAGCACATCGCCGCACTCGTCTAATTCGTGTCCAACGAACAGCAACCGGTTCACGTCCTCGTGGCCGATGATGAGCCGCACATCGGTCGCATCATCAAGATGAAGCTCGAGCAGGGCCCGTTTCGCGTAACGCTGGCCTATGACGGCCGCGAGGCGCTTCAGGTCCTCGAGCATGAACCGGACATCCGTTTGGTCCTTCTCGACCTGATGATGCCCCACATGAGCGGTCTCGACGTCCTCGCCGCGATGCGACGCGATGCGCGCTGGCGCGATCTCCCGTGCATCATCCTCACGGCGGCCGGTCAGGAGCAACAGCACACGAGCGCGATGGACATGGGAGCGAACGACTTTCTCACGAAGCCGTTCAGCCCAAAGAAGCTGTACTCGCGGGCCGCCGAGCTGGTGGGAATCGGCGCCGACGAGGGGCCGGGCGAGACATGAGTCGCTGGGCCGTCGTGCTCGCCGGCGGCATCGGGTCGCGCTTCTGGCCACTCAGCACGCCGGCGCGCCCCAAACAACTCTTGCCGCTCGTCTCGAGCGAACCACTGCTCGTCGAAGCCGTCGACCGGCTCCGTCCGATCGTCGCGATCGAGCGGGTGCTCATTCTCACCAATGACGTGCTGGTCCCGGCGATCGCCGAGCTCCTCCCCGACATTCCGCGAGCCAACCTCGTCGCCGAGCCACGCGCCGGCGGGACGGCCGCGGCGTTGACGTGGGCGGCGCAGGAGATCGCGCGCCGCGACGGGCCGACGGCAACGATGCTCTCGGTACACGCCGATTGGTCGGTTGCCGACGCTCCGGGTTTTCAGCGAGCGCTCACGCGGGCGGCCGAAGTCGCGGAGGAGCATCATGCGCTTGTCACGGTGGGCGTGGTGCCGACGCGAGCCGATCCGGGATTCGGGTACATCCAGCCTGGGGACAACATCGCCGACGACGTACGCAAGGTCGCGCGCTTCGTCGAAAAGCCCGATCGGCAGCGCGCCGAGGAAATGCGACGCGACGGGTTTTTGTGGAACTCCGGCATTTTTGTTTGGCGCGTCGGTGATTTTCTCGACGACGTTCGCAAGCTGACGCCGGAAGTCGCGCCGGCGCTTCACGCGTACGCGGACGATCTTCATCGATTCTTCGCCGCCGTGACGCCGATTTCCGTTGACGTCGGCGTTCTCGAACGGAGCAATCGGGTGGCCGTCCTTCCCGGCGACTTCGGCTGGGACGACGTCGGAACCTGGGGCGCCCTCCGTCGCGTGCGGACCCAGGATACGAACGGAAACGCGGTGCATGGTCGGGCATATGCGGTGGACGCGCGCGGCAACGTCGTGCATGCACCGAATGCCACTGTCGTTCTTTATGGCGTGTCGAACCTCGTCGCGGTCGTCGAAAACGGACTCGTGCTGATCACGACGGTCGATCGATCGAGTGACCTCAAGACGCTGGTCGACGCACTGCCTCGCGGGGTCCGTGAGGCGGGAGAAGAGCGCAATTGAGCTCGCTCTACCTGTTCGACGACGCGCGGGCGCGGGGCTTCGAGCCCTTCGCGTCATCGCGACCGATTTCCGAGCTCGTCTCAGGCATCGGCACGATCCGGGAGCGGTGGCAGGTCGCTCTCCAGGGCGTACGATCGACGCACTTTCTCGCCGGCCGTCGTCATGTCGACTTCGACGAGGGATCGCAGAGTAGTGCCGGCGCGGGGATGATCCCCGCAGGGGCAATCATCGTCAATGCGCGAGCAGTGCCGGCAACGCCCGCGGACGTTGCCAAGCTCGGACGATTTAACGCGGGGTGCAGTGTATGGCGATGCGGGGGCCGTCTGGCTGGTATTCGAATCGGGGAGCCAATCGCGGCCTCGGCCTTCGACGACGGCTCGCTGACACTCGAAGATCTCGCGGCGGGCACGGGCGGCATCGGTGACGTGAAGGGCTGGTGGATCGAGGACGTGTGGGATCTCGTTCGCATTCTCCCGGAGCAGCTCGCCGACGATCTGACGCAATTGGCGCAGCGATCCGCCGCTGAGCCGACCAATTCCCGCCCTCCCGCACACGCCACGATCATCGGGGACAAAACCCTGATGGTGGCGGAAGATGTCGTGATCGAGCCGCACGTCGTATTCGACACGACCGCCGGACCGATCTCCATCGGTCGCGGGTCGCACATTCGAGCGTTCACACGCATCACCGGCCCGTGCTACATCGGCCGCGATGTCACAGTGATGGGCGGCGACATTACCGGCTGCTCGATCGGCGACGTGAGCAAGGTCCGAGGCGAGCTCAGCGCCACAATCATTGTCGGCCACTCCAACAAGGGGCACGAAGGGTTCGTCGGCCATTCATATATAGGACGCTGGGTGAACCTTGGTGCCGGTACGGTGACCAGTAATCTCAAAAACACTTACGGCACCGTGGCCCTCTGGACTCCGCAAGGGCAGCGTGACACGGGACTTCAATTCCTCGGCACCCTGTTCGGGGATCACGTGAAGACGGGCATCGGGCTCCGGTTGACGACGGGTACGGTGCTCGGCGCGGGGGCGAACGTCTACGGCAATATGCCGCCGAAGGTGGTGGCGCCATTCTCATGGGGCGGCGCACCTCCCTATACCGTTTATCACGCCGATAAGTTTGTCGAAACGGCGCAGCGCATGATGTCACGGCGTCATGTGGAGCTGACCGAGCGCGCTCGCCGACATCTCGAAACGATGCACGCCGGCCGCTGGAAGGTGTCAGACAACGCAGATTAGCGATTGGAGACGAGGGTTTCTTGAAGCTTTGGGTTTTGGGGAGTGGGAGCAACGGCAACGCCGTGCTGGTCGAGTGCGACGGCTCGCGCATTCTGATCGACTGCGGCTTCGGAACGCGCACGCTCGCCGGCCGCCTCAAGGCGATCAGCGTCGCACCGCAGTCGATCGACGCCTGCATCATCACGCATGACCATTCGGATCATGTGAAGGGCGCGAAGGGCGCGTCGAAGAAATGGGGCTGGCCACTCTTCGCGACGCACGGCACGGCGCGCGCGGCCGAGCTCACCGGGGCCAAGGTCCACCGTTTCCAACCGGGGATGACGATCGAGTTTCCTCGGATCACCGTCCAGAGTACGCCGACGCCACACGACGCACACGAGTCGGTGGGCTTCGTCGTGACGGGCCGCTCCACCGGAGCGCGTGCCGGTCTTTTCTACGACGTTGGCCACGTCACCCGCGCGATGGCGAAGGCGTGCGAATCACTGGATATCCTCGTGCTCGAATCCAACCACGACGAGGACATGCTCAGGAACGGACCGTACCCGCGCTGGCTGCAGGCGCGCATTGCCTGTGCGACGGGGCACCTGAGCAATCGCGATTCCGGCATCTTCGCCCGCCAAGCCATGACGAAGGAGTGCAATCATCTCGTTCTCGCGCATCTGAGCGAGATCAACAACACGCCACGCGTTGCGATGGCGTCCATGCGATCGGCCTTGACCGGGTCTCGATTCAAGGGCACGCTGACACCGGCCAAGCAGGACGCGGTTGTTGGGCCATTTACGCCCGGAAAGACGCGCGCCGAGAAGCCGCTCCAATACGCTCTGTTTTAAGAATCATGACAACGACCGCGAAGGGCCGGTTCGCCATCAAGAGCTGGGACGAGAAGCCGTACTCGGAAGGGAAAGATTTGCCGAAACTCACGCGGGCGAGCGTGGACAAGACATTCACTGGCGATCTCGAAGGGGAAGGACACGTCGAATACCTGATGATGTACCGCCCAGACGGGACCGCGACCTTCGTCGCGCTCGAACGAATCACCGGACGTCTCGATGGACGCAGCGGGTCATTCGTGCTCGAACGGACGGGAGTCTTCGAGGGCGGTTTGGCGAAAGAGTCGTACTCCGTGATCGCCGGTTCCGCGACGGGAGACCTGCAGGGACTGCGCGGGAGCGGAAGCACTTCCGTGGGTCATGGCATGGAGCACCCTTTCGAGCTGAGTTACGAGCTCGAGTAGCGAGCGGAGTCAGTTGTCCGCTGGCCATTGAGGCTCAGGGGGCGTCGGGAAGAGTTCCTCGTCGCGAGGCAGAGCGTCGTCGCGGATCGTTGCCGACACGATGTAACGCGGCGCGCCGTTCGGCAGGTCGTCCAAGTCGTGCTTCTCGGCGAGGTCCATGTCGCGCATGAGCGACCGGAGTTCGGCCAAGTCGCTGAAGCCGATCGACGTAAACTCGATGCGCTCTCCACTGGGCGCCCGCATCTCGACGGCACTCAATGCGCGCCCGATGTCGATAATCTTTCGGCCGGCCGGCGTGGTCTCGAAAACGCGCTCGACGTCCTCCGCCTCCATGTCATCGGCCGATAGGCCCTCGCCCTCGAGATAGGTCGTCAGCTGGTGGCCGGCGCTGAGGATGCCGGTAAGTCGAGGGAAGAGTTCCAGGCCATAGGCCGTAGGCCTGAAAGTGCCGGCCAAATGCCGAACTTCGTCGGGGTCGGGCGCGAGCTCCGACTCGCCGATGAGAATGCCGGAATGCCAAAAGGTGTATGCCATGGCGGAAGACTACGATCGATCACCGTCGTTGCATCATTGTTCGAACGCACGCGGCGTCATTTTCGCCGATTTCGATGGGCGGGGTCCGCGGCTTTAGTTTTCTAGTGCGCCCTGGAAGCGCGAATCATGAGGATCTCAGCCGGTTTCGAGGAGCATCGATGTCCCCAGCAACATGCACTCACCTGAATCTCGTGCACGATGTGTCGCCGAATACACCCGGCTGCGAGGAGTGTCTCAAGACTGGTGGGCAATGGGTGCACCTGCGGTTGTGTCTGACGTGCGGACACGTCGGATGCTGCGATCAGTCGCCGGGGCGCCACGCATCCAGACACGTCGCGCAGACCAAGCATCTCATCATCCGCAGCCTCGAGCCGGGCGAGGACTGGGGGTACTGCTACGCCGACGATCTCTTCATGGAGCCGGCGCCGGTTCCCGCGAAATGACGACGGCGCGCAACGAGGCACTGAGGCCGTTTGCACCACTCATCGGACGGTGGAAACTGGCGGCGAGGCACCCAATGCTTCCGGGCGAACAGTTTCACGGTGAAGCCTCG
>JAICJQ010000002.1 GCA_025928335.1 Gemmatimonadaceae bacterium
AAGGCGGCCGTTGTGACACTCGACGAATGCTCCGAGATCGAGCGGGGGCTGGACGCAGTGTCGGCGCGACTGGCCGCGGGCGAACAACCAGCCGCGAGCGATGAGGACGTGCACACACTCATCGATCGATTGTTGCACGACGAGATCGGCGAGACCGCGTCCAAGCTGCACACGGGCCGCAGTCGAAATGACCAGGTAGCAACCGCTACTCGGCTTTGGTCAATCGATGCTGTTACTCGGCTCGACGAAGCCGCGCGTGCGCTGCAGCAGACGATGATTGACCAGGCCCACGGACTGGAAACGGCGCTCATGCCGTCGTACACGCATCTTCAGCGAGCCATTCCGGTTTCGGCTGCTCACTGGTTGTTGTCCCACTTTTGGCCGCTCGAGCGTGACCGCGTTCGTCTTAAAGCCGCCCAGCGAAGCGCGAGCGTTCTCCCCCTCGGATCGGGTGCTGCTGCGGGATCGGCTTATCCAGTGTCGCGCGTTCTACTGCAGGGAAGCCTTGGCTTCTCGGCGACCTCGCCGAACTCGATTGACGCCGTCAGCGATCGCGATTTCGTCGCCGAGGTGTTGTTCACCGTAGCGATGATGGCGACCCATTTGTCCCGGTTTGCTGAGGACATGATCATTTATGGGACGCGTGAATTTTCCTTCGTGCGATTCGGCGACGGCTATACGTCCGGATCGAGCATGATGCCGCAAAAGCGGAACCCGGACGCACTGGAGCTCGCCCGCGGTTCGGCGGCTCGGATGCTCGGAGACCTCACGACGCTGTTGGCGACGCTCAAAGGGCTTCCAAGTAGCTACAACAAGGATCTTCAGGACGACAAGCGTGTCCTGTTCGATGCCGTCGATACCATGCTTTTGGTGCTTCCGGCCCTTTCCGGCGCGCTCGCGGAATGTGAATTCAATGTGGCCGCCATGCGAGGGGCGCTCGACACGACCATGATGGCGACCGACCTCGCCGACTACCTTGTTCGGAAGGGTGCCACCTTCCGCGAGGCCCACCACGCTGTAGGTCGGCTAGTTCGGCAGTGCGAGGAGGAGCGCATGGAGTTGCACACCTTGCCTCTGGCGGCCTTTTGCGAGGCTCACGCCCTGTTCGGCCACGACGTCTTTGACGCCCTCTCGCCGCTGCGCTCAGTTGAGAATCGGGAGATCGATGGGGGGACCGGACCGTCAGCGGTTCGGGCACAGCTGGCCGCTGCGCAACGCGCCATCTCTTAGTCCGTCGGTCAGCTAACGAGGCGCTGCGTCCATTCGGACGCAGCGCTTTTTTTATTCTCAGTGTTGAGGATATATTAAGACTTAATAATAATATGGAATTATACTTGAGATAGAGGTTAATTATTTTGCCATCGTATCACATTGATATCGTGTGCTTTGTAGCTGATGTAGAAAGAAAGTGGGTCGACAATTTCCTCTCGAGGGTCGACGTTGTCGGAGCGGAGTCACCAGGGCACGGTGTCGTTCGCAGGCTCACGATAGGCGCGGTCCGCCAAATTGCGCTCACACGGCGCCTTGTCCAAGAACTCGGGCTATCGATCGAGCGCGCCGCATCCCTCGCGGAGTCGCTCATTGCCGGTGGCGGGAACGTTCGTACGACGTCCGGCCTCATCGTAGCGCTCGATCTGCGGGCGTTCGACGAATTGGTCGAGCGTCGTATTTCGGACGCCGTCGAGGCTGTCGTTCTAGCGCGACGCGGCCGGCCGCCTGGACGGAGAAGTCGCGGGGTCTAGCCGCAAAGCAAAAGCGGGCGTGCTCGCAGTGAGCACGCCCGCTTTGTTCCGAAGTGGGTGCCCGCTAGCGCGCGGCCACTTTGCTCACATTTTCCGCGGCCGGTCCTTTCTGGCCTTGGACCAGATCGAACTCCACGGGATCGCCCTCGGCAAGCGTCTTGAAGCCGTTGCCCTGAATGGAGCTGTAGTGGACGAAGCAGTCCTTGTCACCGCCGTCCGGCGTGATGAAACCAAACCCCTTGGCGTCGTTGAACCACTTCACCTTTCCTGTCGTACGCATGTCCCACTCCTGAAAGTACATCCGCTACAACACCATGTTGCGCGGGCCGTAAGACCTATGATCGGCCTCCGTCACCCGCGGAAGTCCGGCCATAAGCGACGGCCAAAGTATTGGTAACGGCCAGAGCGGTCAAGCACGGAAATTGGCTGCGCGTCGGAACTGATGTATACGCCTATCTTTCGTCTACTCTTCACCTTGAGCTCATGACCGGCACCTTATCCAGGCGCGCTTCCATTACCACCGTCGTTGGCGGGGTAAAGGTGGGCGGAGGCGCTCCAATCGTCGTTCAGTCGATGACCAACACTGACACCGCCGACGCAATCGCGACCGCGGATCAGGTGGTCGCATTGAACGAAGCCGGATCGGAGCTCGTGCGCGTGACGGTGAACAACGAAGGCGCCGCCGCTGCAGTTCCGGAAATCGTCGATCGCCTCCGTCAGCGTGGGTTCAGCGTACCCGTTGTCGGCGACTTCCACTATAATGGCCACCTGTTGCTCGCGAAGTATCCCGCCTGCGCCGACGCGCTGGCGAAATACCGCATCAATCCGGGCAATGTCGGTGGAAAGCGTCGCGACGAGAATTTTCGCACGATCGTCCGGATCGCGCTCGACCACGACAAACCCGTCCGGATCGGTGTCAACTGGGGCTCGCTCGACCAGGATCTTCTCACGGAGATGATGGACATAAATGCGCGATCGACTGCCCCGGTCGAAGCACGAGAGGTGTATCTCGAGGCGATGTCGGCGAGCGCACTGCGCTCGGCGGAGCTAGCGGAAGAGGTGGGGCTGTCTCACGACCGAATCATCATCTCGGCGAAGGTTTCAGGCGTTCAAGACCTGGTCGACGTCTATCGACGGATCGCGGCCCGCTGCGATTATCCGCTCCATCTCGGCCTGACCGAAGCCGGTATGGGAATGAAAGGGATCGTCGCCAGCACGGCTGGCTTGTCCATTCTTTTGGCGGAGGGGATCGGCGACACAATTCGTGTTTCGCTCACCCCGCGGCCGAATGGCGATCGTACCGAGGAAGTTCGCGTCGCCCAGCAGGTACTCCAATCACTCGGACTGCGCAGTTTTGCGCCGCAAGTGACGGCATGCCCGGGGTGTGGGCGTACTACGTCCACCTTCTTTCAGCACATGGCGGAGGACATCCAGTCGTACATCCGCGAGCAGATGCCCGTGTGGCGTGACAGTTTCCCCGGTGTGGAAGAAATGAAAGTCGCCGTCATGGGCTGCGTGGTGAACGGCCCGGGCGAATCCAAGCACGCGAACATCGGCATTTCACTTCCCGGAACCTTCGAGGAGCCGAAAGCGCCGGTCTATGTGGACGGCGCGCTCCTCACCACGCTCCGCGGCGAGACGATCGTCGCGGATTTTCTACGCATTCTCGAGGATTACGTGGCGTCGCACTACGATGTCGGCGCGAGGGCGAGCCGGGCAGCCGGAGTTGCGTACGAGTCGGTGAGGTAGCGGGGCAGGGACAAGCGCGCTCAACGCGCCGCGGCGATCTCGCTGCGCGACCACGCTTCGAGTTGCGTTACCACATCCTCGAGCTCGCGCATGATCTCACCCTGGAAACCCAGCTCCTTGAGCCGGTCGTAGACCCGTCGATACCACCGCACCGTAGCCTCTCGGCCGCCATTGAAGCGGCTCCAGACAGTGTGCGGATCGATCGTCCGACGAAGATCCGCCAGGATACTGCTGGCGTTGTGAAGCTTGTCCGCCGCGCAAACCCATTGAGCCGGTTCGCTCGCCTTCTCCAGACGTTCCAGATAGTCGTCCCGCTTTTCGTCACTCGATAGCTCGACGCCGTCGTCGTCAACTCGCCGATGCGTGACGGCAAGGACCGTGTTGAGAATGTCGTCGCCGAACTTGTCGCCGATACGCTGTTCGAGCATTTCGCGAGAATAAGCCTCGCGAACGCAGTCCTCGATGACGTCGTGCAAGATGCCGGCGACGACGGTCGCATCCTCGCGCTGGTACCGGGTCAGGATGATCGCGACATTCGCCGGATGCGTGAGGTAGGGCAGACGAGTGCCCTTGCGCACCTGCCGGTCGTGATGCTTGGCCGCGAAGGCGAGCGCGTGGTTGATGCGGTCGGAGTACCCGGTAATCGTCATCTTCTTCCTCAGCCTATATATCGGCCTGGATCGCGTCAACCGCGACCTTCGCCGGCGAACCAGCGGACGATGCGCTCGAGACCGTCCGCGTCCAGTTGGTCGAACGCGGCTCGTCGGTCGGAATCGATGTCGAGCACGCCGAGCAATGCACCGGCGCGATCGAAGACAGGAACCACGACCTCTGATTTCGCCCGCGCGTCACACGTGATGTGCCCGGGAAAGCGCGACACGTCCGGTACGACGATCGTGCGACGCTCCGCCGCGGCAGTACCACAAACGCCTCGGCCGAACGCAATTTCGAGACATCCCAACGAGCCTTGATACGGGCCCACTCGTAGCAGATCGGGCGCGACGACGCGATAGAAACCTGTCCACAAATGGCGAAGCGAGTGATGGATCATCGCCGACATTGTCGCCATGCCGGTGATGTCGTCGTCGATACCGGTGAGCGTCCCAACGATATACGCGAATAGCTGCGGGTATGCTCGATGCTTGGGTTCGCGACTCAGATCTGGAATCGATTCGGTCATGTTTATCTCGAAATGACTGCGATCAAGCGAAGATCGATGATGAGGAGGGCAAGGCCCTGAGCGGCAATCGCCGTGGCCGCGCCCAGGCCGCGCTGGCTGCGCGCGAGTGCGTACGACGCTCCTCCCAGAACTGCACCCATCCCGACGATGCCAACGTCGAATCCAGCGCGAGCCCACGTCATTCGTTCGAGTCTCGCCGCACTCGATAGATCGCGCATCGTCAGATAGTGCCACTCGATTGCACCGAGTGCCGCAACGGCAATGGCCCAGCAGGCCAACTGAATCGCAAAACCTCGAAGGAGCGCGGATTGACCGCGACGTCCTCGTGTGACGACGAGCGACGCCGTCCCCATCAGCAATGAGAGCGCCGCCCACGCCAGTAGGGCGAGAGCATGTTGGCGCTCTGCGCTCAAAACCAGATCAGCCCACACGGGTTGATGCTAGAGGCTAAAGCGGATACGAGGAAGCTCAGCGCTTCGTGGTGAGTGTTTGCATCTCTGCCGTCTGGAGGGGTCGTGGAGCGCGCGCGATCTTCTCGGGAGTCGGCAGAACGGGCGGAGTCGCGTCCCAGAGAACGATACCCGACGGGCTACCGCCCCCGCGTCGCACGGCGTCCAGCGCCGCCTCGAGCTCGGAAAGCCGTGTATGGCCGGCTCGCGCACAGATAACGGTGTCCGGGACAGGCAACGCCCCGGGCAGTCCGGCCTCGCTCGTCGCAACGTCCCCCACGACGACGATGGCCTCATAGTGGCGCGCGAGACGCACGCCTTCCTGACGAAACAAGTTCACAATCGCCGCGGGATCGAGCCCCCCGGGCAAAATACCGCTTGGAATAATGTCGATCACCCGATCGCGTCCGATCATGGTTTGGGTCGTCACCTCGGACCAGTCGATGCGCTGTTGGATCACGTCGGCAAGCCCTGGCTCTGCATGACAGCGTAGTGCCGCCGCAATGCTCGCCCTCTTTACATCGGTGTCGATGAGAATCGTGCTTCGAGCCTCGTCGGCCGCAATCGCCGCGACGTTCATGGCAACGACGGCGGCAATGTTTGGATCCGCCGAGACGATGGTGAGCACGAGCCGGCTGGCACCAGTCCGCGCCAAGTGCAAATAGGTCAGTTGGTACGGCGCCGCGGCGGGATCGAAGTAAGGCGGCGCCAGCTTGTCGGTCGCCCGACGCATTCGGTCTGGGTCGCGCGGCCTCGGCTGAACCGTTGCGAGCACCCGAACTCCCGTCACTCGCTCTGCTTCATGCGCGTCACTGATGCGAGGACGTCGCAACTCGTCGATGAGCGCCACACCGAACCCAAGTGCAATACCAATGATCAGCGCGGCTCCGAGAAGCGCACTCGGCGGCGCACCCGCCGCAGTGGCCTGACGCGCTCGAGCAACCTCGTGATCGAAATCGGTCGCTTTCGCGCGCGCATCACCGAGCGCGACGTTCGCCTGATCGACCAAAGAACGGGCTGAATCCCGCTCCGCCACCCAGCTCACCGTATCGATCACCGGTGTTTGAACCACCGTCGGTCGCTGTGCCGGCACATTGAGACTCGCGATTTGGCGGCGAATCTCGTCGCGCCGATCTTGCGCAATGGCTTGGACGGCGCGCCCGATCTCAGTCGCCCTCGACGTGAGCGCGAGATATACAGGATCGGCACCGCCTGTCGTGCCGAATGCCTCGCGCTCACGCTCCACCTCGGCCAATGAATCCAGCAACGCGCGCACGCGCACGTTCCCGGCGAGTTGCGGCGATTCACCGAGTGCTCGGTACGATGCCGTGACGGGAGCGCCCTCGACGCGCGTGAGAAGCGCATCGAGATCACTGACCGCAGTCGACAGCGAGTCGCGCTGCGTCAGAATGGCCGGCGGAATGATTGGCTCTTGCACTTGCGGCCGCTGCGGCGCGAGACGCGCCTGCGCGAGCGACGCTTCCGCGGCCGTCAGCCGCTTGTGCGCCTCATCAAGCGCGGCTGCGAAAACGGACGTGTCGGGTCGCGGTCCGGCCAGACTCGCTAAAGTCTTCGCACCGCGCCGCATCTGTTGTGGCGCGAGTGCCAGCGCGACGAGCGCAGCAATGAAGATCAGCCCACCGATGATCGCGATGAATTGCGGCCGGGCGACCGCATTCCGCGCCCGTGCAGTCAGCCAAGCGGACCGCGACGGACCCCGCGACAACTCCCCCGCGAACGATGCCATAGGCTGAAGTTTGGCAGGGCATGGGCCAGCGCGGCAAATGCGTGGTACAAAAAAGCGGGGCTCGATAGTCGAGCCCCGCTTTCAGTCGTCGATCGAATCTTACTGAACCGTGATCGACCCCTTCATGCCCATCGCGAGATGCGGGGTGCAGTGGAAGTCATACTTGCCCGGCTTGATGCCGCCGAACGAAATGACGTACTCCTCGTTCGGATTCATCATCATCGGGCTCGAAAGCTCCGAGGTCTTCTGATCCATGTTGGCATCGAGTTGCGCCTTCGAATCAGCAGGCACCGTCGCCGGATCGAATGAAACGTTGTGTGGGCCGCCGCTGACCATGACGAACTTCACGGCATCACCTGACTTGATCGTGACGTTCGCCGGATCGAAACGATAACCCTTGTCGTCGCCAATCATCTTGATCGTGACGGTCTGGCCGGTCGGCGCGATCTTCGCCAGGCCGCCGGCCGCCGGAGCGGGAGTCGCGGGGGCGGGCGTGCTCGGCGTCGGTGTGGCGGCCGTTGTATCGTTCTTCTTGGCTTCACTGCCGCCGCCGCAGGCGCCGACGATGGCCAAGCTCGCGAGGAGCGTTAGTGCATGGAGCCGCATTTCTTCTTGCCTCCAGTAGTGCCGGGTGGTACGGACGAATTTGATGAGTTGCCGCAAGCGCGGAGAATGTGAAACTATTCACAAACTCTGCGCCACGCAACGCGGCGTGCGAGCGCGACGGCTGTCCGGTGCAAGTGGTGCGCCGTAATGCTTGGTTTACATGGTGCAACGGACCCGAATCGAACTGTGATCGTCATTCCTACGGCTGAATTGCGCGGCTCGTATGTCTACGCCCCAGCGTCGTTTAGCGGGCCGACAACCCGAACGCCTATCGATGCGGCGGCGACACTTCGGGCGTTTGCCACAATCGGATTTCGGCAGATTCATCTGTATGACATCGACGCCGATTCTGGGCGCGATTTCAGCGAAGCGCTCGTCGCCGAGATCGCTCGTGACACGTCGGTCGAGGTTTTGGTCTCAGGCGGCGACCTGTCCGAAGACCGCGCTGAGCGATTGGTGGATGCGGGCGTCGCACGGTTGATAGTGGCTCCGGGGCGCAATGACGACATCGAGATGGTGGCCCGCCTGGCGGATTCGTTCCCCGGCCGATTGATCGTACGCGTCGATCTTGGCGACCCGCTTTTCAATCGACGCGCGGGAAAACGACCTCGCGCGGAGGATATGATCGACATCGCGAACGAGCTGGCATCGATTCAAATCGGCGGCCTAGCTGTGCATGCGTCGTCGGTCAACGGTTTTCCGGGCGTTCCCCTGAGAGTCATCGAGGACCTCGTCGAGGCATCGAGCGTTCCAGTGTTCTGTCGCACCGAGGCGTCGACTGTTGGCGAGCTCCGCGCACTCGAACACGTCGGAGTGGCGGCGACTTTGTTGGGATCGTCGCTGTTCGACGGCCAGATCGACGCCCACGCCGTTGCGCATCATTTCGATGTCTAGAACCGATCCACGAGCGCCTTAGAGAGCTTGCTCGGGTTGCCGAGGTAGACGAACCGAAAATCGTGCATGTACTGCCGTGCGACGCGTCGCACGTCTTCGGGCTTCACCTGGCGCAAGTTTTCAACGAATCGCCCCGCCGCGCGGTAGTCACCGTGATACACCTGCGCGCGGGCCAGAAACGTCGCTTGATCGGAATTCGTTTCGTTCTTGAGGAAGTAGTCGGTGATGAATTGCTGTACGAGCCGCTCGAGACCGCGCGGATCGATCAGCTCCTGCTGCAGTCGATCTAGCTCCGCGCGCATGATCGCCAGCGTGGTGTCCGGCGCGACCGTTGTCACGTACACGCCGCCCGTCGCGATAGCCCTCTCGACAAATGGTGCCTCGACCTCATACGAGAGGTTTCGCCGCGACCGAATCTCTGTGAAAAAGCGTCCGGACAGCACCGCCGTGGCGACGCGCAGTGCATCATAATCCGGGCTTTGTGCGGGCGGCCCCGCGTACGTGCCCAGAATGTAGTTGGTCGGTAACTGCGCTTCTTGAACCACGAGCGCCTTGCTCGGTGCCGGCGGCAGACGCGGCGCGGACCACGCATAGTTGCCTTTCGGTAGTTGACCCAACGTTTGTTGGACGAGCTGCTCGACGCGGGGCCGTTCTATGTTGCCGACGACAACGAGGAGCATTCGCGACGCCACCATTTGCGACGCCTGGTAACTTCGGAGCTGCCCGACGGTGATCGATTGAATCGTTGCCTCCGTCCCCTCGGGCGTGAAGCCGTAGGGATGGCCGACATATGCGAGACTATCGGCCAGATGATTGACGATCGGATCCGGGCTGGTCGCCGAGAGACGCAGTCCCGTCAGTATTCTCGAGCGGACACGTTCCACCTCTGCCGAATCGAGCGTGGGCGCCATGAGGCGATCGGCGAGTATCATGAAGCAGGAATCGAACGTCGCGCGAACGCCCGTGAATCCGAACAACGTCCAGTCTTCGGAAGGCTCCGCGACGATCGTCACGCCAAGACGCGCGGTGAGCGCGCGGGCGGTCTCACCGGGAAAGCGCTTCGTTCCTCGCTCCGACGAGGCGAGAAGGAAGGCTTCGATCCCCTGCGTCGCCGGCGTCAGCTGCTGAACGCCGCCGAGCAAGTATACGTTCGCCGCGACGACGTCATTCGACGTGTTTCGCCGAAGGATTACCCGAAGACCGTTGACCTCGAAGCTCGACGTTCCGGTGTCGGCCTGCGCGGCCATTCGAGAAGGCGGGGCAGCAGCGGCGGCTAGGAGTGCCGTCGCGACGAATCTTCCGAGTCTCACGGTTGCGGCCCCATGCCGAGCAGTGATCGGGCGGTGAGTCCGAGTACGCGGCGATTGTCCGGCGACAAGAGGACGCCCACCACGCGCGGTCGTCCAACGATGTATTTGTTGGCGTATGCCGTGAGATCGCTGCGCCGCTGCTTCGCCATCGTGTCGACGTATCCGTAGAAGTAGTCGAGCCCCGTCACCGCCCACCAGAAGCCGAGCTGGTGCGCGAATCCCGACGCTCGCTCTAGTCCAAGCTCGGTACCGACGATGCGCCGACGCTTGATCGCCGCGAGGTCGTCGTCCGAGAAGTACGTGGTATCACCGAGCTTCCCAATCTCGTCGCGCAGCGCCTTGATGGCTTCGGTGAAGTGCTCAGGCGATGTCTCGCCGGCGATCGTAATCGGTCCCACGTGGTTGAGCGTGTAATAGTTCACGGTGATCGATTCAAACAACCCACTGTCCACGAGCCGCCGCTGGAACCGCGATCCCGGCTGGTTCAAGACGTCGGAGAACACGTCTGCCGCGTACGTTGCCGCCTGATCTTTGGTCGCGCTCGGACCCTGCCACTGGAACATCACCACGATGCTTCCGATTGGCTGCTCGACGATCACCGCGGTGTCTTTGGGCAGTGGCGGCGGATCCGGGATCGCCTCGGCGGCGAATGGGTCGGCGCCGCGCGCCCAGCCGCTGAAAACGCTGCGGGCCATACCGAATGCACGATCGGGGGCGACGTCACCGGTTACGATAATCGCCGTGTTATTGGGGACGTAGTACCGCTGCTTGATTGCTTGCATCTTGGCAGGCGTCGTGGTCTGAATGATGTTCCGCTCACCGAGCGGATTCTTTCGACTCCACTCCGTCGTCCAAAGCGCTTGGCCCATGGCGCGGCTGAACCCGAACATCGGATTGGATTCGTTTCGGTCATATTCGCCGATAACAACCTGGCGTTCACGTTCGAGCTCGTCCGGCCGGAACAGCGGGTTGACCAGAGCCGCCGCGAGAAACCGCATGCCCCCCTCGATGCTATCCGCGGGGACGGTGAGGTAATAGTTCACTCTTTCTTCGCTCGTCGTTCCATTGAACTCGGCGCCGAGTTCTGAGGCTTTGGCGACGAACTGGTCGGTCATCGGGTATTCTTTGTTCGCCTTGAAGAACATGTGCTCGTACAAGTGCGAAAGACCCGAGAACTCCGGCGCCTGAGTGAACGATCCGTTTTTCACATCAGCTTCGATCGTCACGAGGGGAACGCCGCGATTTTGCACGACGATGACTTCCAAGCCGTTCGGCAGAGTCGTCCGTTGGATGTGTCGCTCCAGCTCGGCCCGTTGCGCCATCACGGCCGTTGGCAGAAGCAAAACGAACATGATTTCTTTCAGTCTCGACAATGGAATACTCCGATAAACTGAAACTCGACCGCCTCGCCGCGAGGCTCGACGCGCGTTACCTGCGGCGCGACGAGCCAATCGGGCCATTTACGACGTTTCGAATCGGTGGACCGGCCGATTTGTTCTTCGAGGCAACGTCCGGTGATTCGCTTGCGAATGCCGTGCTCGCGGCGCGCGACCTCGACGTACCGTACTTCGTTCTTGGCTTGGGTGCCAACATCTTGGTCGGCGACCGTGGATTCCGCGGACTGGTGATCCGGAATACCGCTCGTCACCACGAGTTCCGCGAGGATGGAGAACAGTGCGTCTTGTGGACTGAAAGCGGCGCGGTCGTGAAAGACCTGATTCAGGAATCAGTCTCGCGTGGTTGGTCGGGGCTCGAGCACTACGTGGGCATTCCCAGCACGGTCGGCGGCGCGATTTGGCAGAACCTGCACTTTCTCGCGCCCGCCCCCGATCGGGCGCGGACCATGTTCATCGCCGAGGTCTTCGACACGTGCGAGATCCTTTCCGAAGAAGGAAAGCGCCGCATCGTCGATTCGACTTACGTGGGCTTCGGCTATGACGACACGGTCTTTCATCACCGACGCGACATAATCCTCTCCGCCACCTTCCGATTGGCCCGCGCCGACCAGGCTGTGCTGCATCGGATCATGCAGGAAAACTTGAGCTGGCGCGGCGGAAAGCACCCGTGGCTGGACTGGCATCCGAGCGCGGGGTCGATCTTCAAGAAGATCGAGGGTGTGGGGGCGGGCCGTCTTGTGGACCAGTGCGGATTAAAAGGTCGTCGCGAAGGCGACGCGCAGATATCGCACATTCATGCCAACATCATGGTCAATCTCGGACATGCGAGCGCCGCAGACGTCCGACGCTTGATCACGATCGCGCAACAGGCCGTCGAAACGCAACACGGCGTTCACCTCGAGCCTGAGATCGGATTCATCGGCGAATTTTAGGCAACTAAAAGAGCGCCCCGAAACCGATGGTGAAACGCCATGGGGCGGTGTGGTCGAGCGGGCGGGCGGCGCCGACGTGCAGCAAGTCGCTGAACAGGCTCATGCCGGCGCCGACGGTGGTCCGGATGCGATCGGTCGGTCGTGAGACCGGCTCGCCCGTCTCCGTCGTCCCGAGTTGCATCGCCGCTCGTCGCGCCGCGTCGGACGACAACTCCGACCACGCGCCTTCCACGCTTGCCACGATTCCCGGACTGACGCCCGGCAACATCAGCGTGCGACCGGCGTGGATGGGCCTTTCCCAGATGCCGAGCCGGTAGCTGGCAAAGGACCGAAACACGACGGCCCGGTCACCGGCGAATTCCTTGTAGGAGTATCCGGGCAACGACTCGGTGCCGCCCAGTTCGAACACCACCTGCGGTGGAAGCACGTCCCCAAACGCCGCACCGGCGTCGGTGTGCGCAACCAGCGAGAGGTTCCCGAAGTAACGCCGTGCCGACAAGGCTGCTTCGACGCGTTGCCACGCCAGTTGTCCATCGGCAATCTCATAGTGCACGCGGGCACCCACCCCCGGATGCAAGAAGTCTCCCGTGACGCTCGGGTGCCATTCGAGATCGGCAGAGGCCTTTGCGTAGCCCCCGCTTGCCGCGCCGCGATTTGCTTCGAACGCGCGAGTGGACAACAAACCATGGCGGAGTCGAGCCGGCTCAGCGTGGTCGGAGCCGATACCGAGTTGCGCGCTTGCGATCGCCGTTTCCGCTCCGCCTACGATTGACGTCAGAGACAACGCGAGCGTACGACGGTCGACATAGTCGTAATTGTCGGCCGAGCCGATCGCCGCAGCGAAGCCTGGATCGTCGCTGAGTGGCAGAGTGAAGTCGTTCGTGCTTTCGAGCGTTCGTTCGGCGCGGAGGGTAGCGAGCTCTCTGCCGCGACGCATCGATACATGCGCGCCTCCGCGCGCCGTTTGTTCGCTGAACGCCCACCCCGCGCTGACGCCGGCCGAGATCCCTGGCGCCGCCGAGCGGAAGTCGATCGTTGGTTCGAGGCCGATGAACAGGCCCTCGACTCGATTGAATCGGATGTACTTTGACGCGCGCGTAGAAAACAGTTCGAAGCGCGCCGGACCATCAGTTCGCCACGCGTCCGGTGCCATGTCGGCGAAATCGTCGGAGTGCACATTGCCACTCTGAACGCCGAGCTCGCGATTCCAATCGGCGAACCGGCTCGCGCTGTCTCCCTGCGCCCACGACACGATCACACGCCGCGTGACGCCCGCGTCAGTCACGCCGTTCGTCGAATCCGTCACCGTGATGTCGCTGATCGTCGAGACGACACGGAAGACGGGGCGCGTTTGTCCGAAGAACGGGAAGCTCGTCTGAAATTCGGTTCGCTGCGACGCGGGCAGCCAGTACTTCCCGTCAACCTCCGCGTTGACGAACTCGACGTACGCCGCTGCTGCAATGCCGGTCAGGCGCGCGACGCGACTCGGCTTTCGATTCTCGCCGCCCGCGATGCCGAACCGGCCGCGCATGCGAACAATCTGGTAGTGATCGGCGTCGAGATCGATCTCTCCATCGAAAACACCCCAGCGCGAGTTGCCGAGAACGTTTGGGGTGACGCGCACACGCGCTATCGGAACGTTTCGCGTCCCGATGCGAAGAGTCGTTACAGTATCTCCGCCCGAAAACCTATAAAAACGCTCGCGATCGGTGGCGAAGGGATGGACCGCGACAAGGGTGTCGCTTCGACTCGTCATCGCGAAATAGACGCCGAGCGATAGTCGTTCGCCGTACAACGTTGGAACCGTCCACGCGCGAATAATGCTCAGCGCTGAGTACGGCACCCCAACGTTCTGCGATCGATAGCCGAGAATGTGAAGCGCGTATTGCCCGTCGCGCGACCAGCGGCCCTCGGAAGCGATCTGCTCGATCTCCGCGCTATGCTCTCGGCCTAACGTGTCGCGGATGATGAGTGCCGTCTCTGTCTCAATATGACTGCGGTAGCCGCGCAGGCTCGCCGGCGGCAGTCGATTGGAGTCGGCGGCCATCCCGATCATCCGGCGGAGCGCTTCGGAGCTGTAGACGTTCGTGTCCCGAGGGGCGCCCTGTGTTGCCGCCAGCTGCGCTAGAACTACAAGCAATGGCAGCACGGCGGATCAGGCGACCGGACCCGCGATTGTTTCGAGTGCCTCGGTCGCGGCCCCCCATTCCTCCAGCAGCGTGTCCAGTTCCGCCTTCAGCAGATCGAGCCGCGCGCCCAACGTTTTTGCCGTTGATATTCCGTCGGCGGCGGTGTACAGCTCCGGATTCTCGAGCTTCGCCGTGATGTCCGTGATCTCTCGTTCGACGTTGTGAATTTGTGTTTCGAGCTCACCGACGCGCTCTTGGGCGATTCGCAGCGCCGAGCGGGACGATCGATCGCGTTGCTCGCGACGTTCAGTTCGCCGCCGTTCTTGCACGCGACGAAGAGCCTCGTCCTCGGATGCTTGAACCGCCGCCGCGTGTTCACGCTCGGACGACACGATTTCCCATTCGCCGAACGAACCGTCGAATTCCGTAAGTCGCTGGTCGTGAATGATCCAAAGCTTCGTCGTTAGCGACCGCAAAAGCTCGCGGTCATGACTGACGAGAAGAACGCTGCCGTCATAGCTCGCCACCGCATCCTCCAGCGCTTCGATCGACTCGACGTCCAGGTGGTTCGTCGGCTCGTCGAGAATCAGAAGGTTGGCGCGACTGAGCACGAGCATCGCCAGGCCGATTCGAGCGCGCTCGCCTCCTGAGAGGCTCTCGGCGCGGCGCTGTACCTCGTCGCCCGAGAAGCCGAATCTTCCGAGGTGCCCTTGGATCATGCGACGATCCCATGTTGGCCGAAGATCGCCAATGGCGTCGTAGAGAGTCTTGTCGAGGGGCACCTGCGTGAGATCCTGGCGATAGTAGCCCACGCTGATACCGGACCCGACGCGAATTGTCCCGTCCCCTGTCGGGTGCTCGCCCACGATGGCGCGGACGAGGGTCGATTTTCCCGAGCCGTTCGGGCCAAGGAGGCCTACCCGATCGCCCCGCATGACGGTGGTGGTTACGTCCGTCACGAGAAGCCGACTACCCACGCTGATACCTGCTTTGTCGGCGGCGATGACGCGGTCGCCGCCCCGCTCAGCGATCTCGAAGCGAATTCCCATCGATTCCGCGTCGCCGAGCGGTGCGCTCAGACGCGGCAGCCGTTCGAGACGCTTTCGCCGACCTTTGGCTTGCTTGCTGTTTTGGCCGGCGAGGTTCCGCGCGATGTAGTCTTGCTCCGCCGCGATGCGGCGCTGTTGCTGGTCGAATTGGCGTTGTTGCGTCAGTCGCGCAAGTGTACGCTGCTCGACGAACGACTCGTATCCTCCCACGTACGGCGTCGCGATGTGGCCATCGAGATGCAGGACGTGATCTACGACAGCTGACAAGAATGCTCGATCGTGGCTGATGAGCAGTACCGTCGCCGTCGCACGCGTGAGATAGTCCTCGAGCCAACGTGTCGTCTCCAGATCGAGGTGATTCGTCGGCTCGTCGAGCAGTAGAACGTCGGCCGGACTTACGAGCTGGCGTGCCAGCCCCAAGCGTCCGCGCTCTCCGCCGCTGAGGTGCGCCACCGGCCTCTCTCTCGCGGCGGCAGGATCGAATCCGAGTCCGTGGAGGACGGCGTCCACGCGAGGCGCGATGGTATAGCCGCCTTCCCGTTCGAAGCGTTCGAGGTCGCGTCCGTACCGGGCCAGCGCTTGTTCGTTCGAGTCAGTTGCAAGCCGCAGAGCTTGTTCACTCAGCGAGCGTTCCAGCTGCAACAGCTCGGCAAATTGACCAGCCGCGGCCTCCCAGATTGTCGTTGCGTCACCGAAATCGCGATGTTGCTCCAACAACGACACTTTCAGACCGGGTGACCGGGCGATTTCCCCGCGTGTGGGCTCGAGCTCACCAGTCAACAACCGAAACAAGCTCGTTTTTCCCGCTCCGTTGCGCCCGATGATACCCCATCGCTCTCCATCCGCCACCGTGAAGGAGACCTTCTCAAAGACTGTGGTGGCTCCGAACTCAAGACACACGCTCGCCATTGAGAGTTGCGTCATTTCGCGACCCAAATCTTCCATTCAGCTTCGGCAAGCCCGACGGTCAGCAGATTGCCGAAACGGACGAGTGGCATCCGGAGGAGCAGGGGGTCGTCGATCAGCCTTTCGACCCAACGGCCGCTCGAGTGTTGCGAGCTACGCAGCCCCAGTTCCTGATAGCGTTTGGAGTCTTGATCGACCAGTCGATCCACTCCGAAGCGCCGCACAAACCGGTGGAGCTCGCCGGGAGACGGTGCGCGCTCTTGGAAATCTACGAAGTGAACCTTGACGCGCCGCTCGGCGAAGAATCGCAGGGCCTTTCGCGTGTCGGCGCTCTTCTTCCAGCCGAAAACTTGAACTTCCATCGGTACGGGCGAGGCGTTATTGATCGCCGGGAGAAGACAGGGAGACGGATTCTTGGGCGGCAGAAGCGAACATACCTACCATCCCGCGTGGTGGGTACCTGGCGGACATGCGCAGACGCTGTGGGCGAAATTCTTTCGTCGGCATCGTCCGCTGCATGCGCGCCGTGAACGTTGGTCAACGCGCGACGGCGATTTCGTCGATGTGTACCGGATAGACGCCGACCCTCGCGCTCCGCGTCTAGTTCTTCTTCACGGACTGGAGGGTACGGTACGGTCGCATTATGTCGGTGGTTTCTTTCGGGAGGCTCGACGTCGCGGGTGGGGTGCGGAACTGCTCATTTTTCGGGGTTGCGGCGACGAGCCGAATATCGCCCCGCGCTTCTACCACTCCGGGGAGACGGCCGATCTCGCGTTCGTCATGGATCGAATTCGAGATGAGTATCCGGCGGCGCCCTTAGCGCTCGCCGGGGTTTCCCTCGGCGGTAACGTTCTGTTGAAATACCTCGGCGAGGTCGGAGAAGGCGTCTGCGACTACGTTGCGGCCGCGGCCGCCATTTCGGTTCCCTTCGACCTTGAACGGGGCGCGCGGTTTATCGGGCGGGGGTTCTCCAGAATATACGATCGCCATTTCCTGCAGTCGCTTCGTCGAAAGGCGTTGGACAAGCTGAGTCGCTATCCGAAGCTTTTCGATCGGGCCGCCCTGCTTCGCGCCGCGAATATCTACGAGTTCGACGACGCAGTAACAGCTCCCGTTCACGGCTTTACCGACGCACACGATTACTACAGTCGCTCGAGTTCGATCACGTTTCTCGATCGAATTCGCGTACCCACCCTTTTGCTGAGTGCGGTCGACGATCCGTTTTTGCCGGCGGAGGTCCTGGATGAGGTGCGTTCGATCGGCGCGTCGAATCACGCCCTACAACTCGAATTCACTCCACACGGCGGACACGTCGGTTTCGTCGCGGGACGTGTGCCCTGGCGGCCATTCTATTACGCCGAGTGGCGCGCCTGCGAGTTTATCGCGTCGCGGCTCGGCACTTTTGAGTTGAACCTTTTTCCGTCATTCCCATGACAGGCGTGTACCTGTTGGCGTTCATCGGCGGGCTGATGCTCGCCGTGAGGATCATGATTCGCGGAGTCGAGCGCCCAGCCGAAAGTCGTTCGTCCCACGAGCGGTCATTTCGGCTGTCGCCAGCTGTCCTCTCGGTGTCCGGCATCGTGTTTGGCTTGACGGGCTATCTGCTAAAGGCACGGCTGTCAGGAGCCGCAGTCTTTGTGTGGAGTGCCGGGCTCGGTTGCCTTGCGGCTCTCGCGACGGCACGGCTTGTGACGAGATGGTGGGCCGCGGTTCCGGAGCATGACGTCGACGACGAGCGCTACGTCCTTCAGGGGCACATCGCTCGCGTGACGAAAAGCATTCGTCCACAGGTTGACGGGGAAGTGGCTTTCGAGGTCGAAGGCGAACGTCACGTTTTGCGAGCCCGTGGAATCGACCACGGATCGCTGGAAGTCGAAACGGAAGTTGTCATCGAGCGCATCGAGGACGAAGTGGCGTTCGTCGAGGCATGGGCCGAGGTCGAGAAGCGGCTGTAGGAGGGTGATATGTGGGACGCCGTTCTATGTATCCTGATCATCGGCGGGTTCTTCGTGTTGCGGGCAGTCCTTGCCACGGTGTTTTTCTACTATTTGTTGCCCGAAGGCGATAGGTGCCCGAACTGTGACGCCCCGACGCTTCGAATGGCCTCTCGCGGTTGGAATTTGTTCTTCCCGAAGTTTCGCACGAGCTGGTGCTATGAATGTGGGTGGCACGGTTTGCTTCGCCATGGTCCGATAACGCCTGCGCCGTCGACTAGTGAATTGACGAAGCACCGCCACTAGTGTCGTCCGAATGTGCGCCGGCGAACAACTGGAGCCACTCCGGCCAGTTCCCGCTGAGCTCGAAAAAATCGTCGAAATACGTGAAGCCGGCAGCCTCGAGGTCCCCGATAAAGTCGGCGAGAGCGTCCGCCCCAGCGTAAATCGGGCCGAGGACGACAAGCCCGGCTTCCACGCGAAACTCGTCGGCGGTCAGCTGAAGCCGCTCGTCGATCTCACGGCGCTCGAGTCCGCGAGCCTCGTACGCCGCTCGTCGTATGACGAGAACCGGCGCCCCGCTGGGAATGTTTAGTGGCACGCAAGGCCTCTCGTGATTTGAATCGAGAATATAGGACCAAGCGTTCGAGCTTTCGCGCTGCGATTCGCGGTCCGTAGGTTTCAACCACTATGTCGCTTCCATCCAAGGAGTCGCTCGAGGCCTCGTTCGACGTCATTGTCGTTGGGGCCGGCCACGCTGGAACCGAGGCGGCGGTAGCAGCGGCGCGAGCGGGGGCTCGGGTCGGTTTGATCACGAGTGCGCTTGAAACCATCGGCCAAATGTCCTGCAATCCGGCCATTGGCGGGATTGCAAAGGGAACGGTGGTCCGCGAGGTAGACGCCCTAGGTGGCATTATGGGGCGCGCGACCGACTTGGCGGCGATTCAGTTTCGAATGCTCAATCGCAGCAAGGGACCCGCGGTTTGGGCACCGCGCGCCCAGTGCGATCGCGGTCTGTATCGTCGGGCTGTGCGCACCTTGGTCGAAGCACATCCCGGCGTACGAACAATCCAAGGAACCGTGGCGCGCCTCCTTCTGTCCGATGGCCCCTCGGTCGCCGGCGTTGAGACGCTGGAAGGTCGCCGCTTTGGCGCGTCAGCGGTGGTCATCACGACTGGTACCTTCCTCCGCGGGCGAATCCACATCGGAACGGAGACGCGGCTTTCCGGGGGACGAGCGGGAGAATCGGCCGCGACTCATCTCGCTGAGCAGTTGGAGAACGCCGGACTCGCTGTCGAGCGCTTCAAGACAGGCACGCCGCCGCGAATCGACGGCCGTACGGTCGACTTTTCGCGGCTCGAACGCCAGGATAGCGAAATCGAGGCGTTCGATTATTCCTGGTCGGTCTTTTGGACGGATGCCCGGCGGCGCGGGTCCGAGACGCGGCACCCGGTGCAACTGCCGTGTTGGATCACCTTTCTGGAAGCGGAAGGCAAAGCGATCATTGCCGAGAACATCGGTCGATCGGCGATGTATGGCGGCGCCATTGCATCGCGCGGACCGAGGTATTGCCCGTCGGTCGAGGACAAAGTCGTCAAGTTCCCCAACGCCGACCGCCACCAGCTCTTTCTGGAGCCCGAAGGGCATGACACGACGGAGCTTTACGCGAACGGACTGTCGACATCGCTCCCGGCGACGGTCCAATTGGCAATACTTCGTTCGGTCCGGGGCCTCGAGTCGGTCGCGATGACGCGCGCCGGCTACGCCATCGAATACGACTACTATCCGCCGACGCAGCTCGACGCCTCGCTCCAGGTCAAGGTCATGCGCGGGCTCTTTTTCGCGGGGCAGATCAACGGGACGACCGGGTACGAGGAAGCGGCCGGTCAGGGAGTGATCGCCGGTCTCAATGCCGCGCGTTTCGTGCGGCAGGATCCGCCGGTCATCCTCGGGCGCGAGACGTCGTATATAGGAGTTCTCATTGACGATCTGGTAACTCGCGGCGTCGACGAACCCTATCGGCTTTTCACGTCGCGGTCGGAGTTTCGTCTGACGGTTCGTCAGGACAACGCCGTCCGACGCCTCTGTCCGATCGGCCTCGAGTTGGATCTTTATTCGGCCGTGGAGCGAGAGCGCGTCGGCCGGCGCCTGGGCGACGAAGAATCCGCCGCAGCGATTGCCAAAAGAACCAGTGTCGCACCAGGCCGAGCGAACGCGCTCCTCGAGCAATGCAATAGCGCTCCGATCGATCAACCAACCCGGATCTCGGAGCTCGCCAAGCGACAAGGTGTGTCACTGGAGTCGCTGCTCCACGCCGCCGACGTTGAACACGATCTCGAGGCCGAGGCGCTTGTCACCGTCGAACTCGAGCTCAAATACGCCGGCTACTTCGTTCGCGAACGCGATCAGGCGGAAAAGTTGCGGCGCATGGGCGCGTTCGCGCTGTCCGCTGATTTGCCGTATGAGACGATGTCGTCGCTCTCGTTCGAGTCTCGCCAGAAGCTGGGTGCGATTCGACCGGGGACGCTCGCACAAGCGGCGCGAGTACCCGGTGTAAGCCCGACGGATTTGCAGAATCTCGTGCTCGAGGTCGAGAAATGGCGACGACGGGCCTCGCGTCCACCCTGAGGAATCAGCCGGCATAATAGTAGCAATACGATACTATTAGTGGACGCCCTGATTTCTTTCGGCGTTTACGTCAACGTGGAGTGCAGATGTGCATCCCCTTCGTACGGCACGGCCTCTCGGCGCTCATTCTCGCCGCGTTGATATCGGCATTCTCGTCGACCGGCGTGGCCCAAAACGCCTCGGCGGCGCCGCCACCGCAGATTTTTGCGAGCGGAACCGGCGAGGTTCAACTCGCGCCAGACAAGGCGACGGTACTGCTGGGTGTCCAGAGCCGAGCGGCAACGGTATCGCAGGCGACGTCAGACAACGCGCGCCGACAGAGAGCAATCATTGACACCCTTCGCGCACTTGGCCTCACGCCGGATCAACTGGCAACGGTGAACTTCAGCGTGTCACCGGAAATGCAGTATCCGCCGAACCAAGCCCCGAAAGTCACCGGGTACGTCGTGACGAACACCGTCCGGGCCAGCCTTCGGCGGATTGAAGACGTCGGGCGAACGATCGATGCCGCTTTGACGAAGGGCGCGAATGATGTTTCGAGTATCGAATTCGCGTCGTCGCGGGCGGATTCGGCACGTCGAGCAGCGATCGGAGAGGCTGTTGTCCACGCTCGAGCGGACGCCGAGGCCATGGCAAGGGCCGCCGGCGGCACTCTGGGACAGCTGCTCGAGTTGGCGTCAGGTGTGGAACCAATACGGCCCTTTGAGGCACCGATGGCTCGCGCACGGGTCGCCGGCGGCGCGCCGACTCCGATAGAACCTGGTCAACTCACGGTGACCGCGAACGTGACGGCTCGCTGGGCCTTCATCCCGAATAGATAGATCATTCTACCTAGCCTGAACGTGCCACGTGGCACATCAGCTTGTGGGACTCCTAGATGTGCCACGTGGCACGTTGTTCCAGGTAGATAGCCCGGATAGATTGGCCAGTCCGAGATGTCCGCCGGTCCCATTGAGCCTCTTACATCCCTGAACGTGGCACGCGTTATCGCAATCGCGAATCAGAAGGGAGGCGTCGGGAAGACGACGACGGCGGTCAACCTCGCAGCGAGTCTTGCAGCAGCCGAGCGTCGGACTCTGCTAATCGACGGGGACCCACAAGGGAACGCGACCAGTGGCTGCGGAGTCGATCGCGAGAGCATCAGCTCAACCGTCTACGACGTCTTGATCGGCGAGCGTCGCATTGCTGAATCAAGAGTCCGCGGACTTCATTTCAAGACACTCGACGTCCTCCCGGCTACTCCGGACCTCGCTGGGGCCGAGGTCGAATTGGTCGATCGGCACGGCCGCGAGCGCATGATGCGCTCAGCGGTTTCGCAAATTCGCGATGACTATGACTTTGTGTTGATCGATTGCCCCCCATCGCTCGGGCTCATTACGCTGAACATGCTCGCGGCGGCGGACGCGCTGCTCATACCGCTACAGTGCGAGTACTATGCGCTCGAGGGGCTATCTCAACTCCTGAACACCGTTCATCTCATCCAGCGAAGCGTCAATCCAGAACTCGCGATCGATGGCGTTCTGTTGACGATGTACGACGCCCGTCTCAACCTGTCTCGACAGGTCGCTGCAGAAGCGCGTGAATACTTTGGGGTTCAGGTTTTTGAATCGGTCGTTCCTCGAAACGTACGTTTGGCTGAAGCTCCGAGTTTTGGGAAGCCCATCATCCTGTACGACGTGGCCTCGGTCGGCGCACAGGCGTATCTAGCTGTCGCAAAAGAACTTATCGCGAGGACACGATGAGCATGGAACGCCAACGCCGCCTCGGCCGAGGCCTGGAAGCCCTCATACCATCAACAACCGACGCCGCAACCGCTGCTACATCAGACATTAAGCGTATTTCGCTTTCCAGCATCCGGGCCAATCCCTTCCAACCGCGCCGAGAGTTTCGCCCTGATGAGCTTGCTGAACTAGAGGCATCACTCCGGGCAAGCGGCCTGTTGCAGCCGATAAGCGTTCGGCGAAAGGGCGATGCATACGAGCTCATCGCTGGCGAGAGAAGGGTGCGAGCCGCGACCAACCTTGGTTGGTCCGAGATCCAGGCGATTGTTCGCGATTTCGACGATCGAACGATGCTCGTCCTCGCGCTGGTCGAAAATCTCCAACGCACGAACCTGAACGCGCTCGAGGAAGCCAGGGGTTATCGTCGGCTCATTGACGAGTTCCAGCTAACGCAACAGCAGGTCGCTGAGGCCGTTGGAAAAGATCGCACGACGGTGACAAATCTTCTGCGAATCCTTTCGCTTCCGGACGAGGTACTCTTGCTCGTCGAACAGGGGAGCCTGACTCCCGGACATGCGAGAGCCCTGTTGGCGCTCGCGGACCCGAGAGTCGCAACTGAGTTGGCAAAGTCACTTGCGAAAGAAGGACTTAGCGTTCGCGAGCTCGAGCAACGCGTGAGGGATTTGAACGGCGAATCGAAATCGATAGTGGAACCAGTCAAGCAGGCTCGTCCGTCTGCGCCCAACACGTCGAGTCCGGTCCTACGCGCAATTGAGGATGACCTTCGTCGCTATTTACAAACCGATGTGCGCGTTTCGACCTCCGCCGACGCAAAGGGGAAAATAGAGGTATCGTTCTTCTCGGCAGATGACATGGAGCGCCTCTTGGAGCTAATACTGCGAGGAACCAAGCGAGAGTATTAGAACATCACTGCGCCATCATAGCGTCTTCCGGCCATGGGTACGATTTAGCGGCCTCACGCTCATTCTCGAAGAAATCAACAATTTGCACAGTCTGCTAAAGTGAACGGGCACAACGTTTAATGCCGATGATTAGACGCCGGGTATTGTGCTTTTCCACAACGGCCCTTTCGTTCGTCTTCTTAACAGCGGGATGTGGCAAAGGCGATAGAGGCGAGCCCTCCCATGAGGGCTTCAAAGTCGCCCTGCTGACACCCGGACCAGTGTCGGATCAGTCTTGGAATGGTGGCGCGTATCAGGGCCTTCTTTGGATCCGGGACAGCCTCGGCGCCCAGATCAGCCACGTGCAGACCAAGACTCCGGCGGAATTCGAGGACAACTTCCGACAGTACGGCGCTCAGGGCTTCAATCTCGTTTTCGGCCACGGATTCGAATTCCAGGATGCTGCCCGGCGGGTTGCCCCGGAATTCCCACGAACGCTGTACGTCACCACATCTGGGTCGACCTCAGGACCAAACCTCGCGGGCATGACGTTCGGGTTTGCCGACGCCTCGTATCTGGCGGGCATGCTCGCCGCCGCAGTCACAAAAACAAAAAAAGTGGCGACACTCGGCGGAACGGCGCTGCCACCCGTCGTCGAAAGTTTTCGAGCCTTTGAGCAGGGAGCCCACGCCGTCGACAGCTCGGTCCGTATCGTGTCGTCCTATATCGGCAACTGGGACGACGTCAGCGCGGGAAAAGAGCAGGCGCTCGCCCAGATCGCCCAAGGAGCCGATGTGATTTTCCAGAATGCCGATGCCGCAGGGTTGGGAGTGTTTCAGGCGGCGCGGGAGCGCAATGCACTCGTGATCGGTTCAAACTCGAATCAAAACAGCGTTGCTCCCGACGTCACCCTCGGCAGCGTCGTCATCGATTTGCCGCGGGCGTTCCTGCAGATCGCGCGCGAAGTAAAAGCAAAGACGTTTCAGCCACGGGTAGTCGAACTTGGGGAAGAATCGCACGTCGTGACGCTCGTATTGAATCCGCCTATGATCGCGCGCATTCCAGCCGATGCGCGCGCGCGAATCGATTCGCTCCAGACGTTGATGCTGGCGGGTCGATACACCGTGCACGTGGACACATCGGCGGGCAATAAATGACCGAGCTCGCCGCCATCGCCGCGTTCGCCGACGAACTTCTGGATGTCGCGAACATTCCCGATTACCCCGGGGCGGTCAATGGCGTGCAAATGGCCAATCGCGGGAAGATCGAACGGATTGTTACGGCTGTCGATTTTTCGAGCGCAGCTATCGATGGCGCGATTCAAGCGCAGGCGCGCCTGATTCTTGTTCATCACGGAATGTTTTGGGGCGGCGCACAACCGATCGTGGGCTCACGATACCACCGCATGCGTGCACTGATCGAGCATGACATCGCCGTGTATTCGGCGCATTTACCGCTCGATCTGCATCCGGAGCTCGGAAACAACACACTCCTGGCAAGGAAGCTTTCGCTCGAGCCGAACGGGGGCTTTGCGTCGTTTCAGGGCAAGAGCATCGGTCTTCGCGGCGACGCGGAAATTGCGACGCGAATCCTTGCCGACCGTGCCGGTGAGCTCTCGAAGAGCTTTGGCGGCACCCTCGTTGTGACGCCGTTCGAACGCGATCGTGTGACTCGAAAGTGGGGCATTTGCACCGGCGCGGGCGCAGATTCGTCGACCCTGCGAGAGGCAGCGGAGCGCGGCCTCGATACGCTCATCGTCGGCGAAGGACCGCACCACACGGCGGTCGAGGCTCGAGAGCTCGGAATCATCGTGCTTTACGCGGGTCACTACGCGACCGAGACGCTGGGGATACGGGCTCTCGGAGACGCGGTCACCACACGTTTCGGTATACCGTCCACGTTCGTCGATGCGCCAACCGGGCTCTGATCCCGAGTCTTCACGGAGCGACTTGCTCCGAATGTCGCGCATTACGAAAGCCTTTTCGGGAACCGTGGTGCTCGACGACGTCTCCTTTCGACTCGAGACGGGGACGATCCATGCTTTGCTCGGGGAAAACGGCGCCGGAAAAACAACGCTGATGCGGATCGCGTTCGGCCTTCAAACAGCCGATCGCGGCGAGATCACGGCCGGGAGCCCGCTCCGACCGACTCACTCGCCGATCGCCGCGATCGGCGCAGGTTTGGGGATGGTTCACCAGCACTTCACCAACGTTCCGGCGATGACCGTCGCGGAAAACGTCGCGTTGGGAGGGCGCGGACGCTTTGATGAACGGGCCGTCGGCCGCGTGATTACCGATGTTGGTGAGCGCACCGGCCTGCACCTCGATCCTTGGGCGCGCGCCGACTCCCTTTCCGTCGCCGGGCAACAACGGTTAGAGATCGTTAAATCGCTGGCCCGGGGAGCGCATGCGCTTATCCTCGATGAACCGACGGCGGTGCTCGCTCCGACCGAAGCGACTGAACTTCTCGATTGGCTGCGCCGATTCGCTGATGCCGGCAACGCCGTCGTTCTGATCACGCATCGCCTCGATGAAGCGCTCCGGGTTGCCGACGAAGTGACTGTTCTTCGACGCGGACGGCACGTGCTCACTGCGCCGGCGAACTCGCTCGACAGGGCTCGCGTAACGGAGGCGATGATCGGTGAGTCCGACGCCGACACGGCTCCGTCGACGATCACACCGCGGGAGTTGGCAGCGGCCGTCGCTGCCCGACTCGAGAAGGTTACGATCCACGACCTGACGAAGAGGAGCGTCGACGTGTTGGCCGACGTTACCCTGTCTGTCGAGCGCGGCGAAATTCTTGGAATCGCCGCGCTCGATGGGAACGGTCAGCGGGAGCTGGTGCGCTTATTGTCCGGTCGACTCCGCGCAGACCGCGGCCAGGTGTCGATTCCCGACACGGTTGGTTTCGTCCCTGAGGACCGGCAGCGCGACGCGCTCATCCTCGAGGAGTCGCTCACGTTCAACGTCGCACTCGACGGCGCCGGACGGCGCCGCGGCATCGTCCGGTGGGCGCAACAACGAGAGCGAGCGCGTCGCGTCGTCGCCGAGTACGACGTTCGCGGTGGATCGCCAGAGACTGCGGCGCGCGCCCTCTCCGGCGGGAACCAACAGAAGTTCGTTCTCGGGCGGGAGCTTCATGCATCGCCCGAAATGATCGTCGTCGAGAACCCGACACGGGGCCTCGACATACGCGCGACCGCGGCCGTGCATACGCGACTTCGGCTCGCTGCAGCCCAGGGTGCCGCGGTAGTGCTTTACTCGCAGGACCTCGATGAGGTGATGTCGCTGGCGACGCGGATCGTTGTTGTGCACCGTGGGCGAGTGCAACAGGTGCCGCTAGATAGGGCCGTGGTGGGACGCGCGATGCTTGGCCCTGCATGAGCGGCACGTCGGAAATCGCCGATCGCGATCCACGGCGCTGGGAAATGTTGGCACTCCTCGCAGTCGCCGAACTGCTCGGAATGTCACTCTGGTTCGCCGCGAGTGCGGTGGCCACACAGTTTGTCGCCCGCTGGTCACTCAGTCCTAGCCAGACCGGTTGGTTGACGACGATTGTGCAACTGGGGTTCGTGTGCGGGACGGCGATGGCAGCACTTCTCAACCTCGCTGATGTTATACCTTCGAGGCGCTTCTTTGCCGTGGCGGCGTTGTCGGGCGCGGTGGTCAACGCCGGGTTGGTATTGACCGACCGTTTTGGGCTCGCGCTCGTCCTTCGTTTCGCAACGGGGTTTTGTCTTGCCGGCGTCTACCCACCGGCAATGAAGATGGCGTCGACCTGGTTTCGGGCGCGTCGTGGTCTCGCGATCGGCACGGTTGTCGGCGCGCTCACCGTCGGAAAGGCGACCCCGTACCTCGTGCACGCGCTTCCGAGCGCTGGTCCGCAACTCGTCATCCTGGTGGCCTCCGCGTGTGCGGCGACGGCCGCGGTCCTTATCGGTGTTTTTTACCGAGACGGGCCATATCCGTTTCCGCCGCGACCGTTCGCATGGAGCCTGGTGCAGACGGTGATCGAGCAGCGCGAGTGGAGGCTCGCTACAAGCGGCTATCTCGGTCACATGTTCGAGCTCTACTCGTTCTGGACTTGGATCCCGCTTTTTCTGGCGGCGAGTGTCGCGGCGCAGAGCGTGAAACCCGGCGTCGCGAGCTCGGGAATCGTGTCCATGGTTGCCTTTGGCACGATCGCCGTGGGCGGGCTGGGTTGCGTTTGGGGTGGACTGGCGGCGGACGCTCGAGGGCGCGAACGCCTCGTCATGCTCGCGATGGCGCTGAGCGGCGCGTGTTCTCTGTTGATTCCGTTCGCGTTTGGAAGGTCGCTCTGGCTGGTGGGCACGCTTGCCTGGACGTGGGGATTTTTCGTCATTGCCGATTCCGCGCAGTTCAGCGCGCTCGTGACGGAAGCCGTGCCTCCGCATACCGTTGGAACCGCACTCACCATCCAGACATCGCTCGGCTTCCTCCTGACGATGGTTTCCATTCAGCTCGTTCCACCCCTGGTCGCCATCGTCGGATGGCGTTGGGCGTTCCCCGTTCTCGCGCTGGGTCCAGCGTTCGGTATCGCGTCGATTCGACGCCTGGTGTCGTTTCGGACGACACGGACTGTCGCGTGACGCCGGGTCAGCGCTTGCCACGTGCGATTCGGCCGGCGATGATCGTCGCAACGACGGGAGCCGCGATCGTCCTGGCGCTCGGATTGTTTCTCGCGGTGCTGAAATACAACCCAGCCCGCGCCGCGTACGCGCTTTTCAGTGGTGCGTTCGGATCGTGGTACGCGTTCGCGTCCGGAACGCTCGTTCGTGGAACCCCGCTCATTCTGACCGGTTTGGCGGTGGCCCTCGCGTTCCGTGCCGGCGTATTCAACATCGGTGCGGAGGGCCAGTTCCTGATGGGCGCAACGGCAGCGGCGGCGGTCGCGCTCTACGGCCCAGCGCTCAACCGGCCGCTCGTCATTCTGCTCTGCTTTCTCGCGGGATCCCTTCTCGGCGCGCTCTGGGCGGCCATCGCCGCAATTCTTCGGACCAGATTCAACGTTCTCGAGGTCATCAGCACGATCATGCTGAACTTTGCGGCAACGTATCTCGTATCATATCTCGTCCGCGGACCGATGCAGGAGCCGACGCACGTCTATCCGCAAACGGCGACAATACCGGCGGCGGCGGAACTGCCTCGACTCGCCGCGGTTCGACTGCATGTCGGCTTTTTTTTCGCGCTCGCCGCGGCTGGAGTTGCCTGGTGGGTGATGCGCAGCACCGCCGCCGGCTTTCGGCTGCGTGTCACCGGTGCGAATCCTGATGCCGCTCGTAGTGCCGGAGGCATCGACGTTCATCGCGTGGTGTTCTCCGCGTTCGCGATCAGTGGTGCATTGGCTGGTCTCGCAGGAGCGATCGAGGTCCAGGGAGTGACGTTCGCGCTCTACGAGAACATCTCGCCGGGATATGGCTACACCGCGATAGCCGTCGCACTGCTCGCTCGTCTCGATGCGGCGCTCGTGGTTCCGGCCGGAATTATGTTCGGTGCACTCGAAGCAGGAGCCGCCGCGATGCAGCGCGATGCCGGCGTCCCCTCGGTGGTCGTCTCCGTGGTTGAAGCCGTCCTTATTCTCGCCTTGCTAGGTGCGCGTAGCGTTCGACAGCGCTTTCGTGAGGCGGTGTGATAGCGCTGCTCTCGGCATTCCTCGAATCCGCCATTAGAACCGCAACGCCGCTCGGGCTCGCCGCATTGGGTGAGCTTGTCGTCGAGCGAGCGGGAATCATCAATATCAGCCTAGAGGGCATCATTTTGTGCGGCGCCTTCGGCGCGCTCGTCGGCGCGAGCCACGGCGGCGTCGTTGCCGGGTTCGCCGGTGCGATCGGGGCCGGTGTCGCGACGGCGGCGCTCTTTGCGTGGTTCGTCGTGCGTCTTCGCACGGATCAAATCATCGCGGGTACCGCGCTGACGATTCTAGCGATGGGATTGACCGGCACGTTGTATCGAGCGCTGTACGGCGCCGCCGGGGCAGCGCTGTCGATTGCAACGGCTCGACCGATCGCCATTCCCGGGCTTTCGCGCATTCCCATTTTCGGTGCGGGTTTGTTCAATCAGCCCGTTGTGTCATATGTCTTCTATACATCGATACCCGTCCTCTGGTGGTGGATGCATCGCACACTTGCCGGTCTGGGTTTGCGCGCCGTCGGCGAGTCTCCCGTTGCGGCGCGCGCTGCCGGCGTCCGGCTCTCACGTGTTCGCACGCTAAGTCTTCTTTTCGGTGGGGCCATGGGCGGGCTCGCTGGTGGGACACTCGTTCTCGCTCAGGCCGGCACCTTCGCTGAGGGAATGTCCGCTGGGCGAGGATTCATCGCGATAGCCATCGTCGTTTTGGGACGATGGCATCCCGTTGGTGTGGCCGTCGCCGCTCTTGTGTTTGGTGCCGCGAGTGCCGTCCAGTACCTGCTTCAGGCCGCAGGTCTCGGACTCCCCTACCAACTTTTTCTGGCGGTGCCGTATGTGTTGACACTTGCGGCGCTGGCCGGGGTGGCCGGACGGACCCGCGCGCCGGCAGCACTCGCGAGGCCCGACGAAGCGTAATTCGAGTCGTTATGGCGCGCAGCGACGCCGCGGACTTGACCACTGGTTTCGCCACTTGGTGTTTCCGACGCGCTCGAACACGGCATACGCGACGTCTGTACCGAAGTCGCGAGAGACGACGATTGCTGGAGTGCGCGCCTCCCCGATGAGGAGAGCCGCGAGGAGCTCGCGACTTTCGATCGTTTCCTCGTCGCCGTACGACCGCTCACCGTAACCCGCGATGAGCGCCGAGTCGCCGTGCGCTTGTTCGGCGACAATGAACGTCCGCTCCTGGAGTGGCGTGGCCTCCTGATTGAGCTGGCGACTCAACGTGCCAACGATGATCAGAGGGCCGTCGGGAATGGAGAAGCGCGAAATGGAGCGAACGGCAAACGGGAGGCCGGAGAAGCGCCCCGAGGAATCATTTGGCAATGCCGAGGCAAGCCGATTCAACCAGGTCGCGTAGCGGGACGAGTCCGCGTTCGGGATTGATCCGATCGAATCAACCGCGAGGGGTGCGACAACGCCACCGATGAATCCCACGCTCCACGCTCGGGGTGGCGGAGCCGCGCTAAGTGAGGCGACCGCACATCCAGCCGAATCGGCAATCGATGGCAGGTCAGCGGTCTGAACGACGCCTGAACGACTGAACAGGGTTGCGGACGCCGGGTGAGGCAGAGCGGCGAGGGTGGCCTCGCCGTTTTCCGACGGAACGATCACCAAGGCTCGCGTCGGCACGTCGCCCGATATCAAGAGTACCGGACCAGCTCCGCCGTTCCATTTCGTCGGAGCGACGGTCGATGATTCAGGGGGCGGCGGAGCCGGTGTCGCAGTGGATTCGACGCGATCCGGCGGACGGTCCCGTCGACACGCAACCAAGAACAGCAAGACAGAGGTCGAGGCGGCCGCGCGGAAATTGTTCATTCCACTTAATTTGTGGCCGCCCTACCGTCCGTCAACGTCGAGGATTGGACGTCTACGTCACGCGACGTATCTCGCGACTCTCAACGCGGCTGATAGGCTGAACCATGTATGTGCTCTTACGAGCGCTCGCCGGCGTCGGCCTTCGATGGTTTTACCGATCGATTCAGGTCGAAGGTCGTGAGCGCATTCCGCAGCGCGGGCCTATCCTTTTCGTCGTAAACCATCCCAACGCCCTAGTCGACGCGATGATGGTGGGTTGGGTGGTCCCGAGACGCGTCTTGCTGACCGCGAAGGCAACGATTTTTCGCAACGCGCTCGGCGCCATACTGCTGCGTTGGGTTGGCGTTGTTCCGTTGCGGCGCGCCAGCGACGAGAAGAACCCGCGCGACCATCTCGACCGGTCACGCAACGAAGATACCTTCCTCGCCGTGCGCAAAGCGCTGCAGGCGGGGGGCGCAGTGCTCATTTTTCCGGAAGGGAGGTCGCACGACGAGCCGACGATGGCGCCCCTCAAAACCGGCGCTGCACGAATGGCGCTCGACGCCTGGACCACCGGTGCGGCTCCCGAACTGGCCATCATCCCGATCGGGCTGACGTTCGAACGAAAGGATATGCCGCGCCCGCGCGTGTTTGTGCAAGTGGGGGAGCCGCTCCGCTTGGAGGACTGGTGTTCCGTAGAGCATCAGCGCCCGGTCGACGAGTTGACGAATGAGATAGACGCACGACTGCGCACGGTGACCCTCAACTACGCTTCGGCGGATGAGGCTGCACGGACCATTCGACTCGCGTCGACGATCGCCGCGCTCATGGAGCCGGGGCGACCGTTGGGCGAGGCAGACCGCGGACTCGGGGTCGACACGGGCATTGCTCGTCGCATCGAGGAGCTCTCGGCGGGTCTGGGAACTGCAGATCCGGAAGTTCGCGCCCGAGCCGACGCTGTCGTGGAGCGCCTGGAAGCATTGCATCGGACCACGGCGGGCCACCGAATACTTCTCGAGGATGTCGGTATTGATCTCGCGCCTCGTGCCAGGCTGCGATTCACGCTACGCGAAGGGTGGTTACTTCTCGTCGCTGGGCCTGTAGCCCTCTGGGGCCGGTTGAATCATTTCGTTCCGTTCCGGGCCGCCGGGTGGATTGCGATGCAATCCGTCGATAGCGCCGCCGATCCGGCGATGCGAACGTTAGTGGCCGGCGCGGCGCTGGTCGTCGTCGCCTATCTCGCGCAGACCGTTGTTGTCGGGCTGCTCACGACGCCCCTCATGGCGCTCTTGTATCTCGCCAGCCTGCCAGTCGCGGCAGACGTGAATTTCATCTTGAGCGACCGGTTGCGGCGCATGGTACGACGCGCACGTGCCTTTTTTGTCCTGTCCACCAACCCTGAATTGCACCTGCGGCTGACGACGGAGCTTGCTCTCTTGCGCGCCGAAGTCCTCTCGCTGGATGCCGCGTTCGGCGCGGCGCGCGTTGAGACAGACGCCTAGAAGCGCGTCGTCGGCGCCGGGAGGACCGGACCGCCGAGGTCCCAGTGCCACGCTTCGCGACGAACGCCGGTGCGCGGATCCTTCAGTGGTTTGTATTGCAGACGATCTTCCGACAAACCGACGGCACGGCCATAGGCGAGAAGAAGCGCGCGGTCAGTCGATACGAGGTGCGCGAGCCGCCGGCCACCCCACAAGTGACGATGGAGCCACAGGCCACCATCCATGGCGTGGATCATTCCATCCCGGAGTTTTTTGAATTCTTTAAATGGCGGCGCGACGTCGATCACGTCGCGGCCCGACTAATTGCAGGCGACGACTCCGGAGACGGTTGCCGGCGCGACTGGCGTCGCCGATCCCATGAACAGCGCACAGAAGTGAGGATACGACAGCGGGTTCGTCGAGGTGGCAGCCCAGCCCGTGGCGTTCGCTTGGACGATCGAGACAGCGTCGCCCCTCGTCGCGTTGAACTGCAAGGAATCTACGAACGGGCTATACGCGGAGTGATCGTAGAAGTACCCCTCTTGAGCAGTCATGAGGTTGTGCAGATCACTACGCATCCCGGCGTAGTACGCCTTTCCCTTTGTCGCTTGAAACTTCGGTATCGCGATCGCGGTCAGGATGCCGATGATCACGACGACTATGAGTAGCTCGATGAGCGTGAAGCCGCGCCTTTGGGCTCGCATCGAAAAACGACCTGGGAATCGGGTAGGGTGGGAACCGAATGTCATGAGGACCCCTCGTGCCGACATCTGGCGCCCTGAAAAGCAAAGGCAGTGCCCGCTTCATAATCTTTTTGTAACTCTTTGCATCAAAGCTGGTTATGGGTTTGGCAGCCGGATATCACTCCCGTTGGGACGTTTGTTTCCACGTTGATTTGCGGCGTATACCGCAACGTGCGAGGATCGAACTCCGCCAAGTTTTTTTGCTATTCGGCCTTGGTCGCCAGCCAGTTGTCTCCATCGGCAATATCCACGACGAGCGGCACCGCGAGGGTGGCCGCGTGCTCCATTTCATACGTGACCAGGGACTTCACGTCGTCGAGCTCGGGCCCGGGAACTTCGAACACAAGTTCGTCGTGGACCTGGAGCAGCATTTTGGCGTTGAGCGCGCGAGCCATGAGCGCTTGGTGAATTCGGATCATGGCAATCTTGATCAGGTCGGCCGCCGAGCCTTGGATTGGTGAGTTGGCAGCTGTGCGCTCACCGAACGCCCGGATGTTGAAGTTTCGATCACGGAGCTCGGGGATATACCGGCGCCGATTGAAGATCGTTTGGACGTAGCCGTGCTCGCGCGCGAATTCGACCATCGAATCCAGATACTCGCGCACTCGATAAAACCGTTGGAAATACCGCTCGATGAATTCCTTGGCTTCGGCGTGGGTGATTTTGAGCTGCCGCGAGAGGGCGTGAGGACCTTGGCCGTAGATGGTCGCGAAATTGATCGTCTTCGCGCGCGCGCGCATGTCTTTCGTGACTTGCTCGAGCGGAACGTCAAAGATCAGGGCTGCGGTCTGCCGGTGAATGTCGCCACCCACTCGGAAAGCCTGAACGAACGCCGGGTCATCAGAGAGATGGGCGAGCAGGCGTAGTTCGATCTGTGAGTAATCGGCGGCGACGAGCGTCCACCCGCGGCGAGGGATGAAGCCTCGACGGATATCACGTCCGAGCTCTCGACGAATCGGGATGTTCTGGAGATTGGGCTCGCTCGACGACAAGCGCCCCGTCGCCGCGGTCGTCTGGCTGAACGACGTGTGCACACGACGCGTACGCGGGTGGACGTACGCCGGCAACGCGTCGATGTACGTGCTCTCCAGCTTTGCGATTTCCCGATACTCCATCAAGAGCACCGGGAGTTGATGGCCATCTTCAGCGAGCTGTTGAAGCACACTCGCATCCGTCGACGGCCCAGTCGGCGTCTTCTTGAGAACGGGCAAGCCGAGGCGCTCGAAAAGGATCTCCCTCAACTTGGGATTGGAGTTGATGTTGAATTCCTCGCCGGCCGTGGCGTAGATGTCTTGCTCGACCCGCTTTCGCTCGCGCTCGAAGCGTTCCTTCAACGACTGGAACCATTCGAGGTCGATCGTGATGCCGGCCCATTCCATCTCGGCGAGCACGTCGACGAGCGGAATCTCGACCTCGTGGAACAGGCGCGTGAGTTGGAGCGTGTCCAGCTGCGTCTCGAAAAGCCCGCGAAGGCGCCAGGTGATGTCGGTGTCTTCACACGCGAAGTCGCGGGCGCACTCGATTGGAACCTGATCGTACGGAACCGCGTCCTTGCCTTTCCCACATAGGTCGTCGAACGACGTCATCTTGTGGTTCAAGAACTCGAGTGCGAGGAGATCCAAGCCATGGGATCGCCGTCCGGGATCGAGTACGTAGCTCGCGATCATCGTATCGAAATCCAAACCGCGAAGCGTGACGCCCGCCGCCCGAAGCACCAACAGGTCGAACTTTGCGTTCTGGGCGGTTTTCTTCGCCGTCGCATCCTCGAGCAAATCGACGAGGGGTTTCATCGCAGGATCGTCGAGCGGCGGAAGGTTCTTGATACGCGACGCACCCTGCGCCAGCGCACGCGCCGCGATGCTCGCGGGTTCAGCGGTCTTCTTCGCTCGCGTCTTGCGCGGCGCGACCTCCTCGCTCGGGGCGAGCAGATCGCCGAGCATCAGGTCGCCTTGGCTCTCGACGCGCGCCGAGTGGCTGAGCGGCAGGTAATACGCTTCCCCGGAATCAACCGCGATCGAGAGACCGACGAGTCGCGCGCGCAATGGATCTAGCGGGTACGGCGCATCGGCATCGACGAGGGTCTCGGTGTCGATCGCGATGTACGGCGCCCGCCGGGCGCGCGTGATGAGCTTCTCGAGCGCGGGAATGGTGTCGACGGTCGTGTAGTGGACGACGGGTGCGGCCGGCTGCTCGGCGACGACGTCGCCGCCCGCCTCCTCGACGGGCAAGTTCTTGGCGAGGGTATGGAACTCCAGCTCTACATAGAGGGTGCGCAGGCGCGAGTAGTCCGGGGTCGACAGCCGCATCGCCTCGAGGTCGAGCGTAACGGGAAGGTCTTGGCGAATCGTGACGAGATCCTTCGAGAGAATCGCCAGATCCCCTTGCTCGAGCAGCGCTTCGCGCGGCCGCTTCTTCGTCAACTCGGCTGCGTGCGCGAGAATGTTCTCGACGGTGCCGTACGAGTTCACCAGTTCCTGCGCCGTCTTCTCCCCGATGCCTTTAACGCCGGGAACGTTGTCTGACGAATCGCCGACCAACGCGAGGTAGTCGGTGACGAGCGCCGGCGGAACACCGAGGCGCTCCGCGCCGTTCTCGACGCTGACCCATTGCTCCTCGACGCTGGCCGGTCCGCCTCGTCCCGGGTTGAGCAGCCAGACGCCGGGACGGACGAGTTGCTGAAAGTCCTTGTCGCCCGAAACTACAACGACGTTGTTTCCGGCTTCGACCCCTTGTCGCGCCAACGTGCCGATGACGTCGTCGGCTTCATAGCCTGCTAATGTGATAATTGGAATGCGGTGCGCATCGAGAACGTCCCGGATGCGCTCCATGCCGCGATCGAAATCCGATTGCAACTCCTCGGTGAGTTTTTCACGAGTCGCCTTATAGGCCGGATATCGCTCGTGCCGAAAGGAGAGGCCCGAGTCGTGGACCCAGCCGAGATAGTCTGGGCGGTGGCTGTCGAGCAGCCGCTGCAAGAAATTGACGATACCCCATGCAGCTGATGTATTCTCGCCGCGACTGGTAGTCAGCGGCCGCGAGATGAGGGCGAAGAATGCGCGATAGATCAGCGCATAGCCGTCGACCAGAAACAGCCGAGGCGATTGAGCGGGGGGAGGCGCGGTCACGGCGTGAGTCGCCGGCGCCGGGTCAGAGAGGAAGCGAGCATGACGAAAGGTCGGAGCACGACACGATGCGTTCAATCCCCGTGTTTCGTACTGACCAACGCAGCACCGCCCGCCGAGTCGTCGGCGGGCGGTGTCAGGTCGCTTCGTCCTTGGAGGCGGCTACATCAGACCCGAACGACGTTCGCGGCATGAAGGCCTTTTTCGCCGGTCCGGATCTCGAATTCGACCTCTTGCCCTTCGGCTAGCGTCTTGAAGCCTTCCATGCTGATGGCAGAGAAGTGCACGAAGACGTCCTCTCCGCTGTCTTGTTCGATGAAGCCGTAGCCCTTGGCGTCATTGAACCACTTCACCTTCCCTCTGGCCATTCGAGCTGCCTCCTACGGGGTGATTCGATCCTGCACTTCCGGTGCTGGGCAAGCCAACCGACTTGCGGGGCCCTATATAGGTAGGGATCATCGATTTGTCAAGGCGAGTGGAGTCTGCTGACGGCGCGCGTCGCGGGTGATTCGACAGCGCATTGCTTCACAGGGCGACTGCGAGCGACAACACGCCTCCGACAGGCGCGCTTGCTTGCCTCGCGTTGTGATGCGGATTAGGTTCGCCGCGTGCCACGCGAAAGCCTCGTAGGACAAACGATCGCCGGCTACTCGCTCGAGAGCGAGGTCGGTGAAGGCGGAACTTCCGCCGTATTCCGCGCAACGCACGCGGATCACGGAACTGTCGCGGTCAAAGTGCTGCGAGAGAAATTGCGCCAGGACCGCACCGCGGTCGCGCGCTTTCTACGCGAAGCGCGGTACGGAGAGCGGGTGACGCATCCGAACGTCGTCCGTACGATCGAGATCGGCGAAGCGGGTCCGGGGATGCATTTCCTCGCCATCGAGTGGGCGACGGGGGAGATCCTCGAGAAATACGCGAAGCGGCAAGGGCCACTCGCCGTCGACGAGGTGTGTACGATCGTGAAGCAGATCGCCGACGCGGTTCAAGCCGCGCACTCCGTCGGCATCGTGCATCGCGATCTCAAGCCGGACAACGTGATGTACGATCCGGCGTCGCACCTCGTAAAACTGCTCGATTTCGGAATCGCGACCGACACGGACCAGTCGCCGGAACAGCGGTTGACGCGCGCGGGATTTTTTGTCGGGACATTGATGTACGTCGCGCCGGAAGCGCTGTCGGGCGAGCTGGTTGGTCCCCTCGCGGATCAATACAGTCTCGCGACGATTGCCTACTTCCTTCTCACGGCCTGCTTGCCGTTTCCCGCGAAGACACCTCGCGAGATGTTCTCGCAGCTGCTGTCTCAGCCGCCGATCACGCTCAATCAGGCAAAGCCGGGCTTGCGCTTTTCGCCGCAGGTCGAAGCAGTGATCATGCGCGGGCTGAGCAAGGAACCGGCGAAGCGATACCCGGACGTCGTCGCATTTGCGGCCGACTTTTGCCAGGCGGGGAGTGCGCCCGCGGCGAAGGACAAACCGGGATTTGCGTCGAAGCTCGCGTCGATGTTCCGAAAGAAAGACTGACTAGGCGTTGAACGTCGGCGCGGCGGCGGAGAGCGCGGGCTCCAGATCGTCGGGATGAACGGGCAGCCAGAGTGTAAAGGTCGAGCCCTTTCCCAACTCGCTGTCCACGCGGATGTCTCCACCCAGCAGCTGCGCGAGGCGCTTGGAGATCGCGAGCCCGAGTCCCGTGCCGCGCTGCATTGATTCGCTTCGCGGGCCGGCGTTCACCTGCTCGAACTCCTCGAAGATGCGCGCCTGATCTGCCGGCGCGATGCCGACACCCGTATCGACCACTTGGAGTGCCACCCACACGCGGCGCGCGTCAGGCGACTGCGCGGCGAGCACCGGATCGTCGGGCGTGCGGCGGCGATGACGCGCGTCCGGCGCCACCGGCGATGGAGCGCCAATGAGGCGAGCCCGGACCGCGACGCCACCTTGCGGTGTGTATTTCACCGCGTTGCCGATCAGGTTGACGAGAATCTGCCGGAGATGCGTCGGGTCGGTTCGAACGCGCGGCAGCGACGCGCCAACAGCGATTGAGAAGCTGAGCCCACGCTCGTTGACCAGGGACTCGAGCTCACTCGCAATGTTGAGGACAAACGGACGGAGGACGATCGTCTCCGGATGCACCTCGAGGCGACCGGCGGCAATCTTCGCGATATCGAGCACCTGATCGACGAGATGGCGAAGGTGCGTCGCGGAGGCCGCGATGCGATCGACTGGCGGAACTTGCCGCGGCGACAGGTCGCCATATACGCCGTCCTTCAACAGCTCGACGAATCCGACGATGGCGTTGAGTGGTGTTCGCAACTCATGCGAGATGTTGGCGAGGAACTCGCTTTTCGCCGTGTTGGCGCGAGCGACTTCGCTGTACAGCCGTTCGAGCTCCGCGGAACGCTCGGCAACACGAATAGCCTGACGGCGCTCGCGCAGCACGCCGTAAGCGAGCAGCGCAACAGCGGCGAGACTGAGCCCGCCGAGCAGAATGCGGAAAGGCCCGACGTCATGTTCGTGTGCCACGACGAGCGTCCAGGGACGGCGATCGCGAACCTCGATGGGTGAACTGGCGACGATGCCAGACCGCAAGGTTTCGCGAGCGCCGGAAACGAGGACCGTATCCCTTCCCACCAAGATTGCCGCGGCCGTTCGTTCACTCGGCCAACGCCCGATGATCGACTTGAGAGCAGGGCTCGCGCCCGGCGCAACCATTGCCGCGCTGTCGCGCAAAACGGCGGCGACGGCGTAGCTGGACTGCTGGGCGTCGATCGATGCCTGACGAGCGGCCGCACTCGCGAGGCCTCGGTCGCCCGCGATCAATCCGCCGATCATGAGCAGCAACGCCGCCGTCAGCAGCAGCGAAACGTCGCCGACCGACGTACGGGCGAGAGGCAATCGAACCATTTATTCTGCTACCGACCGGCGTTGAGGGTCCGCCGCCATTCCGAGAACCGCCATGTCTAACCGAGACGATCTCATTTCGCTACTCGCCGCGCGTTCGGCGAGACGGGGCATCTTCACGTTAGCGTCGGGCAGGCAATCAACGTTATACATCGACGCCCGCATGACCACAATGAGTCCGGAAGGCCTGACGCTGATTGGGCCGATAGGCCTGGCCGCGCTACGGGACGCCGGTTGGACTCCCGACTCGGTGGGCGGCCTCACACTCGGCGCGGACCCGATTGCGTACGCCTTGGCGTACGCCAGCGCCGCCACACGTCGGCCCGTGCGTGCCTTCACCGTGCGGAAGGAGGCCAAGTCGCACGGTGCCGGCAAATTGATCGAGGGGCCGTTTCAGGCCGGTGACCGTGTGGTCGTAATCGAAGATACGGTTACGACCGGCAACTCAGCGCGAACGGCCGTCGCGGCCGTTCGCGCCGCCGGCGGCGAGGTGATCGGCGTGTTGGCACTCGTCGACCGCGAAGAGGGCGGTCGCGAAGCGCTCGCCGCGGAGGGGCTCGCTGTCGTGGCGCTGGCCACGGCGAGCGAAATTGTCGGTTCGATGGAGGGGAAGGCCGGCGCGACCGCGCCCTAGTGGATCAGACTTCGCGCGTACGCCGCGCCCCACGATGGGCTCAGGGGACGGAGCTGTCGGAGCCGCTCGAGCTGTGGGAGAACGAGCGTGTGCCGGAAGTGCTGGAGCATTCCCTCACCGTCGTACTGTTCGCGGAATTGCATCGCGGTCAGCTTCATCAGCGTGCGAACGTGGCGCCCGAAGCTTTGCGGCGACGAGTAGTCGAGATGGTTTGCGACGTTCGCGACGGAGAATCCAGGATTCTCGAACAGACGCGCGGCGCGAATCAACCTGGCCATCGCGAGATACTGCTTCGGGGCCGGGACTCGTGCGCGAAAGAAGCGACTCATGAGAGTGCTCGGCAGGACGTCCAGTTGCTCCGCCAGCGCCCGTACGGTCGAGATGTGGGGGGGACACATAAACAGCACTTCAAAAAAACGCCAGCAGTCTCGCGGAGCGGCCGATAAGTCGATCGCCAGCTGGCTGAGCGCTTGGCGTTGCATGTCGTCGCCGCCGAGTCCGAGAAGGTATTGACGCAGCTCGCGCCATCCGTCGGAATCGCGCACGTCGACGAGTCGCCGCACGCCCGTTGACCCGAGATTGAGCATCGCCTGCGGCGTTGATCGGTCGACTTGGGTGAGCAGGGCGACCGTGGGAACGCGCGGAAATTCGCGAACGAGCGCGGCGACCCCTGCCCTTGAATGGTGGTCACAGCATGCGACAGACACGACGACGGCACTGACGCGATTCTCCTTGATGTCCTGCACGACCTCCGCGACCGACGAGCGGTGAACCGCTTGGTAGGAGCCTTCGCCGGCGGCATCGACGCGAACTCGCTCGCTCGGCGTGAGCATGGTGGCGATCGGGAGGACTTGTCGCGACGCGGAGGACACAGAACGTGAAAGCATGATTTCCCCTCATGCGTTAGGGTGGGTGGGTCGGTCGGTGGGAACACGGTGGGTAACGCCGAGTTTCTGCTTTCGCGCGCGCACATTAATCCGCTCGCATCAGGTGGACGTCATTTGCGAGTCTGCCTTCTGGTTGCGCGCGCGCTGGTTTGATTAAGTTTTTCGAGTGTCAACCGGATGGTCGCGGCTGGGTTGCTTGGCCAGCCGAGGAAAGTCCGGGCTCCATTGGGCGCGCTGCCAGGTAACGCCTGGGCGCCGGCGACGAAAGCCGCCTGCGACGGACAGTGCCACAGAAAAGACACCGCCGACGATCTTCGGATCGGGTAAGGGTGAAAAGGCGAGGTAAGAGCTCACCGTGCGCTCGGCAACGGGCGCAGCACGGTAAACCCCAGCGGGAGCAAGGCCAAATAGGCAGCGAGAGGGGCCCACCTCGACAAAGACGCTGCGGGTAGGCTGCTAGAGGGCGCAGGCGACTGCGCTCCGAGAGGAATGACCGTCGGGACGCTCGTCGTCTTACAGAACCCGGCTTACAGGTTGGCACAGCGGCGCGCTTGCTTCGGCAGCGCGCCGCGTTTTTAGTCGTCGTCGAATTCCCGGGCGCGAGTGACCCGCGTCGACTCACGCTCCTCGGTGGTGCGCGGCGCCTGCATCAAACCGCGCGCCGGCATCCAGCGTCCGGTGAAGACCTGGCGCAAGGCGCGCCAGATGAGCCGAACGGCGACGATCATTCCGGCGAGAACGGCTAAGGCGACGACCAGCGTTATGACGGGATGTTGCCAGATTGCGGTGGCGACGGCGGCAACCAGCGCGAGCTCCGCCGTATTGGCGATGCCGTTGGTGACCGGTTCGGGAGAGGCGTCGATCGCATACCGCAGACCGAGCTTCGTGGTGTGCGTCGTGACGGCGAGGCCGCCACCGAGTAGCGCCGCGATGAGGACGACGAGGGGATCAGCGTGCCACGCCGTGGCCGCGGCGAGTGCCGCGGCGGCTGGCGGCCGAATGAAGCTGTGGAGTGTTTCCCAGGCCGCGGCGACTCCGGGAATGAGCGTCGCCACGAACTCGATGAGGTAGAGCGCGACGGCGACGGCGATCACGCCCATGTTGGCGAAGGCTTGTACGGTGGTCGGGACGTCGTGAACCCAACCGAAGCGAACGGCGAACCCGGTGACGGCGACGGTCGCATACAGATTGAAGCCCGCTGCGTACGCAAGGCCGAGGGCCTGCATCAGCGTCACGAAGCCAATCACCGGCGATCTCCCGCCCCCCAGGGGAGGCCGTGGATGCTAATCGAGCAGTCGCAGCGGCATCACAAGGCAGAGGTACGTGGCCGCGTCCGCCCAGCCTTCGGGCTCGACAGTTGCCGCGCGCTCGGGTGCCTTGAACGTGAGTCGCACCTCGTCGGTAGGAATGAAGCGCAGGATCTCGAGCAGGTAATTGGCATTGAAGCCGATGTCGAGCGGATCGCCCGAATAGCGGACGGCGAGCTCGTCGGCCGCTTCGCCCAAGTCTGGCGTCTGAACACTGAACTTGAGCATTCCGGCATTAAAGGACAATCGAATACGGTGCGTTTGATCCGACGCGATGATCGACATCCGTCGGAGGGCGCTGGTGAGGGCCTGGCGATCCGCGATGGCGACGCGATTGTTGTCGCGGGGGATGACCTGATCGTAGTTCGGGTACGGGCCCTCGATGAGTCGGGTGAACACCGCCGTGAACGGTGACCGGAAACCGAGGTGGTTTTCCCCCTTGGCGATCTCGAGCTCTTCGTCTTCGGGAAAGAGACGACGGATTTGTTCGAGGGCCTTGGGAGGAACGATCAGATCGGTAGCCGGAGCGCCGACTGATTTGATCGGGACCTCCATCTTGGCGAGCCGGTGGCCGTTGGTCGCGACCATGCGCATGATCTCGGGTTTGAGCTCCCACAGCACGCCGTTGAGAATGGGACGACTCTCTTCAGTCGAGACCGCGAAGGCGGTGTGCGAGATCAGCTTTTGGAGATCGCCAGATCGAATACGCCAGCTTTCGTTGAATCGGACGTTGGGGAAGGCCGGGAACTCATCGCGCGGGAGGCCGAGGATCTTGAAGTGGGTGCGCCCGCAATCGAGCGTGACACGCTGCTCGCCAGCCGCGGCAATCCGAACGGGCGCCGGAGGCAGCTCGCGGGCAATCTCGCTCAGCTTTTTTGCGGGGATCGTGATCGCGCCGGGAGATTCGACGTCAGCGGTGACTTCGGTGGTGACGGCAATGTCGAGATCGGTGCCGGACAATTTGATGCCTTTGTCCGTGGCCTCGACCATGATGTTCGCGAGCACCGGCAAGGTCGTCTTCGCCGGAATGCTCGCGGTCACTGCGGCAAGACCTTCCTGCAACTTTTCCCGGGAGATCGTAAACCGCATCAAAGCTCCTATGGTGTGCAAAAGCGCAGATGCCTTACTACGTCTTTCTAAAGAGCTTCAAACTAGTAGGAGTAGTAGAGCGCTGTTGGCCGCGTGGAAATCGCTGGAAGTTACATCGGACCAAGCAGTTCGACTATAGCTCAACGTGTGGATCGCGTGTGGGGAACGCGAGTTGTCCGGATCGATGGGCGAAGAAGCTCAGCGAGACGTCGAAGAACTGTGGAAAGGGGTGGGTATTCTGTTCAATTCCTCAAGCTTTCCAACGCGGATTGTAGCTTCCCCAATCGCTGTGCGAAGGATGGATCTTCTTTCGTCATCGCGCTCACGCGCTCGAGGCTATGAATGACTGTCGAGTGGTCTCGCCCGCCAAACGCGGCGCCGATTTCGACGAGCTGCATGGCGAGGAGTTCGCGCATCAGATGCATCGCGACCTGACGCGGAATGGTGAGGTTCTTTGTTCGCGTCTTCGAACGCAGGCCTTCGGTGGTAACGCCCCATTCTTTGGCGACAGCCTGCTGAATCGCCGCGGTATTGAGAGCGGGAACGTTGGCTGCGTCGCCGTCGGCGGGCTTCAACTTGTCCCGAAGCGCGTCGCGGGCGACGTCGACGGTGATCTCGCGATGCTTGAGCGATGCGAACGCCAGGAGCTTGATGATCGATCCTTCCAGCTCTCGGACGCTCGACCGCACGTTCTCGGCGATAAAGCGAATCACCTCTTCGGGAATGGTGAGCTCGAGATGGTCGAGCTGCGCTTTCTGACGGAGGATCGCGATCCGGTGCTCGAGGTCGGGCAGCTCGATGTCAGCGACCATCCCCCACTGGAATCGCGATACGAGGCGAGCCTCGAGGCCGGGAATTTCGGACGGCGGGCGGTCACTCGTTAGCACGATCTGACGGCCGCCTTCGTAGAGGGCGTTGAAGGTGTGGAAGAACTCCTCCTGCATCGCCTCTTTGCCTTTGAGGAAATGCACGTCATCGACGAGGAGGAGGTCCGTTTCGCGAAAGCGACGACGGAAATCGGCCGTCGTTCTGTTTTGTATCGCAGCGACCAACTCGTTGGTGAATTGCTCGGTCCCGATGAAGGTGATGCGGGTATCCGGCTTCCGCAGGAGGATCTCATGGGCAACGGCCTGCATGAGGTGCGTCTTGCCGAGTCCGGTATCACCATAGATGAAGAGCGGGTTGTAAACCTTCCCGGGGGCTTGGGCAACAGCATGGGCAGCGGCAGCCGCGAGCTCGTTCGACTTACCGATGATAAAGTGCCCGAACGTGTATCTGTCGCTTAATGGCGGCGAGTTACTGGCGCCATTCTGTCCCTGATGGGCCGGTCTTTGTCGCGGCTGTGCGATGAAGAGGTCCATCTGCGACCGCGTTCTTCGCTCTTCCGTGACCTTGAAAACGACCGCTATGGGATGTCCGAGGGCGACGGGAGCCAAACTCGCCAAGAGCTCGGAGTGCTTCGACTCGTTCCAGTCGGCCGCAAACTGATCCGGAGCGCCAACATAGATGGTGTCTTCCGCCAGTGAGAGCGCCTCAGTCGGCTCGAGCCAAGTTTTGAACGTTTGCTCGGGGAGCTCCTGACGGGCTCGATCGAGCAAGCGGCTCCAAGCTTCGTGGGCGGTCAGCGTCATGTGTGACGGGCGGGTAAATCCGGGGCGGGGGGAGCGAAGCTAGAGATGCCGTGTGGAAAAAGCAATTGCGTGAGGTGGTTACTTTCCGGTGATCTTGATCTATCCGCTGATGTGAGATACGTTTACCGGTTCTCATGCCGTACAATTCGCACTGCTTTTGGAGTTATCATGGGTAAGCCGACGTATCGTCCCCGGAACAAGCGCCGGATCAAGACTCACGGGTTCCGCGCGCGCATGGAAACCAAGTGGGGACGCGAAACACTCAGCCGGCGCCGTAAGAAGGGACGCAAGCGTCTCACCGTCAAATTGCCAAGCAAGTACGCAGGCGCCTGACGGGGGGGGCGGTTTCGGCTTCTCGCGCCGGCAGCGATTGGCGCGAGGCTCTGACATTCAGAATGTCATTCGAGAGGGGAGGCGGGTTCGGACGACGTACCTCGATGTCCGAGTGCTCGCTTCCCCTCTTCGTCATTCGCGGGTCGCGATTGTGGTTCCTCGATACAAGCACAGCGCCGTCCGACGCAATCGCGTGAAGCGGTGGCTTCGCGAGCTCGTGCGCATGGAATTGCTCCCCGCCCTCCGCGCGGCGGCGCCATGCGATGTCGCAATTCGTTCGCGTCCGAACGCATATGATGCACGACTCGACGATTTGCGCCGCGACATCATGCTGCTCGTTCGTCAGTCGCGGTCGGGAGCGTCTTAAGTGCGCACGATTCTCATTCTGGCGGTGCGCGGGTATCAAGTCGCGCTCTCACCGCTGCTGCCCGCCTCATGCCGCTATTATCCAAGTTGTTCCGCGTACGCGATTGAGGCGATCGAGCGGCACGGAGCCCTCCGTGGCACATGGCTCGCCGCTCGCAGAATTGCCCGGTGTCACCCGTTTCGGCCGGGCGGGTACGATCCGGTTCCTTAGATCACGGCAACTCGACCACCCGCATGGATAAACGCACACTACTGGCGCTCGCCTTGATGGCGCTAGTCATCGTCGTCACACCTCGCTTGTTCTCGTCGAGGCGCCCGGCTGCATCGACGACGGATAGCACGACAGCGGTTTCCGGCGCGGCAACGGGAGCCGCGCCCGCCGCGAAGCCCGCCGAAACGAGGCCAGCTGCATCAACTGACAGCGCGGCGAAGCATCCGACGGTTCAACCGGCGCCGGCTCGACGCGACACGGCTCCACAAGACACCGTCGCGCTGACGACGCCAAGCGCCGAGTACTCGCTCGTGAATCCCGGCGCAGTTCCCGAAGCCGTTCACATCGCGTCGTACAAGAATCTTCGTCCCGGACATACGACCGACTCGCCGGGCGTGACGATCACGGACGGATCGCGGCCGTTGCTCGGCTATCGCATTGCCGAAGGCGCAGACACGATCCGACTCGACACGGTGCGGTTTACCGTCGCGCAACAAGGATCGACCGTGATATTCACGTCGCCCGTCGCGACGATCTCGTACGGAACGACGACCGACGGATATCGGACGGCCGTGAAGGGAACGGTCGCGAACGCGAAGCCCGGCGCGACGCTGCTCATCGATCTTCCGAGCACGATACGATCGGTGGAGGCCGACACAGCCGATGACACGCGTCACTTGGCTTTCGGCTACAAGATCCCACTGCGCGACGTGTCGAGTGTGCCGTTCGCGAAGCTGGATCCGGGCTCCGTACGTCCGGACACCGGTTCGTTTCAGTGGGTGTCGGTGAGATCGAAATATTGGCTGGTAGCGCTGATGCAACCCGTCGGCAGCAAGCCGGCCGGAGTGTTTCGTGGCATCGTGATGCGCGGTGGGCCGAGGCTCGGCAAGATCGCGAACCTCGCCGATGCGACTACGTCGCTTCCGCTCTCAAACGGCGCGTTCGGCTTCGATCTCTACATCGGACCGCAGTCGTGGCAAGAGTTGCACGCCTTGGGAAACGATCTGGAGAACGTAAATCCGTACGCCGGATGGTTCCACGCAGTGGTGCAGCCATTCGCCACGATCGTAATGCGCGTGCTGCTTTGGATGCGGGCGACATTCCACGTGAATTACGGCTGGGTGCTCGTGCTGTTCGGCGTCGGAATTCGGCTCCTTCTCTGGCCTCTCAACCAGAAAGCGATGCGCACGAGCATTCAGATGCAGCGTCTGCAACCAGAGCTGACGGAGATTCAGAAGCGTTACAAGGACGACCCGGACAAGCAGCGCCAAGCGCTCGTGAAAGTGTACGCCGATCACGGGATGAGTCCTTTCAGCCCGATGCTCGGTTGCGTCCCGATGCTCTTACCGATGCCGGTGCTGTTCGCGCTCTACTTTGTTTTCCAAAACACGATCGAGTTCCGCGGCGTTTCGTTTCTTTGGCTGCCGGACATTTCGCTGCGGGATCCGCTCTACATCATTCCGATCGTGATGGGCGCGTCGATGTTCTTGTTGTCCTGGATCGGAATGCGGGCGTCACCGCCGAATCCTCAGGCGAAGGTGATGAGCTACATGATGCCGGCGATGTTCATGGTCATGTTCCTCAATTTCGCGTCCGGGCTGAATTTGTATTACGCCGCCCAGAACATCGCGGCGCTCCCACAACAGTGGGTGTTGACGCGCGAGCGCGTTCGAGCCGGGATCGGAGGGTCGCAGACCGCGAGCACGAATCCCGCAACGCGCTCTCGAAGGACGTAGATCGGCCGGCGCAGATTCTCCGGGGCCGGAGCGACGCATGCGAGTCACGTACATCGGCCACGCCACACTGCTGCTCGAGCTCGACGGGGTTCGGATCCTCACGGATCCGAACTTCGAGCCGAAGCTTGGGCGTCTGTTGCCGCGGGTTTCGGCTCCGGGGATCGCGCTCGCCGATTTGCCGAAGCTCGACGCACTCTTGCTCACGCATGCCCACGCCGATCATCTGTCGTTCGACTCGCTCGAACGCCTGCCGCGCGACGTCCCACTCATCGCCCCGCCGGCGGTCGCAAAATGGCTGCGTAGACTTGGGTTCGAGTCGGCACAGCCGCTCGCACCTGGAGAATCGATGCGAGTGAGCGCGGTCGCTCTCCACGCGGCGGCGGCAACGCACAAGGGCAATCGTTATGGGTTCGACCGCTGGCGCAGCGCGGCGAACATGTATCTCCTCGACGGATCGACGACGACGTTCTTTGCCGGCGACACGGCGCTCGTCGAAGACACGCATCATCTGGTCGAGCGGACGCTGTGGACACGCGGCCGGGAACTCGACCTCGCGCTGTTGCCGATCGGGTACGCGCCATGGTGGAAACCCGGCTTCCGCCGAGGACACCTGACACACGAAGACGCGCTCGAATTGTTCGAACGGCTGCGCGCGTCCCTCTTCGTGCCATACCACTGGGGGACGTTCAGACATGTGACGGCGACGGCCTACGATGCAATCAACCGACTAAAGACCCGTCTCGCGTCGCACCACCTGAGCGACGCCGTAAGAATCCTCGAGCCAGGGGAAACGCTCGAACTCGCCGCGGGTGGGTCGCTCCCGGCGCACTAAATGGCCGACCGAGACAGCGGGAGTCCACTGGACGTGTCCGACACGATTGTCGCCGTGGCGACGGCGCCCGGCCGTGGAGCGCTCGCCATCGTGCGCCTCTCGGGGGCTCGCGCCCACGAAATCGCGCGCGTGGCACTCGACCGTTGGCCTGATGCCCCGCGACGGTCGGTCGTCTCGACGCTGCACGACGCCTCGGGCGCCGAGGTCGATCAGGTCGTCGTGACGCGCTATGACGCACCCGCTTCGTATACCGGTGAGGACGCCGTCGAGCTCGTGACGCACGGTGGTTCCGTCGCTCCGACGACGGTGACGGCAGCACTCGTCGCGCAGGGAGCACGATTGGCCGCCCCGGGCGAATTTACCCGACGAGCGGTGCTCAATGGGAAGATGGATGTGCTGCAAGCCGAAGCGACAGCGGACCTCGTCGATGCCCGATCGCGCGCGGCGCAGACCGTGGCGCTTCGTCAGTTGGACGGCGGACTCAGTCGCCGGGTGATCGAGCTTCGCTCGCAGCTCATCGAGCTGGAGGCACTCATTGCCTATGACATCGACTTCCCGGAGGAAGACGACGGACCGATCGCCCCGGCCAGAATCACTGCCGCGGCTCAGAGAGCCATGGCCGCGCTCGACCAACTCCTGGCGACGTCGAGGACCGGAGAACTGGTGCGACACGGAGCGCTCGTTGTCCTTGCCGGGGCGCCAAACGTCGGCAAATCGTCGCTGTTCAACGCGCTCCTTGGAGAAGCACGGGCAATCGTTACCAACATTCCCGGGACGACGCGCGATGCCATCGAGGCGGTGATCGATACCACCGGAGTACCACTCCGCATTGTCGATACGGCCGGACTTCGCGAAGCAACCGACGTAGTTGAGCGGCTTGGCGTGGAAGTGAGCGGGTCGTACGTAGCGCGCGCCGCGGTCGTACTCGCGTGCGCCGACGATGTCGAGAGCATGCGGGCCGTCGGTACTTCGCTTTTCGGTCGGACGAGCGCTGCCGTAATCGCGGTGCGCACGAAAGCCGACTTGGTCCCGGTGAGCGCGGCCGAGCTCGAATCAGCGAAGGCGGCCGTGAACGCGCGAGCGGCGATTGCCGTGAGCGCCGAGCGTGGAGATGGCCTTCACGAGCTCGTCGAGCTGATCCAGGCGTTCGTTGCCGGAGGAGAGGCGATCGCGGACCTCGACGCGCCAATATTGACGCAAGAGCGCCATCGATTTGCCATCGCCGCCGCTCGACGAGAGACAGCGGAGTTCTTCGAGCGCTGGCAGCATGGCGACGTCCCGGCTCCAGTGGCGGCCGTCCATCTCCACGACGGCGTCGCTGCTCTCGAGGAGCTGATCGGGGCCGTCGATGTGGAGCACGTGCTGGACGAAGTCTTTCGTCGGTTTTGCGTCGGGAAATAGGTCGCTAGGCGGTCATCGCGGCGATCTGTCCCACAGCGACGATCTCCTCGGCGCTCGCGCGGATGGACCAAGCAAGTCCACGCGCGGCAACAGCCGGCTCGCTGAGTCTAGCGCCGAGGTAGTAGCCTGCACGCTCAGGAAGAACATACCGGTCAACGGTCCGGGCCTCGTCACTCATTCCGCCGGAGAGATAGCGAAGGCGGAGTCCGAGACCGCGGCGGTCCAAATCGGCGGCGATCGCGCGTCCGACGACCGGTTCGAGCTGGCGGAGGTCGGCGTACTGGCGCCGTTCGTAGCCGAAGTACTCCCAAGCGGCGTGTCCCGGGCTGACAGCGCGCGAGACCTGAACAGCCAACCCCTCGTTGACGAGCAGCTCGCGAAGCGTCGCACGGCGGCCTGTATCCCAGTACGAGTAAGAGCCGCCTGCCTCCTGAACGAGGGCGCGAAGTTCGCTTCGGCTCGTTGGAGACGTGTAGCGAACGACATGTGCGATCTCGTGCGCGAGCCACGCGGGTATCAGCTCCGGGTCGAGGCCGAGGCCCTCGGTCTGCGCGTTCGTTTGGCCGGTGAAATGCTCCAGACAGACGAAGGCGATCCCGCGGCCGTCGACGACGAGCTCACCGGCGTTCGCGGCGCCGACGCCGACCATGAGCACCACGTCGACGTCGCAGTCCATCTCGAGAACTTCGCGGCACTGTTGCTCGGCATTGCGCGCGAGACTCACGACGTCAGTCCGCGCGAGCATCGTCGAGACGTCGTCATGTCCCGCTCCGATCGTCGAGCGCACGATGTCGACGAAGTGCGGCGTGTCGGGATCAATGACGTAATTCTGCCAGTAGGGCTGGAGAATGCGTCGGTGGCTGTCGAAGTAGCGTTGGTAGGCGGCGAGTCGGTCTGTGCTCTCGAGAACGGCGAAGAAATCAGGCAGCAGGTTGATCAGCATTCGACCGGACGCGGGAGGGCGGCGCGCGAATCGTACGATTTCATCGCACGATGGACGCGGAATGATAGTGTTGCTCCGAAACCCGAACAAGAGCCGCCAGACCTCTTCACGTATGGCACAATTTTTCCTTTTCTCTCAAGCGGAAAGGATGTAGACGTAGGCGGGAGAGAGGCACCGATGACCACGCTTCAGCAGGTCGAATTGCAATGCCCGATTTGTGAGACGCGTTTTCGCTCGCAAACGGTGGTGTCGACCAACTCCTTCGGGGGCAAGCGCACGGATTTTCACGAGCGCGCGGCCGGAACGCAGCCGCTGCCCTATTTGATCCATACATGCAATCGCTGTGGCTACTCGGGCGCCGATCGCGACTTCACCGAAGAGGCTGAGGTGACACCGGTGCTCAAGGAACGCGTGTGGAACGAGCTGGCACCGGCGATCACGTGCGGCACATTGAGCGGGTCGGAGAAGTACGAGGCCGCGGCAAAGGTGGCTGAGTGGCAGGGCATGGAGCCGCGTCACATCGCGGATTTGCTGCTCCGGGCCGCGTGGTGCTGTGTGGACGAAGGTGATGTCGAAGCCGAGCGGTTTTTCCGACGGAAGGCGGCATGGAAGTTCGAGGAGTCCTTGTCGAGCTTTGACGGCGTCGCGCGAGAGGAGCGCGCGGTATTGACCTATCTCGTGGGTGAGCTCTGGCGGCGGGCGGGCGACGCGGAGCAGGCCAATTCGTGGCTCAACCGGGTGCAGGCGGAGGTGGTGGACTCGCAATCACAGCAGTGGGTGATTGACGCGGCGCGACAGCAGCGGGACTGTCCGAGAGAGTGGTTTGGGTGAGAGAACGCGACGCGAGACTCGAAGGGCCGCCAGTACTGGCGGCCCTTCGTCTTAACGAGTGCCGAAGAGGCGGTCGCCAGCGTCACCCAGCCCAGGCAAGATGTAGCCGTGTTCGTTGAGCTCACGGTCCAGGGCCGCGCAATAGACGATGACGTCGGGATGCTCGGAAGCCAAGCGACGGACGCCTTCCGGCGCCGCGACGAGACACATAAAGCGAATTCGCGTCGCGCCGGCCCGTTTGAGGGAAGCGACGGCAGCGGCAGCGCTTCCGCCAGTCGCGAGCATCGGGTCCAGCACGAAGAAATCACGTTCCGGTGCGTCGCCGGGTACTTTGAAGTAGTAGTCGACGGGCTCGAGCGTGTCGTGGTCACGGTACAGGCCGATGTGGCCGACACGCGCTCCGGGGACGAGACGATAGATCCCCTCGACCATGCCGAGGCCCGCGCGAAGGATGGGGACAAGCGTGAGCTTCTTGCCGCTCACCCGACGTCCGATGGTTCGCTCGAGCGGCGTCGATACGGCGGCGTCCTCGAGGGGAAGGTCGCTCGTCGCCTCATACGCCATCAGCATCGCGATCTCGTCGACGAGCTCCTTGAAGATCTTTGTCGGCGTTTCGCTATCGCGCAGGATGCTCAGCTTGTGCTGCACCAGTGGGTGTGAGACGATGCGGAGCGTCGGGAACCCAGGGGTGGTGTGCATGGCGCGCAAAGGTACTAATTTCGCGCCCATGAAAGAATACCAGGCCGTGGTCCTCCGCCTCACGCGTCACACGCACGACGACGAGGACGCACTCACCGATCTGCTCAACGAGCGGAGTCGGGGCGGATGGGAGCCGAGCATGATGACCCAGGAGGCTGGACGCCTCACGATCGTGTTCGCGCGTCCGAGCGATCGCGAGCGATAACGTCAGATCGCCGAACGAATGCCTCGGGCGCGGCGAATCGACTGGTGGCGGCTTGGGTGGCTCTTTGGGGCGCTGATGCTCATTGCTTGGGGCGCGTCGCTCGCCGGCGTGCTGGTATGGGGTCGGCGCGATACGGCGCGACCGTCATCGGCGATCGTCGTCCTTGGCGCGGCGCAGTACGTCGGCCGGCCCTCGCCCGTACTTCGCGCCCGATTGGATCACGCCATCGACTTATGGCGGCGCGGCATGGCGCCGCGAATCATCTTCACCGGGGGCTTCGGTGAGCACGATACGACGAGCGAAGCGGCTGTCGGAGAGCGCTACGCAATCGAGCACGGAGTTCCGCCCCGCGCGATCTTGATCGAGAACAAGGGTCGGTCGACCATCGAGTCCCTCCGTCGCGTCGCTATGCTGATGGAGGGTGAACCGTCGCGCGAAGTCATCCTCGTCAGCGACCCGTTCCACATGCTTCGACTGACGATTCTCGCTCGGCGCTACGGATTGATTCCACACACGTCTCCGACAAAGAAGAGCCCGATCTCCTCGAGCTTTCGCGAGTTTTGGCGCTACGCGCTGGCCGAATCGGTCAAGGTGCCGATCGCGTTCCTGCTTCAGCGGAGCGAGTAGCGCCGGACGCGACGACGGCGGCGCGAGCCAACCACAACCAGTATGCCTCGCCACCGACCTGGGGCACGTCATTATGCCCCGCGCCGTGAACAATCAGGAGCTCACCTTTCGCCTTGGCACTGCTGAATACGGCGCGACCCATCCACTCGGGGATGATGAAGTCGCGATCACCGTGGACGACGGATACCGGGGTTGCCAGTTCTCTCACGCGAGCCACGGTGTCGAAGTGGACGCGTGAGATAAGTCGCCACAATGCGTTCAGGCCGGGAACGAACATCCGCCGAGCCATGTCCTGCGCCTTCGTGAATGGCGATTGCAGGATGAGGGCACGAGGTGTCGCCGCGTCCGCGAGCTCAGCCGCGATGGCGCTACCGAGCGAGTGACCAAATAGCACCAGGCGGTCAGGCGTAACCCCGAGGCTATCGCGCGTAAACTCCCACGCGGCGAGCGCGTCTCTCGCTGACGAGGCATATGACGGAACGCCGTCCAGGCCGTCGTATCCGCGATACTCGGGGAGAACAACACACAGACCAGTGCGCTCGACGACCTTCTGCGCCCACGGAACGAGCCAGCGCGCGACATCGGCGTTCCCGTGAAAGGCGAGCATGACCGAATGCCCGTGAGCGCACTCTCCGACGACGTACGAGAATAGGCGGACGCCATCGGACGTCGTGTACGTTACGCGACGGCCGTTTGCCGGCCTTGCCGGCGGAGACGCCGGCGGCTGAAACACTACGCGCTCCTGAAAGCTCCATAGCAACAGGAGCAATCCCGCGTAACCAAGCCCAAGGCCGATCAGGAGCCACGAGACGAATTGGGTCACTCGAGATCGCGTCAACTGAGCGAGGTTCCAGTGGTGAGACGAGAAGGGGGCGTGCAATTTAGAACCATGCGCATTCCGATTGAAACTTTTCGATTGCAGAACGGGCTATTCGTTTCCCTGTCCGAGGATCACACCGCTCCGATCGTGGCGGTGAACCTCTGGTATCACGTCGGTTCGGCGAACGAGCCTCCAGGCCGCACCGGTTTCGCGCACCTTTTTGAGCACATGCTCTTTCAAGGTTCCGCCGACGTTCAGGCGAACGAGCATTTCGAGCTGGTGCAACGCGCCGGCGGCACACTGAACGGGTCAACCTGGCTGGAGCGGACGAACTACTTCGAAACGCTCCCGTCGAATCAGCTCGAGTTGGCTTTATGGCTCGAAGCGAATCGCATGGGGGCTCTGCTTCCCGCGATGACCCAGCAAAAGCTGGACACCCAGCGCGATGTCGTGAAGAACGAGCGGCGCTGGTCCATGGATAACCAGCCGTACGGTAGCTGGCTCGAAAAGCTTCCGGCGCTGTGTTTCCCGCCTGAGCATCCGTTTCATCATTCACTGATGGGCTCCATGGAGGACCTGACGGCGGCGAGGCTCGACGACGTCGGCCAATTCTTCGCGACATTCTACACGCCGGATAATGCGGTCCTCTCGATTGCCGGGGATTTCGACCCGAACGAAGCTCGGCGCCTCGTCGAGCGGCACTTTGGACCAATTCCCCGCGGCGGAAGGAAGCCAGCGTTGCCCGACATGTCCTTGCCGCCGGTGTTTGGCCAGTGGAAGCGCGAGGTCGTTCCGGATGACGTGATGCTGCCGCGACTGTTTCTCGCCTTTCGATCGCCGGCATTCGGGACGGATGGGTACTATCCGGCGAGTGTGTGCGGGGCGATACTCGGGCTCCGCAACGGCAGCCGGTTGAAGCGACGATTGGTTCGCGAGCGCGAAGTTGCCGCGGACACGACGGCCTTCACCTTTGACCTCGCCAAGGGTTCCGATCTTCTCGTCGTCGACGTCACGGCGCGGCCGGGAGTCCCCGCTGAGCAGCTCGAGCAGGAGGTGGCGTTCGAGATCGACGCGCTGGTACGTGACGGCGTGTCAGACGCCGAAGTGGAGCGGGCCCTCGCCCTGATCCAAACGATGTTCGTATCGAGCATGCAGGAAGCCGGGGAGCGAGCCGACAAGCTGTCGCTGTTCGCGACGTACTTCGGAGATCCGAATCGGCTGAACGAAGAAGTGGACCGATACCGAGCGGTGACGACGGAAAAGGTGAACGACTTCATCCGCGAGCGCCTCGGCGAAAACAATCGAGCAAGTTTGGTCTACGTCGCGCGCGAAGACGCCCCCGGTGAGCTCGTCGGCAGTGACGCGTCCGCGGAGGCGAGATGACCGCCGCGCCGACGGTATCACGATCACCACGGCCCGTTCCCGGTGCGCCGCGCGAGTACAGCTTTCCGCGGTTCGAGCGGCGTGTGCTGGCCAACGACATGAGGCTCGTCGTTGCGCACGTCCCAAAACTCCCACTCGCGACGGTCGTCGTGCTCCTCGATGCGGGCGCCATATGCGACGCCGAGGGAGCGGAAGGCACCGCGCAGCTCACGGCCAAGATGTTGCTCGAGGGGACCGAGTCCCTCGACGGAGCCGAGCTCGCTGAAGCTTTCGAGCGGCTGGGTGCTTCAATCGAGTCGAACGCGGATTGGGATGCCGCGGCGATCACCATGACAACTTTGGTCGAGCATCTCCCCGGGGCGTTCGACCTGCTCCGCGACGTCTTGCTTCAACCAGCTTTTCGCGTACGCGAGATCGAGCGACTGAAGGCCGAGCGACTGGCCGAGCTGCTGCAAATGCGCGCCGAACCGCGCGGACTTGCAGACGAGTTGTTCGCGAAACTCCTCTACGCGCCGTCGTCACGGTACGCACGCCTCGAGGGTGGCGACGAAGCAAGCGTCGAACGCATCGACCGGCAGGCGATCGTCGATTTCTATCGCTCGAGATATGTCGCGGGCGGAACGACCGTCGTCGTGGCGGGCGATGTGACGACCGATCGTGCTGAGGCACTCGTCAATCAGGCTTTTGGAAAGTGGGAAGGGCGGCCCGCAGAACGCGTCTCTGGCGATACCCGTCCTGCCCGTACGGATCGAGCGGTTCACCTGGTGGTGAAGCCCGACGCTCCGCAATCGGAGCTTCGCATCGGCCAGGTCGGCATTCCGCGGAATCATCCGGGTTTCTTTCCGGTGAACGTGATGAATGCTTTGCTCGGCGGTCTGTTCAACTCGCGGATCAACCTGAACCTTCGCGAGGCGCACGCCTATACGTACGGCGCGTTCTCCGGCTTCGAATGGCGGCGTCAGGCAGGGCCATTCATGATCCACACAGCGGTAAAGTCGGACATCACGGACGCGGCAGCACGAGAGATACTGTACGAGGTCGATCGAATCCGCTCCGAGTCGGTGGCGCCCGACGAGCTTTCGTTGGCCACAAGCTACCTGACCGGCGTATTCCCGATTCGCTTCGAGACGACAACGGCGATCGCGGCCGCGCTCTCGGTGCTCATGCTGCATGGACTGCCGGAGGATTACTACGATCGTTATCGCGACAATGTCGCATTGATCACCACTGAGAAGGTCCTGTCGGCCGCTCAGCGATATCTCGATCCGTCGGCGTTTCAAATGCTCGTTGTCGGCGATCCGAACATTGTTCGCGCGCCGCTCGAGGCGATGCAATTCGGACCCATCATCCTCTATGATGCGCAGGGCAAAGAGATCTGATGGAAGCGCCCGGTGACAAGAAGGCGGAGCCGAGCCACGGGGTCGTCCCCGGCCGGTTAGGAAGCGAACGGATCTATACCGGCCGGGTGATCAACCTCGATCGAGACACTGTGCGGTTTCCTGACGGTTCGATTGGCGAGCTGGAGATGATTCGACATCCAGGCGCCAGCGCCATCGTCCCGTTCGTCAGTGAGCCGACGAGCGATGATCCGCAAATCCTGCTGATCAAGCAGTACCGGTACGCGGCCGAAGAGTTCTTGTACGAGATCCCGGCGGGCCGACTCGACCCGGGCGAAGCGCCGCTGGAGTGCGCGAAGCGCGAACTCAAAGAAGAGACGGGTTGCACCGCGCAAAACATGGAATTCCTGTTCGCCATGTTCACGACGCCTGGCTTCACGGACGAACAAATTCACGTCTTTCTTGCCAGCGGCCTCGAGCGCGGAGAAGCCGCGCGTGAGGCGGACGAATTCATGACCGTCGAGACGGTGACCCTGTCCAACGCCCTCCGGTTTATCCAAGAGGGACGCGTCAAGGACGGCAAGACCGCGCTGGCGATCCTTTTCGCCGCGGGATTCCGAGCCAGCCGCTAACCCTCTCCCCGGGAATCGAGGGAAACCACGGCAGCCCCCAGTGTGTCGAAAACGGGACAACGCTGGCGTGCTTTCTCTAGATATCGTCTGAAATTGAGGACAGCGAGCTGAACAACAGCATCCTGGTTGTGAGCGCCTAAATCATTTTCCAGCAAGGTCTTAACACCGTAGAAGCCACGGCGTCAAACGAGGCATAACGCCTGCCCTAAGAGTGTCGCGGGAGAAGGGGTGTTGGGCGGGCAGGACAGGCATATCGAATCCACTAGTACAGTGGATTCGTACCCTTTAGCAGTGCCGAGGGGGCACGGTCTATCATGGCTGAGGTCGCAATCAAACGGGCGCCGCTGGCTGGCGCGACGGTACGGGAGCGGCTCCGCGCGCAGGATGACGCCACGGTGGTTGGTGCCTTCCTCGGAGGCGAGGAGCGCGCCTTTCAGGAGCTGGTGGAGCGGTATCAGACCCGATTGCTCAACTTCATTTACCGCACGATCGGCGATCGGGAAAAAGCCGAGGACCTGGTTCAGGAAGTCTTCATTCGCGTGTACCGGCACATTCACCGGTTCGACCGAACGAAGAAGTTTTCGACTTGGGTGTACACGATCGCGTCGAACCTTGCGAAGAACGAGCTCCGCAATCGTTCCAGGAACCCCTTGGTGCTTTTCCAAACGATCAAGGGGAACTGGGAAGACGAGGATCGTCCTCTGCAGTTCGAGGACACGAGCGCTCGGCCGGACGACCTGTTTCGCAAGCGACATTTGCGCGCACTCGTGGAGGAGACGGTTGCAAAGCTTCCGGAACACCACCGTCAGGTGTTCGTGCTGCGCGAGCTCGAGGGGAAGTCGTATGAGGAGATCGCGGAGATCACCGATTGCAACTTGGGTACGGTGAAGTCGCGGTTGAACCGAGCGCGGAACGCCTTCGCATCGATTATCGAGCCGAAGATCGACTAACATCGGGTAGTGAGCCCAGCTGATCCATAGAAACAAAAAGGGGTGGAACTCCGGTTCCACCCCTTTTTGTACGGTCTCGCCAGCCGGGCACGGACCTGGTATTCTGGAACTGCCCAGAAACCTTAGGGTACCGAAAGCAGCCCACCAGGCGTCACGAGTCTTCTGATGGATTGTCGCGAGTTTAAAAACAAGCACGTCCCGTACGTCGACGATGTTCTACCCGCCATCGACATGGAGGCGATGCGTCGTCATTTGACGCGCTGTCCGAAATGTTCGCGGCAGGATACGGCAGTTCGCAGAAGTCTGATGCTGGTGCGAAGCCTGCCGACGATCGAGCCTTCGGCCGATTTCATGAACCGATTGAGCGTGCGTCTCGCCGAGATCGGACCGCCGTCGTATGCGGAGTTGTCGAGCGCCAAACCATTCCTGCCGTCGGTCCGCAGCTTCGTTGTGCTGGCCGCTGGGATCGGCGCCATCGCAGTGTTCTCGATCGAGGCCAGTCGCTATTTCAATACGACGGGGCCGCGCGAGGCCATGCCGGTTGCATCGGCGACGATCGACTCGACGCCGACATCGGCAACCAACGCGGCCATCGTGGCGAGCGTGCCGACGGGCATTCCGGTCTGGCCGGCGGTGCTGATGGTCGGCGAAGCGCCCCTGCGGTTCGCCAACATGGAATTCCACGAAGCGACGCGTTGACGTGGTTGTAGATAGACCGGGATAGTCGGCGAAAGCCGGCTTTTTTGTGGCTTGGCGTGACGCGAACGTATATTGACCGCCATGCCCCCAGGCGTCGACACGAAGGCACTCCGCGCGGCCGTGAAGAGCGGCTCGTTCGCGCCGGCGTACTACTTGTACGGCGACGACGACTACGTGAAGTCAGAAGAGCTCAAACGGGCGATCGACGCGGCGATCGACCCGGCGACCCGGGATTTCAACTTCGAGAATCTGCGCGGCGGCGACGTTGACGCTACTTCACTCGGGTCGGTCCTGGCGACGCCTCCAATGATGGCCGAGCGCCGTGCGGTTGTGATTCGCGACGTCTCGGCGATGAAAAAGGAAGCCCGCGCGACGCTGGACGCGTACTTGAATCGTCCGTCCTCCGATGTGCTGGTCATACTCGTGTCGCCGAGCGGCGTGAAGCCGGAGAAAGGCCTCATGACGAAAACGGTGCCGATCGAGTTCGCGCCGCTGAGTGGTGCGCGGATTCCGAAGTGGATCACGTACTACGTAGAGCACGATATCGGCGGAGGCGCGACGATCACGGAGGGTGCGGCCAAGCTGCTCCAGGAATCCGTGGGAACGGACCTGTCGCAATTGAAGATGGAGCTCGACAAACTCGGAGACTTCGCAGCGGGCGGGACGATCAACGAAGCCATGGTTTCGGCCGTGGTGGGCGTTCGGCCTGGCGAAACGCTCGGCGACTTCCTCAACGCGGTCGCTGACCGCGATGCGGCGCGAGCACTGTCGATGCTCCGGAGCATTCTCGAACAGCCGAAAACGTCGGCGGTCACGATGCTCATGGCGCTCGGCGCGCAAACGATCGCCATCGGTTGGGCGCAGGCGGCACGCGAGCGAGGCACACACCCATCAAAACTGACGAGCGACTTGTTCGCGTTGCTCAAGGAATCCGGATCGGTGTACACCGGCCGGTCGTGGGGCGAGTTCGTGTCGTCATGCGTGCGCGCATCTGACAGGTGGAGCACCGACAACGTGGACGAGGCGCTCGAAGCGTTGCTCGAGGCGGAGTCGGCCCTTAAGGAAACGCGCTTGTCTTCGGACGAACAACTCTTAGCGAACGTGCTGCCTCGTGTGTGCGGCGCGGGGCTTCGACGGCGGGCCGCGTGATCTCCCGATGAGAAGGCTTCTTTCGTCATTGTGTTTTTTGGTCGCCGCCACGAGAGCGACGGCGGCCGCGCAGTCGTCGCCGAGCGCAAGTGCGGATTCCGTGTTCGCACGCGCCCGACGACTCGTCGCCAGTGGAAATGGCGCGGCTGGGCGGTTGCTCGTGGACTCGGTCCTCGCGGCAACCGATCCGAATGCCCCGCAATACGCCGACGCGTTGTACTGGAGAGCGACGCTCTCGACCAACGGCGCCGACGCGGAGAAGGACTATCGGCGCATCGTCGTGGAGTATGGCGCGTCAATGCGGTCCGGGGATGCGCTGTTCCAACTCGCGCAACTCGAGTCGGCCCGGGGCGATCGTGCGATCGCGGCCGACCATCTCGAGCGCTTTCTACTCGAGAATCCGGGACACCCGGAACGCATCCGGGCGAGCCTGACGCTCGTCCGTCTTCTCCTGGATCAGAACGATCTGCCGCGGGCGTGCACCAACCTCCGGCAGGCGCTCAAGGAAATCCCGGACTCCGCGGTCGAGACGCGGAATCAGCTGACGTACTACTCCTCGCGGTGTGTGGCGAACGACGCATCGCCGGGTGGCCGTGCGCCGGTTGGCGAAGCGGTGCAGAGGGACAGCGCAACAACGGCGAAGCGCGATTCGTCGCCGACGCCCGCAGCGCCCGAGGCGAAGGCACGCTACACGCTTCAGGTCGCGGCATACTCGACTCGCGCGGACGCAACCGCGCTGGCGGCGCGGCTCAAGACTCGCGGAGTCGATGCGCGCGTCGTCGGGACGGCGAAGCCGTTCCGTGTCCGGGTTGGCCGCTACGCAACGCGAGCGCAGGCCGCGGCGGAGCAGACGCGGCTCAAGGCGCGCAAGATCACCGTGACGATCGCCGACATCGGAGCCGACGACCGGTGACGACCACGTCGCAAACGCCGTTGATGCAACAGTACCGGGAGATCAAGGGTCGACATCAGAATGCGATCCTGTTTTTCCGGATGGGTGAATTTTATGAGATGTTTTATGACGACGCCGAGACGGCGTCGCGGGTGCTCGGCCTCACGCTGACGAGCCGAAACAACGGAGGCGCCGCCGACGTTCCGCTGGCCGGCGTGCCGGTGAAGGCGGCGCAGGATTATGTGCGGCGTCTCGTCCAGCACGGCTTTCGTGTGGCGATTTGCGAGCAGGTCGAGGACCCGCGCCTCGCCAAAGGCGTGGTACGCCGCGAAGTGATCGAGACGGTGACGCCCGGCGTCGCGTGGTCCGACGATCTCCTCGACGGTGCGCGGAACAACTTCATCGTCGCGCTCTGTCCTACGCCGACAGGTGATCGCGTCGGCGTTGCGGCGGCCGATGTGTCGACGGGTGAGCTCCGATTGATGGATAGCGGTGCCGGCGAACTCGATCCGTTGATGGCGCGTCTCTCGCCGAGGGAGATTCTGCTCGCGCAGGGCTCGCGCGTGGCATTGCCCCCATCGCGGCACGCGGCATTGGTCACGGAGAGAGACGGGTGGGAGTTCGACGCTCCGATGGCGCGCGAGGATCTCCAGCGACAGTTCAACGTGCTCTCGCTCGCCGGGCTTGGGGTCGAGGAGAGCGATTCTCATCTCGTGGGAGCGGCGGGGGCGCTGCTCCGCTATTTGCGCGAACTGCAGCCGAGCGGGCTGCCGCAGCTGACACGTCCGATCATCGAGCGCTCGGGCGGCGTGATGGCTCTTGACGAGATGACGCGACGGAATCTCGAGCTGGTTGAATCGCTGCGCGGCGCAGGCGGCGGGAACGAAGGGACGCTTCTCTCCGTTCTCGACCGAACGCAAACGCCGATGGGAGCGAGGCTGCTTCGTCAGTGGATTCTCGCGCCGCTGACGGCGCGTGGAGCCATCGAATCCAGGCTGGACGCTGTCGCTGGATTGTTCGCCGACGGTATCGTGCGCGAGGCGTTGCGAGCGGCGATTGCTCGGGTCCGCGACGTCGAGCGACTCGCGGCCAAAGCGGCCTCGGGCCGGAGTACGCCGCGCGAACTCCGCGCGCTCGGAGATTCCTTGGCCGCGCTGCCGGCGGTTGGCGAGGCCCTGCGGGCCGGCGCCGGCGCGGGGCGACTGTCGGCCCTCAATGCGAACTGGGACGAGGCGCCGGAAACCGCGCGAGACATCTGTTCGACGCTCGTCGAGCGAGCGCCGGTGGCGATCGAAAGCGACGACCCCAGTATTCAACCAAATGTCGACGGCGAGCTCGACGAGTTGCGTGCCCTCCGCGATGGCGGGAAGGACGCGATCGCTCGCATTCAGGCGGAGGAACGAGAGCGTACGGGCATCGCCTCGCTCAAGGTCGGGTTCAACAAGGTGTTCGGGTATTACATCGAGATCTCAAAGTCGAACCTGCATCTCGTTCCCTCCGACTACCAACGCCGACAGACCATCTCCTCCGGCGAGCGATTCGTCACGCAAGCGCTGAAGGAGTATGAAGAACGGGTTTTGTCCGCGGCGGAACGAATTGAACAGCGCGAGCACGAGCTATTCGAGGCGCTCCGGATGCGAGTCGGTGCGGAAATCGGCCGGATGCAACGTATCGCACGCACGATCGCTGAGCTCGATGTGCTGAGCGCACTGGCCGACGTCGCGGCGCGCGAAGGGTATGCGCGTCCGGCGATTGCTGACGACTTCGCGCTCGACATCACGGCCGGGCGGCATCCGGTGGTGGAACGCATGATGCCGCGCGACAAGTTCATCCCGAACGATCTTCTGCTCGATGACGGCACTCGGGTGATCATCCTGACCGGGCCGAACATGGCGGGCAAGTCGACGGTGCTGCGACAGATCGGGCTCATAGTGCTGATGGCCCAAATCGGCAGCTTCGTGCCGGCGAGCGCCGCGCGGGTCGGGCTCGCGGATCGGATTTTCACGCGCGTCGGCGCGAGCGATAATCTCGTGCGCGGCCAGTCGACATTCATGGTCGAGATGAGCGAAACGAGCAGCATCTTGCACACGGCGACATCGCGGAGCCTTGTGCTCCTCGACGAGATTGGGCGGGGGACGGCGACGTACGACGGGGTGTCGATCGCATGGGCCGTCACCGAGCACCTGCACGAGCGGATTGGATGCAAGACCGTGTTCGCAACGCACTATCACGAACTGACGCAACTGGCGGACGAGCTGAGGGCGCTTCGCAACTTCAACGTCGCGGTTCGCGAAGCGGGCGATCAGATCGTGTTCCTTCATCGCTTGCAGCCGGGCCCGGCGGACCGGTCCTACGGAATCGAGGTAGGGCGTCTCGCCGGGCTGCCGCCTGCCGTCATCGACCGCGCTCGGCGAGTCCTGGCGTTGCTCGAGGGCGAACACCTGGCTGAGGGACTCAACGCCCCGCGGGACGCCGGAGTGGCCGGGCGGCCGGCAGTCGCGCCGGATCAACTCGGGCTTTTCGCTAGCGGGCCGCATCCACTGGTCGAGCGCGTGGCAGCGCTCGACGTCAATGCGATGACGCCGCTGCAGGCGATCGCCGAGCTGGCGAGTCTCGTGGAGGACGCGCGCAGTTCGCGATCGTGATTGGTCGCATGGCGAACGTGGGTCGGATACATTTCGTCGTCGCCGCCATCAGCGAACACCGGAAGAAAGGAACAGCGCGCCGCCGGACATGCCGCCACACGCCAGACCCTACGACGACGTACTCGCGCTGATCGGCTGGACGCCGCTCATCCGTCTCAACCGCGTCACGCGCGGCATTCGCACGCCCGTGTATGTGAAGGCCGAATTCTTCAATCCGGGCGGTTCGATCAAGGATCGGATCGGAATGCCGATCATCGAGCAGGCGGAGCGTGAAGGCCGGCTCAAGCCGGGCGGCACGATCGTCGAGGGCACGAGCGGCAACACGGGCGTCGGACTCGCGATCGCGGCGGCGCTCAAGGGATACCGCTGCATTTTCACAATGCCGGACAAGATGTCGCAGGAAAAGGTCCGACTCCTCAAGGCGTTCGGCGCGGAAGTGATCGTGACGCCGACAGCGGTACCGCCCGATCATCCGGACAATTACGTGATGATGGCCAAGCGCATCGCGAAGGAGACACCAAACGCGATCCTGGCCGATCAGTTTTACAACGACGCGAACCCGCAGGCGCACTACGAGACGACGGGGCCGGAGATCTGGGAACAGACCGAAGGACGGGTAACGCATTTCGTGTACGCCGCGGGCACTGGCGGTACGATCACTGGTGTCGGCCGGTATTTGAAGGAGAAGAATCCCCAAATTCAGATCGTGGCCGGCGACCCGGTGGGATCGATTCTCGCCGAGATGTGGCGGACGAAGGGTGAGGGAAAGCCGGAGGGTGTTCCTTATAAGGTCGAGGGCATCGGCCAGGACAAGATTCCGGGCACACTCGACATGGGGCTCATCGACGACTTCATGACGGTGAGTGACAAGGAGTCGTTCGCGATGGCGCGGCGGCTTACGAGAGAAGAAGGACTGTTCGTCGGCGGATCGAGCGGGCTGGTGGTGCACGTGGCGCTTCACGTGGCGCGCCGCATCGACGATCCGAACGCGATGGTCGTCGTCCCGCTCCCGGATACGGGCGAGCGCTATCTATCCAAGGTGTACAACGACGAATGGATGCGCGAAAATCAGCTACTCGAGGCGGATCGCACGACGCTCGCCTTCGTGCTTCAGGCGAAGGCCGGTCATGCCGAAAAGACGCCTGTCATCGTGAGCGTCCAGCCGGGTACAACCGTTCGCCAGGCGCTTCGCCTGATGTCGCTTCATGACGTATCGCAACTTCCCGTCATGGACGGCGCGAACTGCGTCGGATCAGTGAGCGATTGGTCACTCTCGGCGCGTAGCCTCGACAACACAAAGGTCCTCGACACCACGGTGAGCGAAGTGATGGATGCGCCATTCCCGGTTGTCGAGGTGGGCCAATCGGTGGATAGCGTCGCGAAGTTGCTGTCGAAGTCGAATCCTGCTGTGCTGGTTCGCGACAACGGGTTCGTCCAGGGAATCGTGACACGGTCGGATGTGCTGAGCTACCTCATGGCCCGCTGACGACGAGGCGATGAGCATGGGATTGCGCGTCACAGTTCTCATGGGCGGCACGTCGTCGGAGCGGGATGTGTCGCTCGCCTCCGGCATCAGAGTGGCCGAAGCGCTGCGTTCGTGCGGCCACGATGTTCGGGCGGTGGACCCGGCACGGGGCGAGATAAGCCTGGAGGACCAGCGAGCCCTCGTAGGCGGGGTGTTGGTTCAGACCGCTCCGCCTTCTCAGGAGGCGCTGCGGCGAATGGCGCGCGAGGCACTCCCAAAGATGGCGAGTACGCTTCCGCGCGCTGGTGAAACCGACGTCATCTTTCTGGGGTTGCACGGGGGAACTGGCGAAGACGGGACGATCCAGGCGATGCTGGATCTGGCGGGCGTTTCATACACCGGCAGCGGGCACCTGGCCAGCGCCTTGGCGATGGACAAAGATTTGTCGAAGCAACTCTTTCGCCAGTCCGGGGTTACGACTGCCGACTGGCTGATGGCCCCGGTCGATGCCGACCAGGTGAAAGCGCGGCTTGGTTTTCCGGTGATTGTGAAGCCGTCCAAACAGGGATCGACGGTGGGTTTGTCGATCGTGCGCGACCCGGGTGAACTTCAGGCGGCGATCGACGAAGCCTCGAACTTTGACGACGAGGTGATGGTCGAAGCGTTCATCGCCGGACGGGAGTTGACCGTAGGAATTCTCGGAGGCGATGCGCTTCCCGTTGGCGAAATCATACCAAAGCACGAGATTTACGACTACGAGTGCAAGTACACGCCGGGAATGGCAAACGAGCGATTCCCGGCGGAGTTGACGAGTAGCGAGACAGCGCGCATTCAACAGGAAGCTCGCGTGGCGTTTCGTGCGCTCAAGCTCGGTGGCTGCGCTCGCATTGATTTTCGCATGTCGCAGGACGGCCGCTTTTCTTGTTTGGAGGCAAACACGCTTCCCGGGATGACGCAGACCAGTCTCATTCCACAGGCCGCGGCAGCAGCTGGGATCTCGTTCCCGGAGCTGTGCGATCGAATCGTGCGCCTCGCGATGGCGCGCCGCGGAAGCGCGTCGTGACACAATTGCCAACTCCGACAGCGGCGCTCGCGGGCGTTCCCGCGGGACTACAGGCGCAGGGTGTCTGGCTCGGACGCCGGCAGCTCTTCGTGCGCTTCGCCGCGGAAGCCGAGACGGCGACGATGTACACCGCGGACGCTCTGGCGGGAGAGATCCGCCGCGCGACCGCGCGGACGTCTTTTCACTCGGTGTCGATCAGCGGGCGCGATGTCTTGTCGAACGTCGAGTACCTTTGCATCGCGTTCGAACGCGCATCGCAGGCGCTGGCGAATCTGCCGGTGATGTTGGACATCGACGGACAACGTCCGGCGGAGCTTGACGCACTGAAGTCGTTTGTGAGGCTTGCCCAGATTACGCTGGAGGGATCCGCGGCCGAGGCGATCGCTGAGCGAGCATTCGAGTCGGTAGCGCGAGCGGCAAAGCTCGGCATGCAACACGCGCTGGTGATTCTCGCGGACGATCGGACGACGGACTCGGCGATGCTCCGGTTCGCCGAGCGCGCGCACGAAACCAGTGACGCGACGATGATGGTGATTCATCCGGGAACCGGGATCGCGGTCGACAAGGATCGCCGCTGGACCACTCTGTTCGAGCGCGCGTCGGCTCTGCACGGAGACGTTCGCTTGATGCTTCGATTACCCCCGCCGACGGGGATGCGCTGAGGCCGGCAGGTGACGGGAACCGCAATTTCAAAGTCGTGTTAGAGAAGTAGTCCTTCGTTCACAGTCTTTTCGCAGGCGTATGTCGTCGCTTCCGGCCCCGGCTAATTCCGAGCAAGAACAGTTCAAGCTGACGCCAGCGGTGCAGGGAATCATCGCGATCAACCTGATCCTGATGTTCCTGCAGCTGACGGCTGTTCGGTATTCCTACACGAGCCAATGGCTGGGATTCGACGCGTCGCGCGTGCCGGCGCAATGGTGGTCGGTGGTGACGTACTCGCTCGTGCACACGGGCGTGGGCCATCTGTTGGCGAACCTGTACGGCTTGTATCTCTTTGGCCCCCGTCTCGAGCGCGCCTGGTCGGTGAATGGCGCCGGGGGCGCCAAGCGATTCGTTTGGTTTTATCTGCTCTGCGCGCTGGGCGGCGTCGCCTTCGACATGCTGTTTATTCGACAGGGCGTGCTCACCGGGTCGTCCGCGGCTGTGTTTGGGGTGATGACCGCATACGTAATGCAGTGGCCGAACGACGAGGTGTACTTCCTCTTTGTGCTGCCGATGCGCGCCAAGGCGTTAGCGGTCGGACTGATTGCGTTCAACGTTCTGGTCGGGTTCGCGGCTACGGGTACGGGTGATAGCGTGAACGTCGCCTACCTCGCGCATCTCGGCGGCATCATCGCCGCGTACATCTACGTGCGAATGGCTGCATCCGCGGGCATCGAGCAAGTCCGACAGCGAGTGGCCAACGTTCCGGACGCTGACGAGCCGCCGCGCGCCATTCCGCGCAACCTCCCGCGACGCGAACGGGGTGACGAAGTCGACGACATCGTCGCAAAGAGCAAGGCGATTGCCGCGAAGCGAACAGTGGCGTTGACCCCGTCGTCGCGCCGCCGCGAAGCGCGCGCGGATGAGCTCAACCGCGTGCTGGACAAGATCTCGCAGCAGGGCATCGACAGTCTCACGAGCGACGAGCGAAAGCTCCTCGAGGAGATGTCGAAGCGGCTGCGGGGCAGCTAGGCGGCGGGCGACGGGCACACGGCGCCCGCGCAATCAAACACGCCTCAAGAAAGAGCCCCCCGGGCTATGCCGGGGGGCGAGTGCCGCCACGCCGTTCTCGCGGCGGCGATGACCGGCGCATAGCGCCGGCACATTCCCAATATGTGGCGCGGTACACGGCCTCGCTAGATAGCGATTGCCGTATTGGACCAAGTGCCAACATTTTTTACCAATGCCAAAAGCCGATTTGCTCGAGACGTTCCCGAACCCGTATCCGGGACGGGACTATGAGATCGCGATGGAATGCCCGGAGTTTACCTCGCTCTGTCCGCTTGGTGGAATCGAGAGCGACGCTGACGAGCTGCGAGCGCTGAAGGGCGGCGCGCCGGATTTCGGGACGATCTACATCACGTACGTTCCGGGCGAGGTGTGTCTGGAATTGAAGAGTCTGAAACTGTACCTCTGGAGCTTTCGCGACGACGGGATCTTCTATGAGCGTGCGGTAAACCGGATTCTCGATGACTTGTCGCAAGCATCGAAACCCCGATGGATGGAGGTGGTCGGTGATTTCAATATCCGCGGCGGGATCAAGTCGGTCATTCGCGCTCGGGCGGGCGACGGGCGACGGGCGACTGGCGATGGTGGGAGGCAAAGCCGCGAGGTGTGACGTGCGGAGCGCTCTCGCGCTCGTTGCCGTTTGTGCGATCGCCGCGTGCTCGACGACGACGCCCAACCCAGGGCCGCAGCCAGGACAGGCGGAGCGCGCGGTCGATCCTCGGCCGCCGGCACTGGACGCCATCACGGAGTCCGACATTCGACGCGACATCTTCGCGCTCGGCGGCGACGCGATGCGTGGAAGAGAAGCGGGAACGCTCGACGAGATGCGCGCTACTGGTTGGGTGGCAGAGCGAGCACGCGAAGCTGGGCTGATGCCGGCCGGCGACGATGGGACGTACTTCCAATGGTGGTCGATCCGACGCGTGCGACTGAGTGAGAACAGCCGCATCTCAATCGGATCGAATGCGCTTCGGCTGTGGAGTGACGTCGTCGCGCTCAACAACCAATCCGCGACACTCGATCTGCCGATCGTGTACGTCGCCGACTCGAGCGAGTTGTCGAGGATGGATGTGAAAGGCAAAGCGGTCGCAATGCCGCTCCCTTCGATTCCCGTGCAGCCGGAGGCGCAATTCACGATTCGAGGGAATTTTCAAAACGCGACGGCGACGGCGGCCCGTCAGCGCGCGACGATGATCGCGCGAGCTGGGGGCGCGGCCGCGATCATCGTATCGGACGCCGCGGCGTCGCTCGACCGCGCGTTCGACGCAACGGCTGCGGTGTCGCGGCGAGGCACCTACGGGATTGACTCGGCGGGCGCCCCGGCTGGTGCATTCGCGGGCGGCGGCGGTCGAGGCCGCGGCAACGTGGTGCAGGTTCCGTCTTTGTGGCTGCGGCACGACAAGCTCGATCTGGTTCGCGCGCCGGGCGCGCGCCTGTCGATCAACGTGTTCAGCGAGACGTTCACCTATCCATCGGGGAATGTCATCGGTCTGGTGAAAGGCACCGATCCACGCTTGGCGAACGAGTATGTGTTGTACAGCGGACATCAGGATCACGACGGCGTGCGATATGCCGTGAACGGCGATTCGATCTGGAACGGTGCCGACGACAACGCGAGCGTGAGTGTGGCCCTCTTGGCGACCGCCCGAGCGTTCGTGAAGCATCCGGCGGCGCGGCCGGTGCTGTTCGTCTGGCACGGCGCGGAGGAGCGCGGGCTGCTCGGATCACGGTGGTACGCGAGTCATCCAACCGTTCCGCGGTCGCAGATCATTGCCGTCCTCAACGGGGACATGATTGGCCGGAACAATCCGGACAGTGCTGCGCTTCTCGGAGCGCAACCGCCGCACAAGAATTCAGCGGCGCTCGTCGACGCGGCTTTGCGGGCGAACGCGGAGCTGACGCATTTCGTGATCGATACCGTCTGGGATCGGCCGACGCATTCCGAAGGATGGTATTTCCGGAGCGACCACCTGCCGTACGCTCGGCTCGGAATTCCGGCGATCGAATTCAGTACCAATCTGCACCCGGATTATCACACACCGCGCGACGAGCCTTCGCGCATCGATATCACCAAGCTGACGAAGATGACGAAGTGGATGTATGCGACGGGGTGGATCGTGGCGAATGCGACGCAGCGGCCGGATGTTATTCCCGGGTTCAAATTGGAGAGATAAAACGGCGGGATTGAAGGGCGGGGTTGAACAGCGGGAGTGAACGACGGGAGTGAACGACGGGAGTGAACAGCGGGAATGAACAGCGGGAATGAACAGCGGGAATGAACAGCGGGAATGAACAGCGGGAATGAACAGCGGGCCTCAAACCAAAAGAGGGCGCCTTGCGGCGCCCTCTTTCTTGTTCGCGTTGTCGCGAGTGGCGACTAGAAGCTGTAGCGGAGACCGAGCTGCATGCGGTAGTTCGAGAAGGCGTTCTGGAAATTGAACGACTGCGTTGCCGTGTCGAACGTGTAGACGCCTTGCGTTTTGCCGGTGGCGTCGGTCGTCGTGCCGGTGCGGTTGAGGAGGAAGACGCCCGGGAGGCCGGCTGCCGTCGTCGCCTGCGCGCCCCAGTTCTTGTTGAGCAGGTTGCCGAAGTTGACGACGTCCCACTGCAGCGCGACACGATTGCCCATGACGGCGGGCAGATTCTGACGGATCGAGAGATCGACTTCATTGACCCACGGCGAGCGGCAGCTGTTGCGCGTCATGATCTGGCCACGCTGGCTGCTCAAGCACTTCATGCCGTTGATGAACTTGTCGAACGCGTCCTGCTGCGCGGCGACATTGGCCGCCTGAGCGGCGACGTTGTAGCCAGTGAACTTGATCTCATTCTGGTCGCGAACGTCCTTCGGGATGTAGATCGGATCGTTCGTGGCGCCGTCGGCGTTCTCGTCGCTGTTGTACGTGTACTCGTACGTCATGCCGGACTCACCGGAGTAGAGCATGGTGACGTCGGTCTTCGTGCGGCGGATGCTGTACGAGCCCGCGGCGACGATGCGGTGCGGCTGCTCCCAGCGCGAGCGGTTCAACACCTGATTGTACTGGCTCCAGGGGCGATCGTTGCCCTGACGCCAGTTGGAGTTTGGCGTCGTGTTGAGGATCGACTGGACGTCGCGCGCCTGCATGTAGGTATACGACAGGTTGCCCTCGAAGTTGTCCGAGAAGCGACGCTGCAACGAGCCGGTGATGCTGTAGGAGTAGTCCTTGTTGCTGTTGTAGGTGTCGTACACCTCGGTACGGCCGCCAACCGTTCTCACCGTGGCACCGGTTCCGGAGATCGTGCCGTACATCAAGCGGCCGTTTCGGTCGAAGTTGGAGGCGACGGCCGGATCCGGCTCCTTCAGAGCCAAGTTGGCGTAGTACGGATGGTAGACGGCGTGAGTGTAGAGCGCCTCCACCGTTCCAATGAAATCGCGCAGGCCAAACATCGAGAAGCGGTGATCGTAGCCCGCCGACGCCTTGAGATCTTGTGGGAATCGCAAGTCCGGATTGAGCAGCGCGATGCGGCCACCGAGCGCGGTGCTGCCCGGGTTCGCGTTCGTGCCGCCGCACTTCTGCGGCTGGTTGTTAATGTCCGGATTGAAGATCGGCGGATAGAACGCGTTGCTCGGAGTGGCGTTGCTACAGGTGAGCGTCGCGAAGCCGGTGAGACCCGAGTTCTGGTACGCATTGCCGAGCCACACGTACGGCGGCTGTCCGGTGAAGAGACCGACACCACCGCGGACCTGGTTGCTCTGGTCATTGAAGACGTCCCAGTTCATGGCGACGCGCGGCGACCACTGGGTATTGCTCGGCAGTTGATCGGTGCGGCGGTGGAAGGAGTCAGCGACCGTCTGGTTGAACGGTGGATGGGTCAGGAAGCGGGGCAGATCGGCGCGCAGACCGTAGGTGAGCGTGAGACCACGCTTCATCTCCCACAGGTCCTGGACGTAGAGGCTGTACTCCGCGGTGCGGAACTTGGCGAGACCAGCATCGATCACCGCCGGAGCAGCGACCGAGTAGCTCGCCGCCTGGGGTTTGCCGCCGCAAGTGGCACAGGTGCCGTTCAGCGAGTCGATCGAGTTGAACTGCCAGGTGCCGAAGCGATCCTGACCGAAGAGGTTCACGACGCGGTAGAGGGTTCCCTTCGCGCCCACAGTCAGCGTATGCGCGCCGATCGGGAACGAGAGGTTGTCCGTCAGCTCGGTCGTGTACTGATCGAGCGAGTTGCCCTGCGACGAGCGCTCGGTGCCGACGACGAGGTTCGCGGTGCCGGTTCCGTTGACGCGCGGCATGCGAACGCTGATCTGTGGCGACGATTCCGGAATGGTGCGGAAGTCGTTGATGGAGAGGTAGCTCGCATCGAACTCGTTGGAGATGCCGTTCATCGCGTTCGTGAACAGCTGCATCACGGTACCGTTTTTCTTCGACGTGAAGCCGTACAGGTTCGAGGTGAGGTTGAAGGTCGGCGAGGACGACGACACGTCGCTGCGCGAGAAGACGTCCTGACGCGCCCACCCATAGTTGTTGCGAACAACCATTCGCGTCGACCATGGAAGATTGACGTCGAGCCGCGCGAACACGTTGGTGAGCGGGTTCTGCTTCTGGACGATGTCGCCAGAACCGCCGGAGATCCCGTATTTCTGCAGTGCGGTGTTCAGGGTGTTGATCGTGTTCTGGTCGATCGGAGCATTCGCTTGGCCGATATAGGTACCCGAGGCCGGCTGGCGCTGCGTCTGCCACTCGGGAGCGACGAAGAAGAACGCCTTGTCCTTCATGATCGGGCCGCTGAGCGTAAACCCGTAAAAGCGCTGCTTGAAGTCCGTGAGGTAGGGTTGCGAGCGCGTGATCGCCTGATCGCGAGCGCTCAAGCTCCCGGTGCCGTGAAAGTCGTTCGTGCCGCCCTTGGTTACCGCGTTCACGAGAACGCCAAGGAAGTTGCCCTGACGAATGTCATACGGCGACAGAAGGACCTGATACTCTTTCACCGCGGCGATCGGAATGGACTTCCCATTCGCCTGCGATCCAGGAATGCCGGTGGTGCCGAGGCCGAACGGATCGGACTCCGTGGCGCCGTCGATGAGAACATTGTTCTCACGGAGATTGGCGCCGCCGCCGGAGATACCGCCGCCAGAGGTGGTGACCTGTGGCGTGAGCTTCACGAAATCGGTGAAGCTGCCGGTCAGTGTCGGGAGACGACTGATCATCGAGTCGCTGACCATCTTGCCGATGCCCGTCTTGGTGGACGAGATGACGGCACCGGTGGTCGAGACGACTTGAACTGCCTCGAGCTGCGCGGCCTGCGTCGTCAACTGAAAGTCGACGCGAGCGGTCTGTCCAAGGTTAACGACGATGGCGTTCTTCGTCTGCGGGGCGAGACCGATGCGTCGGGCGGCGACCGAATATGGGCCGCCAATTTCCAGACCCTGCACGCGGTACGATCCGTTCGATCGCGTGACCGTCGACGTCTTGTAGCCGGTGTTGGTTTGGATAATCTGAATTTGAATGCCTTCGAGAGGCGCGCCTTGCTCGTTGGTCACCGTACCGGCGATGGCGCCGGTCGTGATGCCCTGGGCGTGAAGCGTGGACGCCCGTCCAGCGAGCGCGGCGATTACCAGGGCGACCAGTGGTCTCCAAGCTGGAATCTTCATAGCGGGGGAGGTTCCTTCGTGGGAGTATGGCGCCGCAGAAGCGGCGGAGGGCTCTTGCGACGGTCGCGGTGTGCGAGGCGGGTTACCGAGACCCAGCCAAGAAACCGCGCGTTTGGCGTTCTAGGTCACAGAAATTCTGACCGGACGACCGAGGGTGAATGTACACGGAGAACCGACCCTCCGCGAGCGTTCGATCAGAGTGGAAATTCTACGTTTCAGAAACGATACGATCGAGGGGAGACGCGCGGCTCGGCCGCGGGCAATCGAAGAGACACCCGTAACAACCTGGGGATTGTCGCGCCGACGATTTCGCCGGTGCATGTCCACAAAGAGGCGGCCGCGACTGCTGGGCGCGATTGACTTGGACGAAGTAAGCCGAATAAATTGAACGGCTTGGGGCTAGGTAGCTCAGTTGGTAGAGCAGCGGACTGAAAATCCGCGTGTCGGCGGTTCGATTCCGTCCCTAGCCATCGACCGGCCTGTACGGGAGACGATTTGAACACAAATGGCCACCGTGTGGGTGGCCATTTGCTTGCGGCGCAATGGGGCTATTCCGCGCGGAGCGCGATGATTGGATCGATGCGCGTCGCCCGTCGGGCGGGGATCACGCTTGCGGCTGTCGCCGTGAGCATGAGTAGAGCGCTGACGCCGGCGAACGTGACCGGGTCGGTAGGAGTCACGCCGTAAAGCAACGACTGCATGAACCGGGTCAGCACGAGCGCGCCCACCAAGCCCGCAGCGAGGCCCGCTCCGACCAGCGCGAGACCGCGAGACAACACCAGGCTCTGCACCCCGCCGCTCGAGGCGCCAAGCGCAATTCGAATTCCGAGCTCGCGCGCTCGCTGGGTCACCGTGTACGAGAGCAACCCAAACACGCCGAGGATCGCGGTAACGAGCGCCACGCCGGCGAATACGCCGACGAGCGTCGTTGACCATCGCGCAGCCCCCGTGGCGTTGGAGACGATCTCGGACAAAGTCTGGACGTTCGTGATCGGAATGGTTGGGTCGATGTCCCGCACGATGCGGCGTGCCGACGCGATGATCGGTGCCGAACTTCCCGAATGTCGGATGACCAGCGAATAGAAGGGCCAGTTGCGCATCACCGCGATCGGGATGTACACGGTAGGAAGCGGATCGCTTCCTAGGCCGACGTCACGCGTGTCGCCGACGATGCCGACAATCGGCGCGCTGTCGAAGAGCCGGTTGTCGGGTGCGCCAAGGTATACGGGCTTCCCGAGCGGTTTCTCGTTCGGGTAGTACTTCTTCACCAGTGCTTCGTTGACGATGATCGCGGGTGCCTCGCGACGATCGTTCGCGTCGAACATCCGGCCCGCTGTGAGCGGAATGCCAACGGTCGCAAAGTACTCGGGCGTTACGACGCGATAAGCCTCGCCCGTCGGTTGAACATTGTCGGGCAAGGGACGGTCGATGCGATTGAACCACGCCCCGATACCGCGCCCGGACATCGGCATCATGCTGGTGATGGCGACGCTCTGGACGCCGGGAATTCCTCGAATCCGTTCGAGCAGCGCGGGAACGAATGTCGGATCGGGCTTGCGCTTGATGATCGAGAACGTTGCGACCTGGTCCGGCTTCACTCCGGTATCGACGCGTTCCATCAGCGCGAAGCTACGTAAAAGGAGTCCCGCGCCCGCCAGCAGGACCATCGCCAGCGCCACCTCGACGACGACGAGGGTGTTGCGGGTCCATTGATGCCGCGCGCCACCTCGCGCACCTTCGCGGAGACCGTCGGTGAAACGTTCACGAGTCAGGTGCCACGCCGGCATGCAACCAAACAGCAATCCGACGATCAGCGAGACGGCGAGCGTGAACATCAATACGCGACCGTCAAGCGCAATTTCCTCGACGCGCGGTAGGTTGGTCGTCACCTGACCGGCGAGTAGCAGCTTGAGAAAGCCCTTTCCGATCGCGATACCGGCGATGCCGCCCGCGACGGCAAGCAGTAGACTCTCCGTGATAAGCTGGCGCGAGATACGACCGGTTCCGGCGCCGAGCGCCCGACGCACCGCGATTTCCCGGCGGCGGGCCGCTGCACGAGCGACGAGCAGATTACCGATATTCGCGCACGTGATGAGAAGCACGAACACGACGGCGCCCATCAGCACGAGCAGCCTGCTTTGCACACTGCCGACGATCGTGTCGCGCAGCGGCTCGACGACGATGCGATTTCCCTGGTTGTACTTGGGCCAGTCGCGTGTCAGGCGGTCCATGACGGCATTCATTTCGACGCGGGCGCGCTGAAGACTGGCGCCGGTGTGGAGTCGTCCTACAACCGTGAGGAAGTACTGATCCCGATTGGCGCGCGATGCGGCGTCGAGTTGCCCGGGGAACCAGAGGTCGTTCGGGGCAGCCGGAAAGGTAAAGCCGGCCGGCATGACGCCGACCAGCGTCCGCGCCACGCCGTTGAGGGTGAGCGTTTTTCCAATGACATCGCGGTTTTCGCCGAACAGTCGATGCCAGGCATCGAAACTGATTACGAACACCGGTGGCGCGCCGGGGTTTTCGTCGGTCACCGTCAGATTGCGGCCGATCATCGGGCGCACGCCGAGGACATCCATGAGGCCACCAACGACCTGGGTGCCGACCATCTGCTGCGGCTCGCCCATGCCGGTCAGTGTTCTGTTATAGCCGGCGTCGTACGCGCCGAGATCCATCGTCTGTGAGGAAATCTTCCAATCGAAGAAGCTGGCCGGCGACGTGGACTTGACCGACAACGTCGTGGCGGCCTTCGAATCCTCGCCGACCGCGAGAAGGCGATCGGGGTCGTGCAGCTTCAGTGGCGACAACAGCACGCTGTTGACGACGCTGAAGATGGCCGTGTTGGCGCCGATGCCGAGAGCCAGTGTTCCGACGGCGACGATCGTGAAGCCGACAGAGCGACGCAGCGAGCGGATGGCGAAGCTCGCGTCCTGACCGATCGAATCGAACATGTTCTCCTCCAGGCGCGGCGTCACGCGATGCGCGCGGCGTGTTCGGTGGGTGCGACGTTCGCGAATTGCGAGACGAACGAGTCCGGGGATCTCACCAACGAGCGCGCGGACCGCCTCCGCTGTGCCGCCCCGCCGGCGCGCCTCGCGATCGAGCTCGGCGTACACGAATACGAGCTCTTCGCCGAAGGCGTCGTTGAAGCCTTGGGGCAGCAACAACGCGACGAGGGCGCGGTACAGGCGAATGGTCATCGACTCGTGGGGAGCAGGCGCTTGGCCCGCGCCATGGCCGCGAGGCGCTCGAGACGGAGCGCTTCGTCGCGGGCAGCTTTCCGTCCAACGGGAGTGAGACGGTAGTAACGGCGCCGCGGATCGTCGTCGCGAGCCCGGCTGCGCACCTCCTCGAGCAGGCCTTGGTCGAGGAGACGCTTGACCGCGGCGTAGAGCGTGCTTGCGGTGAGCCGCACTTCGTTGCCGGTGCGCTCGGCGACATCCTGAATGATCGCGTAGCCGTGAAGATCCTGATCCACCAGCGAGAGAAGGATCTGAAACACCTGCGTCGAGAGTGGCGGAGCAGCCGCTGATCGATCGGTCATGATGCGCTGTTGGAATGAAAGCCGGCGGGATGGGCCGCAGTGCGATATACCGTTGGACGGTATAGTGGTGCGCGGAACCACCACGGTCAAGATGCGCGGGATCTCGCGGCCACGACGTGGGCCGAGCGGCTAGTTCGCGGCGCCGATCGACTTCAGCGCGGCAACGAGGCGTGCCCCGAGCACGGGGGCTTCGGCGCGGCTAAAGCTGGCGGTGAGGTGGTCGTCGTCGCGAAAGACGATCCGGCCGCGTTGAATGACCGAGCAGCGCGGCGTGGAGCAAACGCGGTCGGTCATGTCGACGAGTGCGATACCGGGGAGCCCGCGCACGGCGTCGTTCTGCGCGGCGATCGCGGGCGCCGAGAGTGACGCGGAGCGGTCGTAGTCGCAGGGATGGGCGAAGGGCGCACTCGCGGCACGGCGCGAGAGGCAGCTCGGCACATCGAACGGCACTTCCGGCACGTCGCGCAGGGCGATAGTGGCGATGCCGGCCCTCGTTACAACGCCGTACGTTCGTCGAAGACCGTCGCGCCATGAAGCGGTTGAGACGCGCCATGGGGAGCGGTCGCCGTCGGTGGCCACGTAGCCGTTGTAGGTGGAGAGGATCAGGGCGGCGGGATGCGCGGCGACAATGCGGCGCAGCGCGGCGCGACGCCAACTCGTGCACTCGTTGTACGCGCGCTTGAGCCGCGCGTTCATGAGCTCCGGGACATCGGCGACCGGGCAGCCGGGCTTGATGGTCGCGATGATTTTCCATCCGTGCTCGCGACCGATGCGGTCGACGGCCGGCAGCCAGTGTTCGGCGTGCGAGTCGCCCATCAGAAACACGACGGTGCTCGACGCGCGGTCGCCGAACTCGCACGGTGCGGTGGCGTTCTCGAGGATCGAGCCCCAACAGTCGTGCCGCATCCCATCGCCGCGCGCGAAGGCGATCGCTCGCTGCGACGGCGTTGAGGCGCGTCGCGAGGCGAGGCCCATCGACAGGAAAGCGACGAGCAGCATCGTCGCGCTCGCGCCCAATCCAATCGCCATCGCGACGTGGGGACGCTTGCTGTATCGCTTGTTCTCGCGGAACGGCGTTTCGACAAATCGATAGGTCAACATCGCAAGCAGGAGCGCGAGCAGCGACCAGGCAAGCCGGCCGAACACGCCGATGTTCCAAACGAGGACCGCGCCGAGGCCAACGAGCGGCCAATGCCAGAGATACCAGCAGTACGAGAGGCGGCCGAACCAGCGCAGGACGCGGTTCGACAGCGCGCGTGTGACCAGGCTCGATGGCGCCCATGGGCCCGCGATGAGGAGCGCGGCCGTGCCGATTGCCGGCAACGTCGCGGCGATCCCTGGATAGGCCGTGACTTCGCTGTACGCGAGCGCCGAAAAGAGGATCACGCTGAGACCCGAACCCTGCAGCAGCCCCGCGGAGCGGCTCGAGAGCTCGCGTTTGGAAACCTTGATGGCTGCGACGCCTCCCAGCGCGAACTCCCACACGCGCGTCGGCATACCGAAAAACGCCCATGGTTGCGACGTCCGGGTGATCCACAGCGACGCGACGAATGACACCGCGCCGGCGATGAGCATCATCGTGACGAGCCGCTTGCTCGTCTCCTTCTCTTGCTGATCGCCTGTCCAGAGACGGGCGACGACGAGGAAGAGGAGCGGCCAGATGATATAGAACTGCTCTTCGACAGCGAGCGACCATGTGTGCAGGAACGGGTTCTCCGCCGACGCGTGATAGTTGACCGCGTTCCGGGCGAAGAGGACGTTGCCATAGTGGAGCGCGACGGCCCGCGCATCCGAGGCAATCGGGCGCTGATCGATTGGGGCGTAGAAGAACAGCGCTATCGCCAGCGTCGCCAGCAAGACGACGATGAGCGCCGGCAGCAGCCGCTGTGCACGGCGAGCGTAGAACGTGGTGAGATCGACGTCGCCCGAGGATGCGAGCTCGCGCGCGAGGAGGCCCGAGATCAAGTAGCCGGAGAGGACGAAGAAGACGTCCACGCCGACGAAGCCGCCCGCCATCCACCACACCCCGGCGTGAAACGCGACGACGAACAGAATCGCCACGCCACGGAGGCCTTCGATATCGGCTCGAAACGCTGAGCGTTCGGGGATGGGCGGCATTCAAGGAGGTACGGAAGCGCGCCCGGGGAAGTTACGCCCGACGGCCGCCCGCTACTGGTACTGGATATAGATCGGCTTCGGGTGGAGCGCGAGGATCTCGGCGGGGGACATCATCCGGCTGCCGTTCTTCTTGTCGTTGCGATAGAAGAGCTTAAAGCCAGTGAACTGAACAGGATACTGATAGACGTAGCGTCGATACGACTCGCGCTTGAGGGAGGGCGGACCCCAGCCGTCCATGTTGATGACGATCTGGACGCGTGGGTCGAGGGCGATGCGCTTGTACCCGGTGAGCATATCCCGTGTGAAACGGTGCACGACGAGGATCTTGGGCGGGAGGTGTTCCCGCTCGACGAGATCTCGGAGGAGCGACGACGCGTAGTTGACGTCGGCGGCGTCGAACGTGCCGATGCGGGTGCCGGGAACGGCGCCCCGCTTCATGGAGAACTCCGGATCGATTCCGAGGTGGACGTCGGGTCGCTTGAGGAACGGGGTCAGGCGAGGAAGTTCTTCCTGCAACGTGCCCTGTCCGACCTGAACGTCGAGAAAAAGCAACGCTCCCTTCGACTTCGCCCAACCATACACGCGCTCAATGAGCGCGCTGTCCATTCGCATCCTGTATTTGCCCGCCGTCCCGGCAGTGCCTTGGGCGACGACCGCGATCAGGTGCAGTGCCGGCTGCACGGGTGTCGCGGAATCCGCCGAGGTCCACGCGACTATTTCCTTGTCCAGCTTGGCGAGCATGTCGTCAGAGGGAAGTTCCCCGAGCACGCCCATCCTCTTCGAGAGGGGGTTGCCGTAAAAGGCGACGATGCGCTTGGCAGGGAGGATGGAGCCGGGTAGGGGCGGCGGCCCGCTGACCGGCCAGGTTGGCGGCGTCGCCTCGGCCTTCTTCGTTGCCTTCGGGGCGGTGCTGCGCGGTTCCCCTTGCGCCTTCACTCCAGTCGGCTTGGCGTGCTTGGGCGCTTGAGCAAACGCAAACGGCGGATGGCCGGCGAGCCCAGCCAGCGCCATAATCATTGCCGCGGTACGTAGGGCGGTCGTCGAGAGGTTCATACGAAGTGGGTGGGGTTCACGTCAAACGACATTAGCATGGGCTGGTCACAAAACTACGATCCACTGCGCGGAGCGCTTTCGACGCTCGCGGCAGCGCTGCCGCTGGTCGTCCTACTTGGACTCCTGGCACTGCGCCGAGTTCCGGCGTACGCGGCCGCGCTCGCCGGCTTGGCAACCGCGCTCGCGGTCGCCATTGCGGTGATCGGTATGCCGGCATCCATGGCGGGACGGGCGGCCCTGCTCGGCACGGCGTACGGGCTGCTTCCCATCGGGTGGATCGTGCTCAACGTGATCTTTCTCTATCGCATTACTGAAGAGCGCGGCGTGTTCGTGACGCTCCAGCGAGCGATCACGGGGATCACGACCGATCGACGGTTGCAGCTGCTGTTGATCGCGTTTTGCTTCGGGGCGTTCTTCGAGGGAGCCGCGGGATTCGGGACGCCCGTCGCTGTCACCGGCGCGATGCTGATCGGCCTTGGCTTTCCCCCGCTCGAGGCGTCGGCGCTTTCGCTGATCGCGAACACGGCCCCCGTGGCGTTCGGCGCGCTCGGGACGCCGATCATCGCGCTTCAGGGGGTGACGAGTCTCGATCTCGGGCATTTGAGCGCCATGATCGGGCGCCAGCTGCCGTTCTTCTCGTTGATCGTGCCGTTCTGGTTGATCGCTGCCTACTCAGGGTTCCGCGGCGTTCGCGAGCTGTGGGCGCCGTTGTTGGTTGCGGGAGTGACGTTCGCAGTGCCGCAGTATCTCGTTTCGAATTTTCACGGGCCGTGGCTGGTGGACATCATTGCGTCGGCGTGCTCAATGGTGTGTCTCGCAGGGTTCCTTGTTGCGACGCGTGGCCGGGCGGCTGCGCGGGGCGCAGGCCCGGAGATCGCCGAGCCCAATAGGGATTTGCCCGCGCCCGCTGCGCCGCGACTTCGCACGGCGATCACACCATGGATCGTGCTGGTGGTGATCGTGTTCGCCTGGGGAACGCCGCAGGTAAAAACGCTGTTGAACCATTTGTCCGCGCCGAACTTCCCGATGCCGGGCCTGGACAAGCTCGTGTCGCGGGTGCCGCCAGTCGTTCCCACGCCGACGCCCGAGGGGGCGGTGTTCAGCTTCAATTGGCTGTCGGCGACCGGGACGGCGATTCTGCTCGCGGCGATCGTCACTGGATTCCTGCTGCGTTACTCCGTCACCGATCTCGTGAAGCGCTATCTGAGGACCTTCCGTGTAGTCTGGCGGTCATTGCTGACGATCGCGGCGATGCTGGCGCTCGGCTACACCAGTCGATATTCGGGTGAGGATGCCATACTCGGTCTCGCGTTCGCGCACACCGGCGCTGCGTATCCATTCTTCGCGGCGATGCTCGGTTGGTTGGGCGTAGCGCTCACGGGAAGCGACACGTCGTCGAACGTGTTATTCGGCAGCTTGCAGAAGGTGACGGCGACGCGACTCGGGCTGGATCCGGTGCTTCTCGCGGCGGCGAACAGTTCGGGCGGTGTCATGGGCAAGATGATCGACGCCCAGAGCATCTGCGTCGCAAGCACGGCGACGGGTTGGACGGGTCATGAATGGAGAATTCTCCGATTTGTGTTCTTTCATAGCCTCGCGCTGGCGTCGCTCGTCGGGGTGTTGGTGCTGTTGCAGCAGTACGTATTCACGGGGATGCTTGTGCACTGAGGGTGACAGGCGACGCGTGGCGTTCACTTCGTGTAAGCAATTCCTCAGCGCGGCCAGACAGAGTGTCCGCATCGTCCCAAAAGCGGACACCTTAGCTCGGCAGAAAAAGTGGGCGAGCTGTCGCAAGTAACTTCTGGCCAAGTGCTTCCGTAGTGCCCAGGGCGGGCACGGACCTTCCTTAAGCAGGGCAAACCCTCTTGGGGAAAGAAGTGTCTGATGGTGTGAGTAGGTCGTTCGAGTCCTGGTTCTTCGGAAGTGTTTCATGAGCGCATTGTCACTCTTTGTCGATCGTTACGCGGATACCCTGGAGTTGCCCACGCCCGGTGGTTCGATGCCGGTGTCGGCGAACTGGGAGCGCGAGCAGGTGGTAGAGCATTTGGGAGCGCAGTTCCAGATCGTTCGCGAGCTGGGCCGCGGCGGCATGGGCGTGGTCTTCCTGGCGCGGGACATTGCGCTGCACCGCCTCGTCGCGATCAAGATTTTGCGCTACGAGTTCACGGCGTCCGACGAGCATCGCGAGCGCTTTCGCCGCGAAGCGCGGATGACGGCGCGACTCAGCCACCCGAACATCGTCCCGGTGCACAGCTTCGGCGAAGTGGACGATCTCGTCTACATCGTGATGAAGTACGTGCACGGGGAATCATTAGCGACGCGTCTACGCCGCGAAGGGGCGCTGCCGGCGGACGAAACGCGTCGAATTCTTCGCGACCTGGCGTTGGCGCTCGACTCGGCGCATCGGGACGGCGTAATTCATCGCGATCTCAAAGCGGAGAACATTCTCCTCGAGCGCGCCAGCGGTCGGGCGATGCTGACGGATTTCGGTGTCGCGTTGCTCCGGTCACTCGATCCCGTTCGCGCCGATGCGTCGCGAGCGTTCGGGACGCCGCACTACATGTCGCCGGAGCAGGCGGCTGGTGAGCTCGACATCGACGGACGCAGCGACGTGTACTCGGCGGGCGTGCTCGGGTATTACATGTTGTCGGGGAAGCTTCCGTTCGATGCTCCAACCTTCGAGTCGCTGGCGGCACGTCACATCGCCGAGGCGCACACGCCGGTGGCAGCGCTCGCGCCGGGAGCACCCGCGTCCTTGTGTGACACGATCGAGCGCGCGATGAGCAAAGAGCGCGATCAGCGCTGGCGCACCGCTCGCGACATGGCAGCCGAGCTCGAGGTGGCGGCCCCGGCGAAACGGCGATGGTTTCGTCGCGCGGCTCGGGCGTCGGTGATGCGAAGCCGAGTCGCCGCAGAATTGGCGTTGATCGCGGGGGTGATGCGCGCCATGTTCAAGTGGACGATGATTTGAGGCTGAGCGCGGCATTGGTCGAATAGGGCCCGGCACTCTGCCGGGCTTTTTTTCGCCCGCCCCACATAGCCCCCCGGGGTATTAGCTTTCGTCTCATGAGCGGGCACGAGACGATCACGATTCCGGTGAGCGGGATGACCTGCGCGGCATGTCAGGCGCGCGTCCAGCGCGCCCTGGCGAAGGCGCCGGGCGTCGAATCGGCGTCGGTGAACTTGATGACGAACACCGCGACCGTTGACTACGACGATACTGTCACGACGCCCGAGACCCTCGTCGGCCAGATTCGCGCGACGGGATATGGCGCCGAGCTGCCCGCCGAGGATCGTACCGCAATCGAAAATCAGCTCGCGCTTGACGACGAACGCGAGCGTGAGTTCGCCACGCTGAGAGCGCGAGCTCTCTTCGCGTTCGTCGTCGGCGGACTGAGCATGTTCGCACCGCTCCTCTTCGGCGTCCCGATGATGGCGGTGGCGGGCAGCGCTCCTGCCTCGTGGTGGGTCTTGCTACTGGCTACGGTCGTGGTGATGGGTTGGGCGGGCCGCGACTTCTACGTAATGGCATGGACGGCGGCGCGGCACGGATCGGCGAACATGAACACGCTCGTGGCGGTGGGCACCGGCGCGGCATTTCTGTTTTCCGTTGTCGCGACAATTGCGCCGGGCGCATTGGTCCGCGCCGGTGTCATGCCGCAAATCTATTACGAAGCGGTAACGCTCATCATCGCGTTCGTCCTGGCCGGGCGTGCGCTCGAGGCGCGAGCGAAGCGGCAGACGTCGCGCGCCATTCGAAAGCTCATCGACCTGCAGCCAGCGCGAGCACGCATCATTCGCGACGGCCAGGAGGTGGAGGTCGAGGTGCGCGCGGTACGCCCGGGCGACACGGTCGTTGTGCGTCCCGGTGAGCGAATCGCGATTGACGGCGAAGTGGTGTCGGGCGAGAGCGCGGTGGACGAGTCGATGCTCACCGGCGAGTCGATGCCGGTGACGAAGCGCACCGGCGACCGCGTATTCGGTGGGACCGTGAACCGCACGGGAGCGTTCCACGCCCGAGCAACAACGCTCGGCGAGGGAAGCGCCTTGGCACGCATCGTTCGTCTGATGCGTGAGGCGCAGGCCTCGCGCGCTCCAATCCAGAACCTGGCCGACCGCGTCAGCGCCGTGTTCGTTCCGACCGTGATGGCGATCGCATTGGCGACACTCGTCGTTTGGGTGTTGGTTGGCGGACGCGCGCATCTTGGCCAGGCGATCGCGGCAGCCGTGTCCGTGCTGATCATCGCCTGCCCGTGTGCCATGGGTCTCGCCGTTCCGACGGCCGTGATGGTTGCGACGGGAAAGGGCGCCGAGCTGGGGCTGCTCATCAAGGGCGGCGAGGCGCTGGAGCGAGCCGGACACGTCGACACCGTGGTCCTCGACAAGACCGGAACCGTGACGACGGGCCGCCCCGTTGTCACCGACGTCGTGCCGGCGCCGGGGGTTGACCAGAGAATGCTCATAGCCATCGCGGCATCGGCGGAGCGGATGTCGGAACATCCGATCGCGCAGGCGATTGTGGCGCGAGCCGCCGAGGCCGGGGTGGTTGCGCCGACCGTCAACGGATTTGCCTCGGCGACCGGGCGTGGCGTTCGCGCGGTTATCGACGGCGACGCCGTGGTCGTCGGGTCCGAACGATTGGCCAAAGAGTCCGGCATCGATGTCCGTGTGGTCGATGAAGCAAGCCGCCGGCTGTTTGCCGAGGGCAAGACCGTCGTGTTCGTGAGCCGGCGCGAGGTGCTGCTCGGTGTCATCGCGGTGGCGGATGCAATCCGGCAGAGCTCACCGGAAGCCGTCCGCCGAATGCGCGACGCGGGCATCGATGTCGTGATGCTCACGGGTGACAACGCAGACACCGCGGCGTCGATCGCGCGTCAGGCAGGGATCCAAAACGTGCAGGCCAACCTGCTTCCCGAAGCAAAGACCGGCGAAGTCGCCCGACGACAGAACGCGGGAAAGGTGGTGGCGATGGTCGGCGACGGCATCAATGACGCGCCGGCGCTCGCTCAGGCGGATGTCGGAATCGCCATGGGAACGGGCACCGACATCGCGATCGAAGCGGGCGACATGACGCTGATGCGCGCCGACTTGGGCGGCGTCGCGGACGCGATCGCGCTGTCCAAGCGAACGATGCAAACGATGCGGGAGAACCTCTTCTGGGCGTTCATCTATAACGTGATCGGAATTCCCCTCGCCGCCGGCGTTCTGTACCCGAGGTTTGGTCTTCTTCTCAATCCGGTCCTCGCCAGCGCTGCGATGGCGCTCAGCTCGGTGAGTGTCGTAACGAACAGTCTGCGTCTTCGCGGATGGAAACCATGAGGCAAGCGAGCGATCGCGCCGAGTGCGCGTGTGGCGTCCATGAAGGCCGCAAAGCGGTCGGTGTGGACCCGGAGATCAAGACGCGCAATCTCAAGCGACTGCGCCGAATCGAAGGACAAGTTCGCGGACTACAGAAGATGATCGACGAGGATCGGTACTGCGCCGACGTGATGACACAGATCGCGTCCGTGCACGAAGCGTTGCGCGCGGTCGGCCAGGAGCTCATGCGAAATCACCTTCGGCATTGCGCGACGTCCGCGATACGGGCGGGCAGCGGCGAAGCCGAGGCGATGTATGACGAACTGATCGACATGATGTACCGGAACGCCAGGTAGGCGAAACTTTGCCGTCCGAGCGGCCGCAACAGGCGCGCAACGCACGATTGTTGCCGAGGTGAGCATTCCGACCGCAGTGGCGGAGCTCGATACACAGCCGAGCAACGCCGTCGTCGCCGTTACGCACGATGCCATTTTCACGAACCCGAAGCCGGTGCGGCCCGATCGCACGATTCGCCGCCGTCCTCACGCTGGCGATCGTGGCCTCGCGCGGGCTGGCCGCGCAGGCGAGAGCGTTCGTTCCGCCCGATGCTCCGATCTATGGGGACATCGACCGTCTTTCGGCGTCCGGGTTGATCGATACGATCGTCGTCGGAACGCGGCCGTACACGGAACGCGAGATCGTGCGGCTCCTGTCGGAGGCGAAGCGGAACCTCGACCGGCGCGCGGGCGCAACGGAGTGGGCGGCGCGCGTGATCGCCGAAGGGCTTCGGCGGTACGACCGGTCGACGCTCGGTGCCATCGAGACTGTGAGCGTCGACGTGACGTTTCTGGACTCCCCTTATCGCGCTATTCCCGCGGACGGGAACGGCAGCATCGACGCGACAGTCAATCCACTGGCCAGCTATCAAGGCGGCCGCCAACTGGTGAACGGTACGACGACGACCGTCGAGACAACCGCCGACGTTTCGCTCGGGCGCCATTTCGCTGCGGCGTTTCAGCCGCGTGTCGCGTTCGGCATGCCGCGATCGACACCAAGTGACGCGACACTCCGCGTGCAAAGTGGAAGCATCGTCGGATCGTTTGGTAACCTGGTCGTGGACGTCGGGCGAAGCTACCTGGGATTCAGCCAGTCATATCCATCCGGCTTACTCCTGTCGGGTAATGCGCCGCCGCTCGACATGATCCGTATCTCGACGGAGCGGCCGACGGCGCTGCCCTGGCTGTTCCGCGTCCTCGGTCCAATGTATGGAACGCTGTTTGTCGCGGACCTCGGTACGTCGTATCAGACGCATCCTCATGCGAAGCTCGCCGGCTATCACGTGTCGATGCTTCCGCATCCGAACGTGGAGCTCGGCGCCGAGGTGATTGACGAAACCGGTGGCAATGGCGCGCCGGCGGGAACGTTCACCGACCGCGTCGTCGATCTATTTCCCGTCTTCGACCTTCCGCTGTTAGAGATGTTGTATCGCGGGTATGGGAACCTGCGATTCTCGAACAAACTCGCCGGTGGCGATGCCAGGGTCCGCGTGCCGTCCTTCGCGGGAATGGAGATCTACGCCGAGTTTGCGATCGACGACGCGGACATCCGCCGATTGCGCAGCACGTTGCTGGAGGACGGTGGGATCATCGGCGGTGTGGCGTGGAGCTGCCTGATAGAATGCGGGCGAACGGTTGCGCGATTGGAGTACCATCAAACGGGTATCCGCTACTACACACACACCGATTTCTCCAGCGGCGTTCAGCAGGAGGGCGATCTCCTCGGAGACCCGCTGGGTCCGCGCGGGCTGGGGGGCTATGCGACGCTCGACGCCGAGGTGGGGCGGTTCGGTCGCGTGAGACTGTCGGCGGCGCACGAGGTGCGAAGCGGCAACCTGTATCGTTCGGCGGCGTCGGATTCGACGCTCTCGGATTTCCATTTCGAGCAGATCGCTCACCGACCAGGCGAGCACCGAACACGCCTGGAGATGGAATGGCGCACGGGCCGCGTGGACTCCCGGTGGAGTGTAAAGATGGGATTGGGTGGAGAGCTGGTCACGAACGCGGACTTCGTCGCGGATCGGCACCGGCTGAATAGCATTGCACGAGTGTCGACCGAATGGCGCCCTTGACTGCGTCCGGTGCTACGAGGCCAACACCTGCTCAAAGACCGCTAGCGTTTCGGTCGCCGATCGATCCCAGCTGAAGGCGCGGGCGCGTTCGCGCCCGCGGGAGCCGAGTTGCTGGCGCACCTCAGGACTATCGAGCAGCTCGAGCAAGCGCCGCGCGATGTCCGCGGGATCGTACGGATCGCAGTACGCGACCGCGTCGCCGCACACCTCGACGAGTGCGTCGATTCTCGACGCGAGACATGCCGTGCCGGCAGCCATCGCCTCGAGTGGCGGAAGCCCGAAGCCTTCGTAGAATGACGGCTGCACGAGCAGGTCTGCCCCGGCGACGCATTGCTGGAGTGAGGAGAGCTCGAGGTGCTCGGCGAACCGTACGCGGTCGCCCAGCGCCGCAGAGACCTCTTCGATCCGTCGATCGCTCGTGCGAAGCGCGTCGCGTCGGGAACCGATGATCACGAGATCGTGCGGCACGCGATCGCGTATCGTCGTGAAGGCTTGGAGCAGCCCGACGAGGTTTTTGTGCGGCTTGGCGAGGCCGACGAACACGATATAGGGTCGCGGCGATGAGCCGAAGTCGGGATTGGGTGGAATGTCGAACCAGCTCTCATCGACGCCGTTGTGCACAACGTGTGTCGACTGCGCTGTGCCCACCATCCGCTCAAACTCGCGCCGCGTGAAATCGGAGTCACACATGACCGCCGTTGAGCGGCGTCGCACGGCGGCGTACATCGTCGTCGCGTACTGGCGTCGCAACCAGTGGTTCCGGTATTCGGGCAATGTGAGATGCATGACATCGTGCACCGTAACGACGAGCCGAGACGTGGGCGCGAGTGGAATGTTGTAGTGGGGGGCCCAGAAAAGATCGGCGCGGCGCAGGCCGAGCCGCGCAAAGTCAAGCTGCTCTCGGAGCGAGTACACCCGCGCGCCGGCGACCTTGATCTCCGAGTTGCCGGACGAGACGACATCGCGGAGACGGTCCGGATCGCCGAGCAAAGTGAAGTGCCAGTCGGGCCTTGCTCGAAGGATTCGCGGCAGTGTGTTGCGTAGGCATGTGCCGATCCCACTCGACGCGATCATGCGCGCGTCGACGATCACGGACGTTCGATTGCGCGTCATGAGGCGGTGCGCCGACGAACCTGAAACGACTGCCACTCACGCTCGACGAAGGCCGAGAATTCGTCGCGGAATATGCGCTCGGCGAACCGCTCGGCATTGACGCGGCATGCTGTCGGCTCGATTCGCTGGGCGTTTTCCTCGAATTGTCGAACCGCGTGAGCGATTGCCGCTTCGGACTGTTCGTTGAAGAAAACTCCCGTAGGCTCGTCGTGATCGAGGCCACGAATCGTCTCGAGCGTACCGCCGCGGGAATACGCGATCACTGGAACGCCGCGCGCCTGCGCTTCCACGGGCGCAATGCCGAAATCGTCTTCAGCCGCGAACAGAAACGCGCGGGCTCCGGCAAGCAGTGATTTCGCTTCGTCGCGCGTGACGCGCCCGATCAGCTCAACATTCGGTCCTGCCGCGGCGCGGATTTTCTCGACGTCGGGTCCCGCACCGGCGATGATCAATCGGCGGTCGGGAAGTTGCGCGAAGGCACGCGCGATCAGGTCGATCCGTTTATACGGGACGAATCGGCTCATCGTGAAGTAGTAGTCGCCGGAGCCGGGGCGTCGACTCGCGTCGAAGCCGAAATAGTCTACATCGACCGGGGGATGAATCACCGTCGACGGGCGGCCGTACGCCCGGGCAATACGATCAGCGATGTACTGCGACAGGGTGACGAAGGAATCGACCCGCGAGGTGTTCGCGCGGTCCCAGCGCTGGAGGCGATCGAGCAGACGGTTCGCGGCGAACCCTCGAATCCCGCCCGTCAACCCGGATTCACGCAGGTACTGCGTGCGGAGATCCCACGCGTAGCGCATTGGCGACAAGCAATAACAGACGTGCAACTGGTGCGAGCTCGTCCGGACACCCTTGGCAACCGCGTGCGAGTTGGAGATGACGAGATCGAACTCCCCGAGCTGAAGTGAGGACATCGCCGCGGGGAACAGCGGCAAGAAGCGTCGATAGCTGGACGCAACGCCGGGCACCCGGTCGAGAAAAGTCGTGCACGTGCGCTCGACCCCCACGAAGGACCGATCGGTGTCCGACATCTTGTCGATCAGCGTGAGCACGGTCGCGCCGGGGAAGATGCGGAGCAACTCGCGGAGTACGAGCTCCGAACCGCCAAGCGTGACCAGCCAGTCGTGTGCGATGGCGACTTTCACAGGTGGGCGAATGGGCGAATGGTCGAGCGGGCGAGTGCTGGAGCGGCAGGGGGATGCGGAGCAATGGTCGTGCTCGTGAGGATCTCCGCGGCGACGCCCGATGGGTCTGCACCAGTTCTTGCCGTGCTCAGGACTCTCCGAACCGACGGACGAGGGCTCTGGTAATGGAAGAGGTCGAATCGTCGCCCGCACTCTCGCGGCCGGGCCATCGGCTGGTGATGAACTCGCTCCTTAATGCCGTCGGCCAAGGCGTGCCGATTCTCGTTGCCATCGGCTCCGTCCCGCTGCTTTTGCGCGGGCTTGGAACCGAGCGAACGGGACTTCTGACGCTCTCGTGGAGCATCATCGGTTACGCGAGCCTGTTCGACTTCGGCCTCGGCCGCGCGCTCACGCAAATTATCGCTGAGCGCCGACAACAGGACACGGCGAACGGCGAGCTGCCTCGAGTGGTCTCGGCCGCGCTCGGCGCCATGCTGCTCATCGGCTGCGCCAGCGCGCTCGCGATGCTCGTGCTCGCTCGTTGGGCGACCAGTGCCGGGCTGAACGTTTCACCACAACTGCAAAGTGAGACGCTTGCCGCGGCGCGATTGCTCGCCGTCGGAATTCCCGTCGTCGTGCTCACGTCAGGTTATCGCGGCATTCTCGAAGCCTACGAGCGGTTCGATCTGGCGAACGCCGTGCGTGTGCCGATCGGGATCTCGACCTTTCTCGGCCCGCTCATAGCTATGCCATTCACGCACAGCCTGGCGTGGGCTGTGGGCGTTCTGCTCGCCGCGCGAGCAGCCGGGCTCGTGGCGCTGATCGCACTGGTCGAGCGCGTCGCGCCGAGGCTCACCACCCGTCCATCGCTCCTCCACGCGTCGCTCGGCCCCGTGATGCGATTTGGGGCATGGATGACGGTGAGCAACATACTCAGCCCTCTCATGTCATCGGCCGATCGCTTCTTCATCAGCGCGATGATTTCGGCCTCGGTCGTCGCGTACTATACGGCGCCGTACGAAATGGTGACGCGGCTCATGGCGATGATGGCGCTTGCGGTCGCTACGTCGTTGTTCCCCGCGTTTGCGAGGGCTGCCGACATCTCAACGGCTCGCGTGCTCCTTGGGCGCGGCGTTCGATTGATCGCGACGACGTTCGTCCCGGTGATCGTGTTGGTATTCGCGGCGGCACCAACCATCCTGCGGCTTTGGCTCGGCGATGCATTCGCTCGAGAAAGCACGGCAGTCCTGCGGATTCTCGCTGTGGGAATTCTCATGAACGGATTTGCGCAGGCGCCATTCGCGATGATTCAGGCACGCGGCCGCGCCGACCTCACGGCGAAGATTCACCTGGTCGAGTTGCCCTTTTACATCGGGTCTGTCCTCTATCTCATTCGCGTCAACGGCATCGCGGGCGCGGCGGTCGCCTGGACGTTGCGGGTGACCGTCGAGGCGGTGGTTCTCTTCGTCGTCGCGCGGTCCCTCCTCGACGAACCGGTGATCGAGGCGGCAATCAGCGAAGCGACGTAGGGACGGCCCAGTCGGTTCACGCCGCGGAATGTCTTGCGGAGCCGAGGAATTCGACGGCCGCCCGCGCAACTTCGTCTGCTGTCACGTCGCGCACGCAGGCCATGGCGTCGCAGCCGGTGGAACGGAAACAAGGAGCACAGGGCAACGCGTTCGTCAGGACGCGGACGTGCGAGCCGAGCGGCCGCCAGTGTGCTGGATCGCTCGTCGCCGCCATGATCGCGATGCACGGGACCTGCTCAGCGGCCGCCAAGTGCACCGCGAGAGAGTCGACGCCGACGACCAGCGCGGCATTTCCGAGGAGATATCGGAGATCGTCCCACGACGTCCGGTTGCATGTCGAGATGATCGAGGCATCGCCGGCTCGGATTTCCTCGATCGCGGCCATGTCCGGGGCGCCGTGCCCGGTCATGACGACAGCGAGGTCTTTGTCGAACTGTCGCAATCGATCGATGAGCGTCCGCCAGTGGTGCGCCGGCCATCGCTTGCGACTGTTGCCGGTACCGGGATGCAGGACCGCGTAGCGGCCAACGTCGATCCCGAGACCTTCGAGAAAGGCCGGACCGCGCGCTTCGGTTTCGGGCGCGATAGGGGGTAAGTCGTACACCGGCTGGGCCGACGGCAGGTTGGGGAGGAACGTCCGCATCAATTCGACGTGCTGCTCGACGGTGTGTCGACCTGTGTCGACCCACGGAACGGAATGCGTAAAGAGGGGACCGCCGCCCCCGCTGGTGTAGCCGATGCGAATGGGAACTTCGGCCTCGGACAGAATCCGAGCGGCGTTCGGAAAGTAGGGATAGAGGTCGACGGCCACATCATAGCGCGTCTCGTTGATCTCAGCGACCGAACGGTTGAGGCTTCGCCGATATTCGATCCAGCGCTCGACTGCCGATCCCGAGCGATTCGTTTTCCAATGGTCGAAGGCGTGTCGCCAACGAATCGCCGGGTGGTTCTCGAAGACTGGCTGTGACCAGGACGGCGCGAGCACTCCGATCGCGGCGTCGGGGAAGGCCGATTGCAAGACTGGAAACACGCTCGTCGCAAGGACTGCGTCGCCCAAATGACCGCCGACGCAAACGAGCAACCGCCGAGGAATCGGAACGGACATCGTCGCGCGTCCGGTTCGAGTGCGTTCGAGCCAGGCATCGCGAGTACGTAACGCGAAGTTGAGCGCGGGATGCTTGACGAGATAGCCGTGGTGAAGCGGCGAGCTCCGGCGCGCGCCGGTCAGGTGAGCCATCGGCGTCTCGCGGATGTCGAGCGAATGGGGCTAAAGAAAAAGTTGTTGATGTATGGCTGCGCGCGGCCTGCGCGGTGGGTTGGCTCGAGCTGAAACTCCTCGACGTCGAACGCGGACAATGGACGCAGCCGACCCGCGGCATCGAGGAAAGCGCCTTCGTACTCGAGGCACGCGATCTCATCGAAGACTTCGCTGACCGGTTCGCGATGATGTCGCTGCTCAATCTCGACGAACAGCAAGGGACGGCATCGCCTCAGCGTTTCAGCGGCGCCGCGCAAGACATCGAGCTCGGCGCCTTCGACGTCGATCTTGATGAACGTAAGATCGGCGAACTCGAAGGCATCGAGTGGCTCGAGGGCGACCTCGAGCGCCGCATCGGTGTCGGACGTTGCACGGATACTCGCTGACGGCGACGACTCGGATCCGTGGGGAAGATGCAACGTGCCCGTTCCCTTCCCCGCCGAGAGCGCGACGGGGTGCACGCGAACGTTCCGAGCTCGGCGGCGTGCGGCATAGGCTCGAAGGACCGCGACGCATTCCGGTTGCGGTTCAAACGCTTCTACCAGTGCGCCGCGTTTGGCGAGTACGTGCGTGTAAAGCCCGTGATTCGCGCCGACGTCGGCGACGTGATCACCGCGATGGATCGTCGACGCCACGACGGACAGCTCGCGCTCGAGTAGTCCGCGAGCTCGTTCGTAGAGCAGTCGGATCGGCGGCTGCCAGGCCGCCGGCACACGCTTCCGAATCGATCGCGCGACGCTCATTCGAGTAAGACGTCGGGCTGGAGGCGCGCAGCTCGCGCGGACCGCGCTGTGTCATGGGCGATCGCGAACGTGAGTCCGACCAACACCCACATGATTTCCATCACGAACGTCGTGAAGAGACTGTTCACGAAAACACTGTGCGCGCAAATGGCCACGATGGACGCCAGCGTTCCGATGGCGATTCCCCGATGTTCGGCGGTGGCGCCGTTTGCGCGCCACACCGATGCACAGCGTCGATAGATCAGAATGAACATCCAGAGCAGTAGGACGAGGCCGACGACTCCGGTCATGACGGCGGCAAAGAGCAAACCGCCATCGGTGGAGTAGTTCGCTACACCGAACCGTGGAATGCCGTACTCTCGCTCGACGACGAATCCATAAGTATTGAAGCCCACCCCGAACCAGAGATGGTCGGCGAACACCCGAAGAGCCATGGCCCACGCCGCGACTCGGGCCATGGCCGATGCATCGATGCCGATCTTGCCGTACGACGCGGCGAACGCGACGAGCTTGGGAAGGGCGGCGAGGGCAAGCGCGAAGGCGACCGCTGCCGCGCGAAGCAGTCGTTTGGGAATGCCGTACACGGTGACGATGACACCGATCCCAAGCACGAGGCCGAACGCGGAGCTTCGAGACAGCGTGAGCACGAGCGCCGTGAACAACACCAGCGGCTTCCACCTCGGCACGCGTGCGCCAACCGAAAGCTGCGCGAGCTCGACGAGCAGGATCGACATCAACATCGCGCCCGCGATGTTCGGCTCGAGAATCGTCGACACGAGGCGATGGCCTTGTGGATCCCAGTCCAGATATGGCCGCGAGTCCGCGTACACGAGCTGTGCGAAGCCGGGCAGGAAGATCGCCTGGAAGATGCCGAAGCCGGCAATGGCAAGCACGGTCGATTCAAGCGTGCCCCAGACCGCCGAGACGTCACGAGCGCGAATGACGTTCACCATCACGAGATAGATGGCAAGGTACGCCAGCCAGCGGCCGAGATACGCCAAGCTCACAA